>NZ_CP136759.1:302500-605000 GCF_032931615.1 Palleronia sp. LCG004
AGCCCCGGCCTCGAACAGCGCACGGATCGTGTTGTAATCGCTCGATGCTGGGCCGAGGGTCGCGACGATCTTGATCTTACGAAGGCGTCTCATGATCGGAAAAACTCCGTTAGCGTCCGACAGGTTTGCCTCGAGCTTATGACCGCTTTGCGGGGGGGTCGCAACCGGGGGCGGGGTTGAAGGCGGCGGTTCGACACCCAGCTAGTGAGCGGACAAGAACAAGGAGAAGACCATGGATCAGCAGACCCGCATCGAACTCGAAGCCGCCGCCTTCCGCCGCCTCCGCCAGCACCTGAGCGAGCGGACGGATGTCCAGAATGTCGACCTGATGGAGACGGCGGGCTTCTGCCGCAACTGCCTCAGCCGCTGGTACATGGAAGAAGCCCAGAAGCGCGATATCGCGATGAGCCAGGCCGAAGCGCGCGAGGCGTTCTATGGCATGCCCTACGAGGTGTGGCGCGACATGTATCAGAAGGATGCGCCCGAGAAGGCCGACCAGGCCGGCTGATGGCCCGCGGCCCTGCGCTCGACACCTTCGTGCGTGACGCCCTGATGGCCGGACGGTCACGCGACGAGATCGACCGCGTTCTCGTCGAGGCAGGCTGGTCAACGCGGGATGTCGAGCGGGCGCTTGCGACCTATGCCGATATCGACTTTTCGCCGCCCGTTCCGCGTCGCCAGCCCTATGTCTCGGCCCGCGATGCGTTCTTCTACGGGCTGACATTCGTGGCGCTCGTCGTGGTCGTCGCGAATCTGGTCTCGGCGTCGTTCAAGGCGATCGAATGGGCGCTGGAGACCCGCGACCATCTGCGACTGAACTGGAACGTCGCGGCTCTCGTGGTCTTTGCGCCCGTCTTTGCCATTCTCGACCGGCGGGTGCGCGGCGACGACCGCGAAACGCCCATGCGCAAGATCTTTGCCTACGGAGCGCTGTTCCTGGCGTCCCTCGTCCTGCTGGTCGATCTCGTGGCGGCGATCGCGCTCGCCATCGGCGGCGGTCTCGGGGTGGAGGTCGCGTCCAAAGCCGGGGTCGTCGCGTTGGTCGCGGCGCTGGTCCTGCTCTACTACCGTGCGGATCTCAGCGGCGACGCGGGCACCCCCCGGCGGACCGGACGCTAGATCGCCGACTTGCGGCTTTCGTCGAGATAGATCTCGCGCAGACGGGTCGCGACGGGGCCGGGGGTGCCGCTGCCGACGGCCGTCCCGTCGATCTCCACCACCGGAAGAACGAAGGTCGAGGCCGAAGTGACGAAGGCCTCGTCGGCCGCCATCGCCTCCTCGATCGTGAAGGGCCGCTCCTCGACCTTCATCTGCGCCTCGCGGGCGAAGCGCAAAACCGCCTTGCGCGTGATGCCGTGCAGGATCTCGTTCCCGAGCTGACGGGTCACGATCGTTCCGTCCTTGACGATATAGGCGTTGTTCGACGTGCCTTCGGTGACGTGGCCGTCCTCGACCATCCAGGCATCGTTCGCCCCGGCGGCCTTGGCCATCATCTTGCCCATCGACGGGTAGAGAAGCTGCACCGTCTTGATGTCGCGCCGGCCCCAGCGTTCGTCCGGGATCGAAATGATGCTGAGCCCCTTGGCTGCCATCGGGTTGTCGACGAGATCGGCGCGCGCCTGCGTGAAGAGGACGAGCGTCTGCCCGGTCCCGGCGGCGGGATAGATGAAATCGCGATCCGCGGCACCGCGCGTCACCTGCAGATAGATCGTACCCTCGCGCAGATCGTTCTCGGCGATGAGCCGGCGATGGATCTCGAGAAGCTCCCCGGCGGGGACGGGCATCTCCATGCCAAGCTCGCCCAGCGAGCGTTCGAGCCGTTCGACATGCCCCTCGAAGTCGAGAATGCGCCCGTCCAGAACGCTCGTCACCTCGTAGACGCCGTCGGCGAAGAGGAATCCGCGGTCGAAGACGGAAACCGTCGCGCTTTCCTCGGGCACGTAATCTCCGTTGACATAGACGATGCGCGACATGGGGACGGGCTCCTTACCTGCTCGGATCGCACATCGGCCAGGCATGCGATCCTGTCAAGCTCGGGGCCCGGGGCGGCCCCAAATGTTTCGCGCGCGAAACATCCGTGCCGAGGGCGATACCTCCCCGCGAGTTGCATCCCCTGCGCGCCGCGTTCATAGAGACGCGAGATCGACGGAGCGTCCCCAGATGGCACATTATCTTGATTTCGAGAAATCCCTGGCCGAGATCGAAGGCAAGGCCGGAGAGTTGCGCGCCATGTCGCGGCGCGACGACGGCACCGACATGGAGGAGCAGGCCCGCGCGCTCGACCAGAAGGCGGACACGCTGCTCGACGACATCTACAAGAACCTCACGCCCTGGCGGAAATGCCAGGTCGCGCGGCACCCCGACCGGCCGCATTGCGTCGATTACATCCGTGCCCTCTTCACCGAATACACCCCGCTCGCCGGCGACCGGAACTTCGCCGACGACGAGGCCGTGATGGGCGGGCTCGCCCGGCTCGACGGTCGTCCGGTCATGGTGATCGGCCACGAGAAGGGCAACGACACCAAGTCGCGGCTGGAGCGGAACTTCGGCATGGCCCGGCCCGAGGGCTACCGCAAGGCGATCCGCCTCATGGAGATGGCCGACCGCTTCGGGCTGCCCGTCGTGACTCTGATCGACACGCCGGGCGCATTCCCCGGCAAGGGGGCCGAGGAGCGTGGCCAGTCCGAGGCGATCGCGCGTTCGACGCAGACCTGCCTCGGGCTCGGCGTGCCGCTCGTCAGCGTGGTGATCGGCGAGGGCGGATCGGGCGGTGCCGTGGCCTTCGCCACCGCGAATCGCGTCGCGATGCTCGAGCATTCGGTCTATTCGGTGATCTCGCCCGAAGGCTGCGCGTCGATCCTGTGGAAGGATGCCGACAAGATGCGCGAGGCGGCCGAGGCGCTCAGGTTGACCGCGCAGGATCTCAAGAAGCTCGGCGTCATCGACCGGATCATCCCCGAGCCGCGCGGCGGTGCGCAGCGCGACGCGCGGGCTGCCATGGATGCGGTCGGGGCCGAGATCGGACGGATGATCGAGGAGCTCTCCAAGCTCGATCGCGACGCGCTGCGCCACGATCGTCGCCGGAAATTCGTCGACATGGGAAGCAAGGGGCTCGCCGCCTGATCGGCAGGGCCCCCGAGAGTCCTTGATCTGACGCGGCGAAATCCGTATCTGCACCCCCGACCCATTCCCCGAGGATCGAAGTTCATGGCCAGCCGCACCAACCCGCTCCAGTTCATCCAGCAGGCCCGCGCGGAAATCGCGAAGGTCGTCTGGCCGACGCGGCGCGAGGTCCTGCTGACGACCGTCATGGTCTTCATCATGGCGTCGCTGACGGCGGTGTTCTTCTTCTTCGTGGATTTCATCATCCGGCAGGGGCTGCAGGCCGCGCTGACTTTCTTCGGCTAGGCTTGCATCCATGGCCCGCGCCGGTTAGAGGGGCGTTCGATTCCCCCAGACTGACGGCGTGCTTTCGATCGACGTGGCGCGCCGATTTCATATTCGGGGCCGCGGAACTAACGCACAGGCGAGGCGAGCATTCAGATGGCAAAGCGATGGTATTCGGTTAGCGTCCTGTCGAATTTCGAGAAGAAGATCGCCGAGCAGATCCGCTCCGAAGTCGCCGAGAAGAACCTGGGCGAGGAGATCGACGAGGTCCTGGTCCCGACCGAGGAGGTGATCGAGATCCGCCGCGGCAAGAAGGTCCCGACCGAGCGGCGCTTCATGCCGGGCTACGTGCTCGTCCACATGGAAATGAGCGATCACGGCTATCACCTCATCAGCTCGATCAACCGCGTGACCGGCTTCCTCGGTCCGCAGGGGCGTCCGATGCCCATGCGCGACGCCGAGGTCGAGGCGATCCTCGGCCGCGTCCAGGAAGGCGAGGAAACGCCCCGGATCGAGATCAGCTTCGAGACGGGCGAGCGCGTCAAGGTCACCGACGGTCCGTTCGAAGGGTTCGACGGCATGGTCGAGGACGTGGACGACGACAACCAGCGCCTCAAGGTGTCGGTGTCGATCTTCGGCCGGGCCACCCCGGTCGAGCTGGAATACACTCAGGTCTCCAAGGAGATCTGAGCGTTCGACGTGGGAGGGCGGCCTTCGGGTCCGTCCGAACCACGGCAAGCGGACCCTCATCCGATGGTCCATGTGCAGGACGGGAAGTGTCCCGTCGCGAATGAAAGGAGGCCGTCATGGCCAAGAAGAAGATCGGCAGCATGAAGCTGCAGGTGCCTGCGGGCCAGGCGAACCCGTCGCCCCCCGTCGGCCCCGCGCTCGGTCAGCGCGGCATCAACATCATGGAATTCTGCAAGGCGTTCAACGCGCGCACGCAGGAGATGGAGCAGGGCGCGCCGTGCCCCACCGTGATCACCTACTATCAGGACAAGTCCTTCACGATGGAGATCAAGACGCCGCCCGCGTCGTATTATCTCAAGAAGGCCGCCAAGGTGAAATCGGGTGCCAAGACCCCCTCGCGCGAGACTGTCGGCACGGTCACCGTCAAGCAGGTCCGCGAGATCGCCGAGGCCAAGATGAAGGACCTCAACGCCACCGATATCGACCAGGCGATGAAGATCATCCTCGGGTCGGCATCCTCCATGGGCATCGAGGTGAAGTAATGGCAAAGCTCAGCAAAAAGCAGAAGGTGCAGCGCGAAGCCGTCGCCGGCAAGGAAAACCTCTCCGTCGATGCGGCCGTGGCGCTCGTGAAGGGCAATGCGACCTCGAAATTCGACGAGACGATCGAGATCGCGATGAACCTCGGCGTCGATCCGCGCCATGCGGACCAGATGGTGCGCGGCAGCGTGACGCTGCCCAACGGGACGGGCAAGACCGTTCGTGTCGCCGTCTTCGCACGCGGTCCCAAGGCCGAGGAGGCGCAGGCCGCCGGAGCCGATATCGTCGGTGCCGAGGATCTCATGGAGCAGATCCAGGGCGGTCAGATCAACTTCGACCGCTGCATCGCGACGCCCGACATGATGCCGATCGTCGGTCGCCTGGGCAAGATCCTGGGCCCGCGCAACCTCATGCCGAACCCGCGCGTCGGCACGGTGACGATGGACGTCAAGGAAGCGGTCGAGGCCGCGAAGGGCGGTCAGGTCCAGTTCAAGGCCGAGAAGGCCGGCGTGATCCATGCCGGGATCGGCAAGGCCTCGTTCGACGCCGAGAAACTGGCCGAGAACCTGCGTGCCTTCGTCGATGCCGTCGGCAAGGCGAAGCCGGCGGGTGCCAAGGGCACCTACATGAAGCAGGTCGCCATCAGCTCGACCATGGGGCCCGGCGTGACCGTCGACGTGGCTTCGGCGACCGGCAACGAATGATCTAGTTCGTTTCGAACCGATCTCGAAAGGGGCGCATTCCGGGTGGGATGCGCCCCTTTTTCGTTTGCCGGGAATCGGAATGGCCGCGATGCGGACCCGACCGGTCGGATCGGGGGTTGTCGAAACAACAACAGACAGTCCCGGAGATGACCGACATGACCGAATACCGTGCCGCTGCGCTGGACGATCTCGCTCAGAACGACCCGACCGAGGTGGAACTCGGGGAAACGAAGGTTCTCCTCGTGCGGCAGGGCGACGATGTGCATGCGATGGCGGCGACCTGTCCGCACAAGGGCGTGCCGCTGAAGAACGGCGCGATCGACGGCGATCGCATCGTCTGCCCTGCCCATCGCGCATCTTTTGGCCTCGCGACGGGCGAGCTGATCGCGCCGCCGGCCTGCGAGGCGCTCGCCACCTATCCCGTACGTATCGACGATGGTGAGATCTTCGTGACCGTCGCCGAGGGTGTCGAGCCGCATCCGCTGCCTGAGCATGCGCGGCGCGGTGACGACGATCGCAAGTTCGTGATCATCGGCAGTGGCGCGGCCGGCTGGCGCGCCGCCGAGACGCTGCGTCGGGAGGGCTTTGAGGGCAGTATCATCGTCGTCACCGACGAAGGTGGTTCCCCGTTCGACCGCACCGGCTTCTCGAAGGCCTATATCGGCAGCGAGGATACGCCGGATGCCCCGCTCGTCCGCAAGCCCTCGAATATCGGTGATTTCGATATCGAGATCCGTCAGGGCAAGGCCATCGCGCTGGATCCGCGGGACAGGGCCGTCACCCTCGAAGGTCAATCCGAGGTCCTCCGCTATGACAAGCTGCTGGTCGCGACCGGCTCCGGCGCGCGGGAGGCAGGTTTGCCGGGTGGCGATCTCGAAGGCATTCACCGCATCCGCACGAAGACGGATGCCGATACGCTTCGCGATGACATTGCGGCGCGCAAGGACGGCGGGACCTGCCGGGTTGCGATCGTCGGGGGAGGGTTCATCGGGCTCGAGGCCGCCACTTTCCTCGGGCGACGCGATGGTGTCGAGGTGACCATGATCATCCGCGAGCACGTGCCGCTCGCCTCGAAATTCGGTGCTGCCTTCGGGACGCGTATCCTGAGCGAGCAGAAGGAGGCCGGCGTGACGATGCTGACCGGCGCAACCGTCGAGAGGTTTCGCGGCGAAACCAGGGTCAGCGGCGTGGAGCTTGAGAATGGTGAGGTCGTCGATTGCGACATCGCGATCGTTGCGATCGGCGCGGATCCCCGAACGGAATGGCTGCCGTTCACGAAAGATGACGATGGCGGCATCTCGGTCGAGCCGACACTGTCCGTGCCGGACCATCCCGACGTGTTCCTGGCCGGCGATATTGCATGCGTTCCGACCGCATGGGGCCCTAAAAGGATCGAGCATTGGCGTTTCGCGCAGGAACTGGGCGAGCTTGCCGCGCGCAACATGCTCGGGCAGGGCGGGCGCTACGAAGGGACGCCGTTCTTCTGGACGATGCAGCAGGCGAAGGGATCCTATACCTATACCGGCAATGCATCGGACTGGGACAGGATCGACGGGACGCCAGACGGCGGAAAATTCGCGTTGTCCTTCGTCAAGGACGGCGAGGTTCCCGCGGTGCTTGCGTTGGGGTTCGACGACCGGGTCACGCTGATGGAGCGCAAGATGGCCGGAACCGGGCCGGTCCCGGAAGCGGACGCAGTGGCCTACGGGCCCGACTAGATCCGACTTTGCGCGGGGCATCAGAGCCTCGCGGAACCCCCTTGCCGAGCCTTAACGAAAGGCTTAGACGGACCACTTGGACGATCTGTCGGTGATTCGCCGATGGATCATCCATTTCGTCCGAGACGGTGGGTGAGAGCGATCTCGTAAATCCTGCCCGAGACGGGAAGAGACATTGATCGATCGGCCCTTCCGGGGCGCGTTCTGGGATGTGACGACCCGTTCGGACCGCATGATCGGACCTTCTGGTCCGGTTGAACGAGCCGGAGGGGAGACCCTCCAAACTTGGAGTGAAACTGTGGATAGAGCTCAAAAAGAGAAAGTGGTCGAGGAACTCGGCCAGATCTTCGAAAGCTCTGGCGTCGTGGTGGTTGCACACTACGCGGGCCTCACGGTTGCCGAGATGCAGGACCTGCGGGCGCGGCTGCGCCAAGCCGGCGGATCCGTGCGCGTTGCCAAGAACAAGCTCGCCAAGATCGCCCTCGAGGGAAAGCCGAACGCCAAGCTTTCGGATCTCCTGACGGGGATGACCGTCCTGTCCTATTCCGAGGATCCCGTGGCTGCGGCCAAGGCAGCCGAGGATTACGCCAAGGATAACTCGAAGTTCGAGATCCTCGGCGGCTCTATGGGCGAGACACAACTGGACCGTGCCGGTGTTGCCGCGGTCGCCAAGCTGCCCAGTCGCGACGAGCTCATCGCTTCGATCGCGGCCACGCTTGGCGCACCCGCATCGAACATCGCAGGGGCCATTGGCGCGCCGGCTTCGAACATCGCGAGCATCCTGTCGACCATCGAGGAGAAGGCGGAAGCCGCCTGATCCGCATCGCCGGGGCTTGTGCCCCGGGGCGCTGGAACACATCTTAACGAACGGAACGGAAAAATGGCTGATCTGAAGAAACTTGCCGAAGAGATCGTCGGGCTGACCCTGCTCGAAGCTCAGGAACTGAAAACCATCCTCAAGGACGAGTATGGCATCGAGCCCGCCGCCGGCGGCGCGGTCATGATGGCCGGTCCCGCGGACGGTGCCGGTGGTGCCGCCGAGGAAGAGCAGACCGAATTCGACGTGATCCTCAAGAGCGCCGGTGCGCAGAAGATCAACGTCATCAAGGAGGTCCGCGCGATCACCGGTCTTGGTCTGAAAGAAGCCAAGGAACTGGTCGAAGCCGGCGGCAAGGCCGTCAAGGAAGGCGTCGACAAGTCCGAAGCCGAGGACATCAAGGCGAAGCTCGAAGCGGCCGGTGCCGAGATCGAGCTGAAGTGATCGACGCCCCCGCGATGTCCGCATCCGGGTCCAGTCCTTCGGGAACAGGGATCCGGCAGCAGGCACCGAGGGGCCGATGACATGACCCGGCTGGTTCCGTTCGCGGGACCAGCCTTCCGCGTCTCAAAGAGGGCCGTCAGGCGCGACCTTCTTTCAGGTGCGGCTTCGAGGATCGGGCGGCCGTCTGTGGGAGGATGGCCAGGTATGGATCCGAAGCTCCCGTTTCGTCAGGGTGCGCGACCTCTCCCCAAGGTGGCGTGACCCGCGAAAAGCAAAGGTGATATCCCCATGGCATCCAGCTATCTTGGTCAGAAGCGGCTTCGTAAGTATTACGGCAAGATCCGCGAAGTCCTCGAAATGCCGAACCTCATCGAGGTTCAGAAATCGAGCTACGATCTGTTCCTGAAATCCGGCGACCAGCTCGAACCGCTGGACGGCGAGGGGATCAAGGGCGTCTTCCAGTCGGTCTTTCCGATCAAGGACTTCAACGAGACCGCCGTTCTGGAATTCGTGAAGTACGAGCTCGAGAAGCCGAAATACGATGTCGAGGAATGCCAGCAGCGCGACATGACCTACAGCGCGCCGCTGAAGGTCACGCTGCGTCTCATCGTGTTCGATATCGACGAGGATACGGGCGCGAAATCCGTGAAGGACATCAAGGAGCAGGACGTGTTCATGGGCGACATGCCGCTCATGACGCCGAACGGCACCTTCATCGTGAACGGGACCGAGCGCGTCATCGTGTCGCAGATGCATCGCTCCCCGGGTGTCTTCTTCGACCACGACAAGGGCAAGACCCACAGCTCGGGCAAGCTGCTCTTCGCCTGCCGCATCATTCCCTATCGCGGGTCCTGGCTCGATTTCGAGTTCGACGCCAAGGATCTCGTCTATGCGCGGATCGACCGCCGCCGGAAGCTCCCGGTCACGACGCTGCTCTATGCGCTCGGGCTCGATCAGGAAGCGATCATGGACGCCTATTACGACACGGTGTCCTTCACGCTGGAGAAGAACCGCGGCTGGGTGACGAAGTTCTTCCCCGAGCGGGTGCGCGGTACCCGTCCGGGCTATGACCTCGTCGATGCGAAGTCGGGTGAAGTGATCGCCGAGGCCGGCAAGAAAGTGACGCCGCGTGCCGTCAAGCAGCTGATCGATGCGGGCGAGGTCACGGACCTGCTGCTGCCCTTCGACCAGATCCTGGGCCGCTATGTTTCCCGTGACATCATCAACGAGGAAACCGGCGCGATCTATGTCGAGGCGGGTGACGAGCTCACCTGGGAAACCGACAAGGACGGTCAGGTCACGGGCGGCACGCTGCACGAGCTGATCGAGGCCGGCGTGACCGAGATTCCGGTGCTCGACATCGACAACGTCACGGTTGGCCCGTACATGCGCAACACGATGGCTCAGGACAAGAACCTGAACCGCGACACCGCGCTCATGGACATCTACCGCGTGATGCGTCCGGGCGAGCCGCCCACCGTCGAGGCGGCGTCGAACCTGTTCGACACGCTCTTCTTCGATTCCGAGCGCTACGACCTTTCGGCCGTCGGCCGCGTGAAGATGAACATGCGCCTCAACCTCGATGCCGAGGATACCCAGCGCACGCTGCGCCGCGAGGATATCGTCGCCTGCATCAAGGCGCTCGTGGACCTGCGCGACGGGCGTGGCGACATCGACGATATCGACCACCTCGGCAACCGCCGGGTGCGCTCGGTCGGCGAGCTGATGGAGAACCAGTACCGTGTCGGCCTTCTGCGGATGGAGCGCGCGATCAAGGAGCGGATGTCGTCGGTCGAGATCGACACGGTGATGCCGCAGGACCTGATCAACGCGAAGCCCGCCGCCGCGGCCGTGCGCGAGTTCTTCGGTTCCTCGCAGCTGTCGCAGTTCATGGACCAGACCAACCCGCTGTCGGAAGTGACGCACAAGCGGCGCCTCTCGGCGCTCGGGCCGGGCGGCCTGACACGCGAGCGTGCGGGCTTCGAGGTGCGTGACGTCCATCCGACGCATTACGGCCGGATGTGCCCGATCGAGACGCCGGAAGGCCCGAATATCGGCCTGATCAACTCACTCGCGACCTTCGCGCGGGTGAACAAGTACGGCTTCATCGAGACGCCCTATCGCGTCGTGAAGGACAAGCAGGTCACCGACGAGGTGCACTACATGTCCGCTACCGAGGAAATGCGCCACACCGTCGCGCAGGCCAACGCGCAGCTCGACGACGATGGCCGCTTCACGATGGAGATGGTCAACACGCGCCAGAAGGGCGACTACACGCTTGCGCCCACCGAGCATGTCGATCTGATCGACGTCTCGCCGAAGCAGCTGGTCTCGGTCGCGGCCTCGCTCATCCCGTTCCTCGAGAACGACGACGCGAACCGCGCCCTGATGGGATCGAACATGCAGCGGCAGGCCGTGCCGCTTCTCCGTGCCGAGGCTCCGCTTGTGGGCACCGGCATTGAGGAGGTGGTCGCGCGGGATTCCGGTGCCGCGATCATGGCGAAGCGTGCCGGTGTCATCGACCAGGTCGATGCCCAGCGGATCGTCGTGCGCGCCACCGCGGATCTCGAGCTCGGCGATGCGGGGGTCGACATCTACCGTCTCAGGAAGTTCCAGCGGTCGAACCAGAACACCTGCATCAACCAGCGTCCGCTGGTGAAGGTGGGCGACACGGTCGGCAAGGGCGAGGTCATCGCCGACGGTCCCTCGACCGATATCGGTGAGCTTGCGCTCGGCAAGAACGTGGTCGTCGCGTTCATGCCCTGGAACGGCTACAACTACGAGGACTCGATCCTGATCTCGGAGCGGATCACCCGCGACGACGTCTTCACGTCGATCCATATCGAGGAATTCGAGGTCGCCGCGCGCGACACGAAGCTCGGACCCGAGGAGATCACCCGGGACATCCCGAATGTCGGCGAGGAGGCCCTGCGCAATCTCGACGAGGCCGGCATCGTCTATATCGGGGCCGAGGTCGGACCGGCGGACATCCTTGTGGGCAAGATCACCCCCAAGGGCGAGAGCCCGATGACGCCCGAGGAGAAGCTGCTTCGCGCGATCTTCGGGGAGAAGGCGTCGGACGTGCGCGACACGTCGCTGCGCCTGCCGCCCGGAGATTACGGCACCGTCGTCGAGGTCCGGGTCTTCAACCGGCACGGCGTCGAGAAGGACGAGCGTGCGCTGCAGATCGAGCGCGAGGAGGTCGAGCGCCTGAGCCGCGACCGCGACGACGAGCTCGCGATCCTCGATCGCAACATCTATGCCCGTCTCCGCGACCTCGTCATGGGCAAGAATGCCGTGAAGGGACCGAAAGGCGTCAAGCCGAACACCCAGATCACCGAGGCGCTGCTCGACGATCAGCTGAGCCGCGGCCAGTGGTGGCAGCTTGCCCTCGAGGACGAGGACGACGCCAAGATCATGGAGGCCCTGAACGAGCAGTACGAGTCGCAGAAGCGCGCTCTCGATGCCCGGTTCGAGGACAAGGTCGAAAAGGTCCGCCGCGGCGACGACCTGCCGCCGGGCGTGATGAAGATGGTCAAGGTCTTCGTCGCGGTGAAGCGCAAGCTTCAGCCGGGCGACAAGATGGCCGGTCGTCACGGCAACAAGGGCGTGATCTCCCGCGTCGTGCCGATGGAGGACATGCCGTTCCTCGAGGACGGCACGCCGGTCGATTTCGTTCTGAACCCGCTGGGCGTGCCGAGCCGGATGAACGTCGGTCAGATCCTCGAGACCCATATGGGCTGGGCCGCGCGCGGTCTCGGCATCAAGGTCGACGAGGCGCTGGGTGAATACCGGCGGACCGGGGACATGACGCCGGTCAAGGACGCGATGCGGATCGCCTATGGCGACGATGTCTACGACGAAGGCATCGAGTCGATGGACGACGACCGTCTTCTCGAAGCGGCCGGCAACGTGACCCGCGGTGTTCCGATCGCGACGCCTGTCTTCGACGGTGCGAAGGAACCCGATGTCAACGATGCGCTGCGTCGTGCGGGCTTCTCGGAAAGCGGGCAGAGCCGTCTCTATGACGGTCGGACCGGCGAGAAGTTCAGCCGTGAAGTGACGGTGGGGATCAAGTACCTGCTGAAGCTCCATCATCTTGTCGACGACAAGATCCACGCGCGGTCGACCGGCCCCTACAGTCTCGTCACCCAGCAGCCCCTGGGCGGGAAGGCGCAGTTCGGCGGACAGCGTTTCGGCGAGATGGAGGTCTGGGCGCTCGAGGCCTACGGCGCGGCCTACACCCTGCAGGAGATGCTGACGGTGAAGTCCGACGACGTCGCCGGCCGGACCAAGGTCTACGAGAGCATCGTCAAGGGCGAGGACAATTTCGAGGCCGGCGTTCCGGAATCGTTCAACGTTCTCGTCAAGGAGGTCCGGGGACTGGGCCTCAACATGGAACTCCTGGATGCGGACGAGGAGGAAGACGCGGAGTGAAGATCTCGGGTCGAGATTTTCGGGAGATCTTCGGAACGAAGATCTCTCACGCCCTTCCGACGCACCCTTATCATTAAGGACACGACATGAACCAGGAACTGACAACCAACCCGTTCTCGCCGCTCGCCGGCCCTAAAACCTTCGATGAAATCAAGGTTTCGCTCGCCTCTCCGGAACGGATTCTCAGCTGGTCCTTCGGCGAGATCAAGAAGCCCGAGACGATCAACTACCGCACGTTCAAGCCCGAGCGTGACGGCCTCTTCTGCGCGCGCATCTTCGGTCCGATCAAGGATTACGAATGCCTCTGCGGCAAGTACAAGCGCATGAAGTATCGCGGCGTCGTCTGCGAGAAATGCGGTGTCGAGGTGACGCTCCAGAAGGTCCGCCGCGAGCGGATGGGCCATATCGAGCTTGCGGCGCCCTGTGCCCATATCTGGTTCCTGAAATCGCTGCCGTCGCGCATCGGCCTCATGCTGGACATGACGCTGCGCGATCTTGAGCGTGTGCTCTATTTCGAGAACTACGTGGTGATCGAGCCTGGCCTCACGGACCTCACCTACGGTCAGATGATGACCGAAGAGGAGTTCATGGACGCCCAGGATTCCTACGGGATGGACGCGTTCACGGCCAATATCGGTGCCGAGGCCATTCGCGAGATGCTCGCGATGATCGACCTCGAGGCAGAGGCCGAACGCCTGCGCGAAGAGCTCAAGGAAGCGACCGGCGAGCTCAAGCCCAAGAAGATCATCAAGCGTCTCAAGATCGTCGAGAGCTTCGTCGAATCCGGCAACCGCCCGGAATGGATGGTGATGACGGTCATTCCCGTGATCCCGCCCGAGCTGCGTCCGCTCGTTCCGCTGGATGGCGGCCGGTTCGCCACGTCGGATCTCAACGATCTCTACCGCCGGGTGATCAACCGCAACAACCGCCTCAAGCGGCTGATCGAATTGCGTGCACCCGACATCATCATCCGCAACGAGAAGCGGATGTTGCAGGAATCGGTCGACGCGCTCTTCGACAACGGCCGTCGCGGCCGCGTCATCACCGGTGCCAACAAGCGTCCGCTGAAGTCGCTTTCCGACATGCTCAAGGGCAAGCAGGGCCGTTTCCGGCAGAACCTGCTGGGCAAGCGCGTCGACTTTTCGGGCCGCTCGGTCATCGTGACCGGACCCGAGCTGAAGCTGCATCAATGCGGGCTGCCGAAGAAGATGGCGCTCGAGCTCTTCAAGCCGTTCATCTATTCGCGGCTCGAGGCGAAGGGGCTGAGTTCCACCGTCAAGCAGGCGAAGAAGCTGGTCGAGAAGGAGCGCCCGGAAGTCTGGGACATCCTCGACGAGGTGATCCGCGAGCATCCGGTGATGCTGAACCGTGCACCGACGCTTCACCGTCTGGGCATCCAGGCCTTTGAGCCGGTTCTCATCGAAGGCAAGGCGATCCAGCTGCATCCGCTCGTCTGTTCGGCATTCAATGCGGACTTCGACGGTGACCAGATGGCCGTGCACGTGCCGCTGAGCCTCGAGGCCCAGTTGGAAGCGCGCGTCCTGATGATGTCGACGAACAACGTGCTGTCGCCGGCGAACGGCGCGCCGATCATCGTTCCGTCGCAGGACATGATCCTCGGCCTCTACTACATCACGATGGAGCGCCAAGGCATGAAGGGCGAGGGCATGGTGTTCTCGGACGTGAACGAGGTGCAGCACGCCCTCGACGCGGGCGAGGTCCACATGCACGCCAAGATCCAGGCGCGCCTGCCGCAGATCGATGCCGAGGGCAACGAGGTCATGACGCGGTTCGAGACGACACCGGGACGCGTGCGTCTTGGCGCGCTTCTTCCGCTGAACGCCAAGGCCCCCTTCGACCTCGTCAACCGTCTGCTGCGCAAGAAGGAAGTGCAGCAGGTCATCGACACCGTCTACCGCTATTGCGGTCAGAAGGAATCGGTCATCTTCTGCGACCAGATCATGACGATGGGCTTCCGCGAGGCCTTCCGCGCCGGCATCAGCTTCGGCAAGGACGACATGGTCATTCCGGACACCAAGTGGCCGATCGTGGAGGATACCCGCGAGCAGGTGAAGGATTTCGAGCAGCAGTACATGGACGGCCTGATCACCCAGGGCGAGAAGTACAACAAGGTCGTCGACGCCTGGTCGAAGTGCAACGACAAGGTCACCGAGGCGATGATGTCGACGATCTCGACGCCCGGCATGACCGACGGTGCCGAGCATGAGCCGAACTCCGTCTACATGATGGCCCATTCGGGTGCCCGGGGCTCGGTCACGCAGATGAAGCAGCTCGGCGGGATGCGCGGCCTGATGGCCAAGCCTTCTGGCGAGATCATCGAGACGCCGATCATCTCGAACTTCAAGGAAGGCTTGACCGTGCTGGAGTACTTCAACTCCACCCACGGTGCGCGGAAGGGTCTTTCGGACACCGCGCTTAAGACGGCCAACTCGGGCTACCTCACGCGGCGTCTCGTCGACGTGGCGCAGGACTGCATCGTGCGGCAGCATGATTGCGGCACCGAGCGTGCGGTCACCGCCAAGCCTGCCGTCAACGACGGCGAGATCGTGGCGAGCCTCGGTGAGCGGGTTCTGGGTCGCGTCGCGGCCGAGGATCTCGTTCGCCCGGGCACCGACGAGGTGATGGTCACGAAGGGCGAGCTCATCGACGAGCGGAAGGCCGACATGATCGAAGCCTCGGGTCTTGCCGAGGCGCGGCTCCGGAGCCCGCTGACCTGCGAGGCCGAGGAGGGCGTCTGCGCCATGTGCTACGGTCGTGACCTTGCACGCGGCACGATGGTCAACCAGGGCGAGGCCGTGGGCATCATCGCGGCACAGTCGATCGGCGAGCCGGGCACGCAGCTGACGATGCGGACCTTCCACATCGGCGGCGTCGCGCAGGGTGGCCAGCAGAACTTCCAGGAAGCCGGCCAGGAGGGTAAGGCGGAGTACCGCAATGCCCAGATCCTGCAGAACGAGTCGGGTGCGAATATCGTGATGGGGCGGAACATGACCCTCGCGATCGTCGACGAGAACGGTGCCGACCGTGCGACCTTCAAGCTCGGCTACGGCACCACGATGCACGTGGCCGACGGTGCCGAGATCAAGCGGGGCGATCGCCTGTTCGAATGGGATCCCTATACCCTGCCGATCATCGCGGAGAAGGCCGGCACGGCACGCTTCGTCGACCTCATCACGGGCATCTCCGTGCGTGACGAGACCGACGATGCGACGGGCATGACCCAGAAGATCGTCAGCGACTGGCGGTCGGTGCCGCGTGGCGGGGATCTCAAGCCCGAGATCCTCATCGCGGGCGAGGATGGCGAACCCGTCCGCAACGATGCGGGCAACCCGGTCACCTATCCGATGTCGGTCGACGCGATCCTGTCGATCGAGGACGGGGCGGAGATCAAGGCGGGCGACGTCGTCGCGCGGATCCCGCGCGAGGGTGCGAAGACGAAGGACATCACCGGTGGTCTGCCGCGTGTGGCCGAACTCTTCGAGGCGCGCCGTCCGAAGGACCATGCCATTATCGCCGAGGCGGACGGCTACGTGAAGTTCGGGCGCGACTACAAGAACAAGCGCCGGATCGCGATCGTGCCGACCGACGAGGGTGCCGAACCCATCGAGTACATGGTGCCGAAGGGCAAGCACATCCCCGTGCAGGAAGGCGACTTCATCCAGAAGGGCGACTACATCATGGATGGCAATCCCGCCCCCCATGACATCCTTTCGATCCTGGGCGTCGAGGCGCTTGCCGATTACATGATCGACGAGGTGCAGGACGTCTATCGACTGCAAGGCGTGAAGATCAACGACAAGCACATCGAGGTGATCGTTCGCCAGATGCTCCAGAAGTGGGAGATCCAGGATTCGGGCGAGACCACGCTGCTGAAGGGCGAGCATGTCGACAAGGTCGAGTTCGACGACGCGAACGAGAAGGCGATGAAGCGCGGCGTCCGTCCGGCGACGGGCGAGCCGATCCTGCTGGGTATCACCAAGGCGTCGCTGCAGACCCGCAGCTTCATCTCGGCGGCATCCTTCCAGGAGACGACGCGCGTGCTGACCGAGGCATCGGTTCAGGGCAAGCGCGACAAGCTCGTCGGTCTGAAGGAGAACGTGATCGTCGGACGTCTGATCCCGGCCGGAACCGGAGGCGCGAGCCAGAAGGTCCGTCGCATCGCAGCCGAGCGGGATCTGAAGGTCCTCAAGCAGGCGCGTGCGGAAGCCGAGGAAGCCGCGGCGCTCGCCGCGCCGGCTGCCGAGCCGATGAGCGACGATGCGCAGGAATCGCGTGTGGCCGATCTCATCGACACGCCCGAGAGCCGGGACGAATAAGTCCAGTTCCGTGAAAAAGTTGAAGACGCCCCTCCGGGGGCGTCTTTGCGTTCGGGGGAGGGCGGTCGCCGGGTCGCCCCCGCAGAAGTTAAGGGTCGGTGTTGACACCGACCGAGTCGGCCTCTATACGGCCACAACTGCGCGACCGGGATCCGTTCCGGGCCAGTGATCAAATCGATGGAAGTGGTCACGATCCGGGCCGAAAGACGCCCCGATCCTCTGGAGACCAACCGCAAGGGCGACCGCCCGCTGCGGTGTTTGTGTTTTTGCGGACGCGCGAGGCACGCAAGGAATTGAGCCGGGATGCGCGCGCATCCCCCGAGACAAGACGATGTTGCAACACCGAGGAATGTAACCGGAATGCCAACGATCCAACAGCTGATCCGCAAGCCGCGCCAGCCCAAAGTCAAACGCTCCAAGTCCCAGCACCTGGAGAGCTGCCCGCAGAAGCGTGGGGTTTGCACCCGCGTCTACACGACGACACCGAAGAAGCCGAACTCGGCCATGCGGAAGGTCGCGAAGGTGCGCCTGACCAATGGTTACGAGGTCATCAGCTACATTCCCGGTGAGTCGCACAACCTGCAGGAGCACTCGGTGGTCCTGATCCGCGGTGGTCGTGTGAAGGACCTTCCCGGTGTGCGTTACCACATCCTGCGCGGCGTGCTCGACACGCAAGGCGTGAAGGACCGCAAGCAGCGCCGGTCCAAATATGGTGCAAAGCGGCCCAAGTGACGCCGCGGGCGTCATCCCGGACCTGATCCGGGATCTCGCCGATCGAGGCCCCGGGTCGATCCCGGGGCGGGTCAGACAAAGAGATTGAGGAAGCCAAGATGTCCCGTCGTCACGCCGCCGAAAAGCGCGAGATCCTGCCCGACGCCAAATTCGGCGACAAGGTGATCACCAAGTTCATGAACAACCTGATGGTGGACGGAAAGAAATCCGTCGCCGAACGCATCGTCTACAACGCGTTCGATCGGGTTGAGGGTCGGCTCAAGAAGTCGCCCGTCGAAGTGTTCCACGAGAGCCTCGACAACATCAAGCCGTCGGTCGAGGTCCGCTCGCGCCGCGTTGGTGGTGCCACCTACCAGGTGCCGGTCGAGGTTCGTCCCGAGCGTCGCGAAGCTCTCGCGCTCCGCTGGCTGATCACGGCCTGCCGGAACCGCAACGAGAACACGATGGAAGAGCGTCTCGCCGGCGAACTGATCGACGCCGTCCAGGGTCGCGGCTCCGCGGTCAAGAAGCGCGAAGACACCCACAAGATGGCCGATGCCAACAAGGCGTTCAGCCACTACCGCTGGTAATCCGACCAGCGGTTTTCAGAACAAACCCGAGGACGCATCATGCCCCGCGATTATTCGCTCTCCCGCTACCGCAATTTCGGCATCATGGCCCACATCGATGCCGGCAAGACCACCTGCACGGAACGGATCCTGTTCTATACCGGCAAGTCCCACAAGATCGGCGAAGTCCATGACGGCGCCGCGACGATGGACTGGATGGAGCAGGAGCAGGAACGCGGGATCACCATCACCTCGGCCGCGACCACGACCATGTGGTTCCGCACCGAGGATGGCGAGACCACGACGGGCATTTACGGCGATACGCCTCAGGAAGCCTCGTTCCGCTTCAACATCATCGACACGCCTGGCCACGTGGACTTCACCATCGAGGTGGAGCGCTCGCTCGCCGTTCTCGACGGTGCGGTCGCCGTTCTTGACGCCAATGCCGGCGTCGAGCCGCAGACCGAGACCGTCTGGCGTCAGGCCGACCGGTACAAGGTTCCGCGCATCGTGTTCGTCAACAAGATGGACAAGATCGGCGCCGACTTCTGGAACTGCGTCAAGATGATCAAGGACCGTACCGGAGCGACGCCCGCGCCGATCCAGATGCCCATCGGGGCGGAGGATCAGCTCGAGGGTATCGTCGATCTGGTGACGATGAAGGAATGGGTCTGGAAGGGCGAGGATCTCGGAGCATCCTGGGTCGTTCAGGACATCCGTGACGATCTCAAGGATCAGGCCGAGACGATGCGCGCCGAGCTCATCGAGATCGCCGTCGAAGTCGACGACGACGCGATGGAGCAGTATCTGGAAGGCAACGAACCCGACCAGCCGAAGCTGCGCGAGTTGATCCGCAAGGGGACGCTCTCGATGTCCTTCGTGCCGGTTCTGTGCGGTTCGGCGTTCAAGAACAAGGGCGTCCAGCCCCTTCTGAACGCGGTCATCGACTATCTTCCGGGTCCGCTCGACGTTCCGGCCTATATGGGCTTCTCGCCCGACGACGAGACCGAAACGCGCAACATCGCACGTCATGCGGATGACGACGAGCCGTTCTCGGCGCTTGCGTTCAAGATCATGAACGACCCGTTCGTGGGCTCGCTCACCTTCACACGTGTCTATTCGGGTACGCTCTCCAAGGGCGATTCCGTGCTCAACACGACGAAGGGCCGGAAAGAGCGCATCGGTCGAATGATGATGATGCACTCCAACAACCGCGAGGAAATCGAGAATGCCTATGCGGGCGACATCATCGCGCTTGCCGGTCTGAAGGACACGACGACGGGCGACACGCTGTCTGACAGCCAGAAGCAGGTCGTGCTCGAGACGATGACCTTCCCCGATCCGGTCATCGAGATCGCAGTCGAGCCAAAAACCAAGGCCGACCAGGAGAAGATGTCCGCCGGCTTGCAGCGGCTTGCGGCCGAGGATCCGTCCTTCCGTGTCGAGACCGACATCGAATCGGGTCAGACGATCATGAAGGGGATGGGCGAACTTCACCTCGACATCCTCGTCGATCGCCTGAAGCGCGAGTTCAAGGTCGAAGCCAATGTCGGCGCGCCGCAGGTGGCCTATCGCGAGACGATCCGGCAGCAGGTCAACCACACCTACACGCACAAGAAGCAGTCGGGTGGTTCGGGCCAGTTCGCCGAGGTGCAGCTCGAGATCACGCCGACCGAACCGGGTGAGGGCTACAGCTTCGAAAGCCGCATCGTCGGTGGCTCGGTGCCGAAGGAATTCATCCCCGGCGTCGAGAAGGGTATCCAGTCCGTCATGGATAGCGGTCCCCTTGCCGGCTTCCCGGTCATCGACTTCAAGGTCGCTCTGGTCGACGGCAAGTTCCACGACGTGGACTCCTCGGTCCTCGCCTTCGAGATCGCCAGCCGCATGTGCATGCGCGAAGGTCTCCGGAAGGCAGGTGCCCAGCTTCTCGAGCCCGTGATGGCGGTCGAGGTGGTGACGCCCGAGGAGTATACCGGCAACGTCATCGGCGACTTGACCTCCCGTCGCGGTCAGGTGCAGGGGCAGGAGCCGCGCGGCAACGCAATCGTCATCGACGCCTTCGTGCCGCTGGCCAACATGTTCGGCTACATCAACAACCTGCGCTCGATGTCCTCGGGCCGTGCGCAGTTCACGATGCAGTTCGACCATTACGAGCCGGTACCGCAGAACATCTCGGAAGAGATCCAGAGCAAGTACGCCTAAACCCATCGTCCCGGGGGCAACCTTCCCCGGGACCCGACGAATTCGGCGCGGCGACGGTCGCGCGACGGGGCAAACGCCCAAGAGAACAGATCAGGAGGCCATCCATGGCGAAGGCAAAGTTCGAACGCAACAAACCGCACGTGAACATCGGGACGATCGGTCACGTCGATCACGGCAAGACGACGCTGACGGCGGCGATCACGAAGTATTTCGGCGATTTCCGTGCCTATGACCAGATCGACGGCGCGCCGGAAGAGAAGGCGCGCGGGATCACGATCTCGACGGCGCATGTCGAGTACGAGACCGAGAACCGTCACTACGCGCATGTGGACTGCCCGGGCCACGCCGACTACGTGAAGAACATGATCACGGGTGCGGCGCAGATGGACGGCGCGATCCTGGTGGTGAACGCGGCCGACGGCCCGATGCCGCAGACGCGCGAGCACATCCTGCTGGGCCGTCAGGTCGGCATTCCGGCGATCGTGGTCTACATGAACAAGGTCGACCAGGTCGATGACGAGGAGCTTCTCGAGCTCGTCGAGATGGAGATCCGCGAGCTTCTGTCGAGCTACGACTACCCGGGCGACGATCTTCCGATCGTGAAGGGCTCGGCGCTGGCCGCGATGAACGGCGAGAACCCCGAGATCGGCGAGAACTCGATCCGCGAGCTGATGGCTGCGGTCGACGACTACATCCCGACGCCGGAGCGCGCCGTGGACCAGCCGTTCCTGATGCCGGTCGAGGACGTGTTCTCGATCTCGGGTCGCGGTACGGTCGTGACGGGTCGCGTCGAGCGCGGCGTGATCAACGTGGGCGACGAGATCGAGATCGTGGGCATCCGCGACACGAAGAAGACGACCTGCACGGGCGTCGAGATGTTCCGCAAGCTGCTCGACCGCGGCGAGGCCGGCGACAATATCGGCGCGCTGCTGCGCGGTGTCGACCGCGAGGGCGTCCAGCGTGGCCAGGTTCTCTGCAAGCCGGGTTCGGTGAAGCCGCACACGAAGTTCGAGGCCGAAGCCTACATCCTGACGAAGGAAGAGGGCGGGCGTCACACGCCGTTCTTCGCGAACTACCGTCCGCAGTTCTACTTCCGCACGACGGACGTGACCGGCACGGTTCAGCTTGCCGAGGGCACCGAGATGGTCATGCCGGGCGACAACGTGTCGTTCGGTGTCGAGCTGATCGCGCCGATCGCGATGGAAGAGAAGCTCCGCTTCGCCATCCGCGAAGGCGGCCGCACCGTGGGCGCGGGCGTCGTCTCGAAGATCATCGAGTAAGGTCCGCGCGGGCCTCCGTGGGCAAATCCTCCGGAGACCTGTACGGCCCGACTGCCCCGGGCCGGCCCGGGGCCGAGACACAGACAAGGTCCGAAGTGGCGCGGGGAATGATCCTTGCCCCACCTCTCGACTGGAACCCGCAAGGGAAAGAGAACAGATATGGCCGCCAGCCAGAACATTCGCATCCGCCTCAAGGCGTTCGACTACCGGGTGCTCGACAGCTCGACCCAGGAGATCGTGTCGACCGCCAAGCGCACCGGCGCGAGCGTCCGGGGCCCGATCCCGATGCCGAACAAGATCGAGAAGTTCACCGTTCTTCGTGGTCCGCACGTGGACAAGAAGTCGCGTGACCAGTTCGAGATCCGCACGCACAAGCGCATGCTCGATATCGTCGACCCGACGCCGCAGACCGTCGACGCGCTCATGAAGCTCGACCTCGCCGCGGGCGTTGCCGTCGACATCAAAGTGATGGGGGCCTGATCTAATGCTACGCTCAGGTGTGATCGCCAAGAAGGTGGGCATGACGCGCATCTTCCAAGAGGATGGCCGGCAGGTGCCCGTCACCGTCCTGCAACTCGACAAGCTTCAGGTCGTCGCTCAGCGTACGCCCGACCAGCACGGCTATGCCGCCGTGCAGCTCGGCGCGGGGACGGCGAAGCCCAAGAATACCACGAAGGCGATGCGCGGCCATTTCGCCATCGCGAAGGTCGAGCCCAAGCGCAAGATCGCGGAATTCCGTGTCTCGCCCGAGAACCTCATCGAGGTCGGCGAGGAGATCATCGCGTCACATTACTTCGAGGGCCAGTTCGTCGATGTGTGCGGCACGTCGATCGGCAAGGGCTTCGCGGGTGCCATGAAGCGGCATAACTTCCGCGGCCTCGAAGCGACGCACGGTGTCTCGATCAGCCACCGCTCGCACGGTTCGACGGGTCAGTGCCAGGATCCCGGTAAGGTCTTCAAAGGCAAGAAGATGGCCGGGCATATGGGTGCCGCGCGCGTGACCACGCAGAACCTGCAGGTTGTCCGTACGGATTCCAGCCGCGGCCTGATCATGGTCAAGGGTGCCGTTCCGGGATCCAAAGGCGGATGGGTGACGATCAAGGATGCGGTGAAGAAAGCCACGCCCGAGAACGTGATTTATCCCGCCGCGCTGAGATCGGCGGCTGACGAGGCAGAGCGTCTCGCGCAGCAGGCGGCGGAAGAAGCGGCTGCAGCCGAGGCTGCCGAGGCCGAGCGCCTCGCGCAGGAGCAGGCCGAGCAGGAAGCTGCCGCACTGGCCGAAGCCGAGGCGCAGATCAATTCCGAGGGCGCTGAGACCGACAACAGCGACGCCGCCGCGAAGAAGGAGGGCGACGATGAAAACTGATGCCATCAAACTCGACGGTTCTGCCGCGGGTTCTGTCGAACTCGACGAGGCTCTCTTCGGTCTCGAGCCGCGCGTGGACATCCTTCACCGGGTAGTCCGCTGGCAGCGCAACAACGCGCAGCAGGGAACCCACAAGGTCAAGACCCGCTCGGAGACGAGCTACTCGACCAAGAAGATCTATCGCCAGAAGGGCACCGGCGGCGCACGTCACGGTGACCGCAACGCGCCGATTTTCCGGAAGGGCGGGGTCTACAAAGGTCCGGTTCCCCGGAGCCACGGTCACGACCTGACGAAGAAGTTCCGCAAGCTCGGTCTGCGCCACGCGCTGAGCGCAAAGCAGGCCGAAGGCAATCTGGTCGTTCTCGACGGTCTGGACCTCGGCGACGCGAAGACGGGAGCGCTTGCCAAGCAGGTAAAGAACCTGGGCTGGAAGCGGGTCCTCATCATCGACGGTGCCGAGGTGAACCAGAACTTCGCACGCGCCGCGGCGAATATCGACGGTCTGGACGTGCTTCCTTCGATGGGGGCGAATGTCTACGACATCCTGAAGCGCGATACGCTGGTCATCACCAAGGCCGGTATCGAAGCACTGGAGGCTCGACTGAAATGAGCACGAAGCCAGAGCATTACGATGTGATCCGCAAGCCGATCATCACCGAGAAGGCCACGATGGCCTCCGAGAACGGTGCGGTCGTCTTCGAGGTGGCGATGAGCGCGGCGAAACCCGCGATCAAGGAGGCGGTCGAGACCCTCTTCAACGTCAAGGTGAAGGCGGTCAACACGTCCATCACCAAGGGCAAGACCAAGCGCTTCCGCGGCCGCCCCGGCCGTCGGAGTGACGTGAAGAAGGCCTACGTCACCCTCGAAGAGGGCAACACGATCGACGTGACCACAGGTCTCTGACAGCGAGACCACGCCCCGGGCTTGACCCGGGGCGTGGTCGGTGCAAGAAGCGCGTCTTCCCGCCAAGGGAGGCGTTCCGGCGCGACGCCGTGAACAGCGCGAGATGAACTCGGGCCGGCAGGCCCGGCAAGAACGGGGACCTTCGGGGCCCTTGAACCGCGGACCCGAAAGGGGCCGCCACACAACGGAAGACAGAAAGCATGGCACTCAAGTCGTACAAGCCGACGACGCCTGGCCAGCGCGGGCTGGTGCTGATCGACCGTTCGGAGCTGTGGAAAGGCCGTCCGGTCAAGTCCCTCACCGAAGGGTTGACCAAGAATGGCGGTCGTAACAACACCGGACGTATCACGATGCGCCGCAAGGGCGGTGGCGCGAAGCGTCTTTACCGCATCGTGGACTTCAAGCGCAGCAAGCACGAGATGGAAGCCGTCGTAGTGCGGATCGAGTACGATCCCAACCGGACAGCCTTTATCGCACTGATCCAGTATCAGGACGGCGAGCAGCGTTACATCCTCGCTCCGCAGCGGATCGCCGTCGGCGACAAGATCGTTTCGGGCGAGCGGGTCGACGTCAAGCCGGGCAACGCGATGCCGTTTTCGGGCATGCCGATCGGAACGATCATCCACAATATCGAACTGAAGCCGGGCAAGGGCGGTCAGATCGCCCGTGCGGCGGGGACCTACGCGCAATTCGTGGGTCGGGACGGGGGTTACGCTCAGATCCGCCTGAGTTCGGGCGAATTGCGGATGGTCCGGCAGGAATGCATGGCCACCATCGGTGCCGTGTCCAACCCCGACAACTCGAACCAGAACTTCGGCAAGGCCGGCCGGTCGCGAAATCGGGGCATTCGACCCAGCGTGCGTGGTGTGGTCATGAACCCGATCGATCACCCGCATGGTGGTGGTGAAGGTCGGACTTCGGGTGGCCGTCACCCGGTGACGCCATGGGGCAAGCCCACGAAGGGTGCCCGGACCCGTAACAAAAACAAGGCGTCGCAGAGCCTCATCATCCGCTCGCGTCACGCCAAGAAGAAAGGACGCTGATAGATGTCGCGTTCCGTCTGGAAGGGCCCTTTTGTCGACTCCTACGTCCTCAAGAAGGCTGAAAAAACCCGCGAGAGCGGTCGCAACGAGGTCATCAAGATCTGGTCGCGCCGTTCCACCATCCTGCCCCAGTTCGTGGGCCTCACCTTCGGCGTCTATAACGGCAAGAAGCATGTCCCGGTGAACGTCTCTGAAGAGATGATCGGTCAGAAGTTCGGCGAATACAGCCCGACGCGGACATATTACGGCCACGCCGCCGACAAGAAGGCGAAGCGCAAATGAGCAAGCAGAAGAACCCCCGTCGCGTGGGAGAGAACGAAGCCATGGCAAAGGTGCGCATGCTGCGGACCAGCCCCCAGAAGCTCAACCTCCTGGCCGCGCTTATCCGCGGAAAGAAGGTCGAGAAGGCGCTCAACGATCTCACGTTCTCGCACAAGCGCATTTCGGATGACGTGCGCAAGTGTCTGCAATCGGCGATTGCCAACGCGGAGAACAATCACAACCTTGATGTGGACGAGCTGATCGTGGCCGAGGCCTATGTGGGCAAGAACCTGACCATGAAGCGCGGACGTCCGCGTGCCCGTGGCCGGTTCGGACGCATCATCAAGCCGTTCTCTGAACTCACCATCAAGGTCCGCCAGGTCGAGGAGCAAGCCTAATGGGTAACAAGGTAAATCCCGTCGGAATGCGCCTGCAGGTCAACCGGACCTGGGACAGTCGCTGGTATGCCGACACGAAGGATTACGGTGATCTTCTCCTCGAAGACATCCGCATCCGCGAGTTCATCAAGACCGAATGCAAGGCCGCCGGCATCAGCCGCGTGATCATCGAGCGTCCGCACCGCAAGTGCCGCGTCACGATCCACACGGCCCGTCCGGGCGTCATCATCGGCAAGAAGGGCGCGGATATCGAAACCCTGCGCCGCAAGCTTGCGGCGATGACGCAGAGCGAGCTTCACCTCAATGTCGTCGAGGTGCGCAAGCCGGAGCTTGACGCAGCACTGGTCGGCGAGAGCATCGCCCAGCAGCTCGAGCGTCGTGTATCGTTCCGCCGGGCAATGAAGCGTTCGGTCCAGAACGCGATGCGCATGGGTGCGCTCGGTATTCGCGTGAACCTTGCCGGTCGTCTCGGCGGTGCGGAGATCGCCCGGACCGAATGGTATCGCGAAGGTCGCGTGCCGCTCCATACGTTGCGGGCGGATATCGACTTCGCGCGCGTCGAGGCGCAGACGGCTTACGGGATCATCGGGATTCAGGTCTGGATCTTCAAAGGCGAGATCCTCGAGCATGATCCTTCTGCCCGCGATCGCCGTGCCCAGGAACTGCAGGACGGACCGACGCCTCGCGGCGCCGGCCGCCGCTAAGGAGGACGCGAGATGCTACAGCCGAAGCGCACTAAGTTTCGCAAGATGCACAAGGGCCGTATTCGCGGCGAGGCGAAGGGTGGATCCGATCTGAATTTCGGGACCTTCGGCCTCAAGGCGATTGAGCCCGAGCGCGTCACTGCCCGTCAGATCGAGGCCGCACGTCGTGCCATGACGCGCCATATGAAGCGTCAGGGTCGGGTCTGGATCCGGATCTTCCCGGATGTGCCCGTCACCTCGAAGCCGGTCGAAGTCCGGATGGGTAAGGGCAAGGGTTCGGTCGACTTCTGGGCGGCGAAGGTCAAGCCTGGCCGCGTTATGTTCGAGATCGACGGTGTCGGCGAGACTGTGGCCCGTGAGGCCCTGCGCCTTGCCGCCATGAAGTTGCCGATCAAAACGCGCACGGTCGTTCGCGAGGATTGGTAAATCCCGAACGGGATGCGTGCTGAAAAGACTGGAAGCTCCCGTGGGTGACCCCGCGGGAGCTTTTTTCATTCAACGTCCATTTGGATCCGGCGGTATCGGGACCTGCCTGACCGCCCCTACCAAAGCCAGGAGAAGGTCAATGTCCGAAATCACCCCTCTATTCGTGACGCAGCTCTACTGCGCGAAGCTGTCGGACCATGAGCCGTCGGTATCGACCTCGGAACTTGAAACGTCGTGTCTTTCGATCGCGGATGATGACGAGGCGGGTCAGGCATGGTGCGAGGAGAACGCTTTTCCTGGCTATACGAGTTATGCTTCGTTAAGCGATTTGCCCTGGAGGTTTTCGATCTTTGCGGACGTCGTGAGGTCTCTCGATACCCATGTTGCGTCGTTTGCCGAGACTTTGGGCTTCGACCTCGGGGATAGGAAGCTGGTTCTCGAGGATATTTGGATCAACATCCTGCCCGAAGGCGGCAGCCATAGCGGGCATATCCATCCGCACTCGGTGATTTCCGGAACGACCTACGTGGCGATGCCGGAGGGCACTTCGGCAATCAGGTTCGAGGATCCCCGCCTGCCGATGATGATGGCGGCACCGCCTCGTCGGAAAGACGCGGACCCTTCCATCCGGCAATTCGCCTATGTCACCCCGGAGATCGGAGACGTGATTCTGTGGGAAGGATGGCTGAGACACGAAGTCCCGATGAACATGAGCGAGGAAGAGCGCATCAGCATCAGCTTCAACTACCGCTGGGAATGACCGCAGCAGAACCATTTCGTCATCCTGAACCTTTGATGTCAGGATTAGATGAATGTTAACAGCGCGTTGTAAGCTATGGTTAATTGATGCGGTGAGAGAAACAGATTTTGCAACCGGTAGTACGTTGAAGCGAGCACGGAAGAAGTTAAAAAACCCTTAAGGGTGCCGGATGGGTATCCGCTTTTACGGAGGTAACGAATACCATGCTTATCAAGAAACTTGCTGCCGCTGCTGCGATCTCTGTCGCGGCCATTTCGTCCGCCAACGCGATGACGGTCGTCAACTACGAACCGGCCTCGTTCTCGGCCGGTCAGGCCGGGGGCGCATTCGCACGGGCGACTGCATTCGAAGATTTCGACGGTGCCTTCGTGTTTTTCGAAGCGACCGAAGCGCTTCGCTCAAGCACGAGCATCACCATCAACCCCTTCAACGCCAGTGCCGGCGACCCGAGCGCCAACACGATCGACCTGAGCTACGCGCTGAATGACGGCGAGCGTATGAGCCTCGGTATCGATCCGTCCGGAAACCGGACCGGATCGAGCGAGCTCGACTTCAATCTTGGTGCCGGCGATCGTCTGTCGTTCTTCCTGAACGGCATGGCGGGCAGCGGCGGGAACCAGGTGACGTTCCAGACCACCACCGCAGCCATTCCGCTTCCCGCGGCCGGCCTTCTCTACGTTGCGGGTATCGGTGGCGTGATCGCCATGCGTCGCAAGCGCAAGGCGTCCAAAGCCTGATCTGGTCACCATAAGTCAAGACTGTCGGGTCGCCTTCGGGCGGCCCGATCCGTTTGGCACATCTATGATCTGCTGGTTGGCTTCTACTGCATTGGTCTGCAAGCGAGGGGTTGCCAAGGCGAAGACTGCAGCCTATACGGCCGCTTCATCCATCTCCACCGGGATTCGGGGTGACGTGCTCGCGCGGCCCGCCGGTGATGTTGACGAAAGGAACGGCGATGAAAGCCGAAGAACTTCGGGGCAAGACCCCGGACGAGCTCCGTGACCAGCTCGGCGCGCTCAAGAAGGAAGCCTTCAATCTGCGCTTCCAGGCTGCAACCAATCAGCTCGAGAATACGGCGCGTATGCGCGTCGTTCGCCGCGACGTTGCGCGGGTTAAGACGATCCTGAACGAAAAGGCCGCTGGCGCGGCGCAGTCGGAGGCTTAAGAGATGCCCAAACGTATTCTGCAAGGCACCGTCACCTCCAACCAGAACGAACAGACCGTCACTGTCTCTGTCGAGCGCCGCTTCACGCATCCGGTTCTCAAGAAGACGATCCGGAAGTCGAAGAAATACCGCGCGCATGACGAAGGCAACTCCGTCAATGTCGGCGATCTGGTGCGTATCCAGGAATGTGCTCCCCGCTCGAAGTCCAAGCGTTGGGAAGTCATGACGCCCGAGATGATCGAGGCCGATCGCCGCGCCCGTGAAGAACATGCCAAGGTGCAGCAGAAAGAAGACGCTGCACGTCACGACGCGAACGAGGCTGCCCACTAATCGGGCGGTCCTGGCGGGGCGGATCGACCGTCCCGCGACATATCGAAACCCTGGGGGGAACGGGCAGGGCCCGCCCCAAAGGTCGGGAGACATAATCCATGATCCAGATGCAATCAAATCTGGATGTCGCTGACAATTCCGGCGCACGCCGGGTGCAGTGCATCAAGGTCCTCGGCGGCTCCAAGCGCAAATATGCGTCCGTGGGCGACATCATCGTCGTCTCTGTCAAGGAAGCCATTCCGCGCGGTCGCGTGAAGAAGGGTGACGTCCGCAAGGCCGTCGTCGTTCGCACCGCCAAGGAGGTCCGCCGCGACGACGGAACCGCGATCCGCTTCGATCGGAATGCCGCCGTCATCCTCAACAACAACAACGAACCCGTCGGGACCCGTATTTTCGGGCCGGTGGTTCGCGAGCTGCGCGCGAAGAACTTCATGAAGATCATCTCGCTCGCGCCGGAGGTGCTGTGATGGCCGCAAAACTCAAGAAGGGCGATAACGTCGTCGTGCTTGCCGGTAAGGACAAGGGGAAGCAGGGCGAGATCAAGTCCGTCAACCCTTCGGCCGGCAAGGCAGTCGTTGACGGGATCAACATCGCGATCCGCCACACGAAGCAGAGCCAGACCTCGCAGGGCGGGCGTGTTCCGCAAGCCATGCCGATCGATCTGAGCAATCTGGCCATTGTCGATTCCAACGGAAAGGCCAGCCGGGTCGGCTTCCGCGTGGAAGACGGCAAGAAGGTCCGCTTTGCCAAGACCACGGGAGACGTGATCTGATGCTCGATACAGCAAATTACACGCCGCGCCTGCGCAGTGTCTATCAGGACGAGATCCGTGCGAAGCTGCAGGAAGAGTTCGGCCTCAAGAACTCGATGCAGATCCCGCGTCTCGACAAGATCGTGCTGAACATCGGTGCCGGTTCCGAGGCGGTCCGCGACAGCAAGAAGGCCAAGTCGGCCGCCGACGACCTGACGGCTATCGCCGGTCAGAAAGCAGTTGTGACGAAGGCGAAAAAATCGATCGCCGGCTTTCGTGTGCGCGAAGACATGCCGCTTGGCGCGAAGGTGACGTTGCGCGGTGATAGGATGTACGAATTCCTCGACCGTCTGATCACCATCGCGCTGCCCCGCGTCCGCGACTTCCGCGGCGTGAACGGCAAGTCCTTCGACGGCCGCGGCAACTACGCCATGGGCATTCGCGAGCACATCGTGTTCCCCGAGATCAACTTCGACAAGGTCGATGAGGTCTGGGGTCTTGATGTCGTGATCTGCACAACCGCGTCGGACGACGCCCAAGCCAAAGCGCTGTTGAAGCATTTCAACATGCCCTTCAACAGCTGAGAGGATCGAACTCATGGCGAAGAAAGCAATGATCGAGCGCGAAAAGAAGCGTCAGGCCCTGGTGGATCGTTATGCCGCCAAACGTGCCGAGCTCAAGGATATCGCGCGGGACGAGAGCAAGCCGATGGAAGAGCGCTTCAAGGCGCAGCTGAAGCTCGCGAAGCTTCCGCGCAATTCGTCGGCGACGCGCCTGCACAACCGGTGCCAGCTGACCGGGCGTCCGCACGCATATTATCGCAAACTGAAGATGTCGCGGATCGCGCTTCGGGACCTCGGTTCCGACGGGCAGATCCCTGGCATGGTCAAGTCGAGCTGGTAAGGAGGGTTTTGATATGAACGATCCTATCGGTGATATGCTGACCCGGATCCGCAACGCGCAGATGCGCCGCAAGTCGACCGTCCTGACTCCTGCCTCGAAGCTTCGGGGCTGGGTGTTGGATGTGCTGGCCGACGAAGGCTACATCCGTGGCCACGAGACCGTCACCGGTCCCGACGGGCATCCTGCGATCGAGATCAGCCTCAAGTATTACGAGGGTGCTCCGGTCATCAAGGACATCAAACGCGTTTCGACGCCCGGTCGCCGTGTCTATGCCGGTGTCAGCACCATTCCGTCGGTTCGTCAGGGCCTCGGCGTCTCCATCGTCTCGACCCCCAAGGGCGTGATGTCGGATGCGGCCGCACGGTCGGCGAATGTCGGCGGCGAAGTTCTCTGCACGGTATTCTAAGGAGGGTTGAAATGTCTCGTATCGGAAAACGACCCGTCGAGCTGCCCTCCGGTGTGGAGGCCAAGCTGAACGGCCAGAAGATCGAAGTCACGGGACCGAAAGGGTCCCGTAGCTTCACCGCCACCGACGACGTCACGCTCGCCATCGACGACGGCAAGGTGACGGTCACCCCGCGCGGAAAGTCCAAGCGCGCGCGCCAGCAATGGGGAATGAGCCGCACGATGGTTCAGAACCTGGTCACGGGCGTCAGCACGGGCTTCAGGAAAGATCTCGAGATCCAGGGTGTTGGTTACCGCGCACAGATGCAAGGCAACGTCCTGAAGCTCAACCTCGGGCTCAGCCACGATGTCGACTTCGCCGTGCCCGAAGGTGTGACGATCACCGCGCCCAAGCAGACCGAGATCACGGTCGAAGGGATCGACGAGCAGGTGGTGGGGCAGGTTGCCTCGAACATTCGCGACTGGCGTCGTCCCGAGCCCTACAAGGGCAAGGGCATTCGCTACAAGGGCGAGTTTATCTTCCGCAAGGAAGGCAAGAAGAAGTAAGGAACGCGAGATGGCAAACAGCAAGAGAGATCTGTTTCTGAAGCGCCGCCTGCGCGTTCGGAACAAACTGCGTGCGGTCAATTCGGGACGTCCCCGGTTGAGCGTGCATCGCAGCAACAAGAACATCAGCGTTCAGCTGATCGACGACGTTCAGGGCATCACTCTCGCCTCGGCCTCGTCGCTGGAGAAGGATCTTGGCATCCTCGGCAAGAACAATGTCGAGGCGGCGGCGAAGGTCGGACAGGCGATTGCCGAACGTGCCAAGAAGGCCGGCATCGAGCATGCTTATTTCGACCGGGGCGGTTTCCTGTTCCATGGCAAGATCAAGGCCTTGGCTGATGCTGCCCGAGAAGGTGGTCTGAAGCTTTGATGAATAGGGGGAGTGCCTCAGGGCATCCCCCCGAATTTGCAGACGGTTGATGCCGTCTCGATGATCAGGGGGTCCTCTCGGCCCACCGGGATCGGATGATACGCCCCTTACGGGGACAGCAAGGAGCCAGATATGGCAAGAGACGACAACAGGGGCGGCCGCCGCAACCAGCGTGAGGAAACCCCGGAATTTGCCGATCGCCTCGTCGCGATCAACCGCGTGTCGAAGACCGTAAAGGGCGGCAAGCGCTTCGGTTTCGCCGCGCTCGTCATCGTGGGCGATCAGCGTGGACGTGTCGGGTTCGGCAAGGGCAAGGCCAAGGAGGTCCCCGAGGCGATCCGCAAGGCCACCGAATCTGCGAAGCGTAACATGATCCGCGTCCCGCTGCGCGACGGGCGTACTCTCCACCATGACGTCTACGGCCGTCACGGCGCAGGCAAGGTTATCATGCGGACGGCGTCTCAGGGTACCGGAATCATCGCCGGCGGTCCGATGCGTGCCGTCTTCGAAATGCTCGGCGTGCAAGACGTTGTTGCGAAGTCCCTGGGATCGCAGAACCCTTACAATATGATCCGCGCCACGCTGAACGGCCTCGTCAACGAGACTTCTCCGCGTTCGGTTGCGCAGCGCCGTGGCAAGAAAGTCGCCGATATTCTGCCGCGTCGTGACGAAGCGCCAGAGGCATCCGTCCAAGTCGCAGAGGAGGCCTGAACATGGCCAAGACGATTGTCGTCAAGCAGGTGGGCAGCCCCATCCGCCGTCCCCAGAGCCAGCGTGCCACGCTGAAGGGCCTTGGGCTGAACAAGATGCACCGGACGCGTGAACTCGAGGACACGCCTTCCGTCCGCGGGATGGTGGATAGCATTCCGCACCTGGTTCAGATTGTGGAAGAACGCGACTGAGCTTGTCGCGACCAGAACGAGAGACCGAATGCCCCCACGTGGGGCATTCGCATTTCAGATAGTCGCATTGAGAACTACGGTGCAGCGTCGGTCAACGCTTCTCGGAGATCAGTCCTGAGGAGGTGATGGCCGTTTTCTCGCTTTTCTGGAACGAGATAGCTGATGCGTTTCCCCACGAGTGTCGCGTAATCGGCGAAAATCGTCACGAACCGATCGCCAGGATTTATAATCACGAGTCGAGACCGTTCGGGAAGAGCGAGAATTGCATGAGCTACATGGCTCCCCTCCATGGAAACGCATATATCTGCGTCGCGTAGCGCTTTCCGAATTTGGGACGGAGGGGCTGAAACGGAAATCTTTACGAATTCGTTGTCTTCAAGAATGGCTGCGATTTCGCTTTCATTGGCGAGCTCGCGGGTAACTCCCGACTTTCCCCGGCTGAGATAGACACGCTTGCAATTGCTGGCCGTGATACGGTCCCGTATATCCGCGGAAAGCCGCTTCATGCGACTCCGGCGGTTCTCGTTCATTCCAATCTCAGTGCAGACGGTGAGCTCGCGAAAGAATGCGCGGGGCTCGCGGAGCGGATGAAGATCCATATGCCGAACATAATCTGCAGCGTGTTGCCAGTCGGACGGGTATGGAAGCACCAGCATTTCGCTTTCCCTCCGGAAATATTACGTGGCAAGACCATCGGTCAGCCAGTGGCCGAAATATCGGAGGCCGATCGGTGGTACGGAGAAGAACCCACGATCGTAAGCCGGAATGATTCCGTACGAGAGACTGGAAAGTTTCGGCCGTCCGGTCGGGGGAACGGCGTGACCCTCCAGAACATCCTGAAACTGATGTCGGATGGTCGCCCCGTCATTGGCCTCCCGCGGATCGAGCCGCGACAGCTCAAAATCCGGATTCGCTCCACTTTCGGTGGCGGTGATGCGCTGACGTGCTTCCTCCGTCGTGTCCGTGCCGGCCATCATGCCGGTTTCGGCTGGATGCAGTTCCTCGTTCGATACCGCCAATTCACTCAGAGATCGCCGACCTTTCAGCTTGTCACCGACATATGACGTCAGGGGAAAAAACCACGCAGTCTACTGACTTCCTCTCGATCTTAAGTGTCGTACCGCTCTAACGCTCGATCTTCTCATTCTATAAGTCAGGCTTCAGCTTAGCCTAGCTGTGATGATGATCGACCGGAATGCTTGCTCCTGCGCTAGTCGTGCGTTAGGAGCCATACGCCGATCACTGCATCGGTCGATTCACATAGCCGTGTCCGCACCACTCCCGTCGCTGGGGGTGCGCGTCCGGCAAAAGGAGTAAGCGACATGAAACTGAACGAACTTCGCGACAACGAAGGTGCAGCAAAGAAGCGGATGCGCGTCGGCCGTGGCCCCGGATCGGGCAAGGGCAAGACCGCCGGCCGCGGTATCAAGGGTCAAAAGAGCCGTTCCGGTGTGGCCATCAACGGTTACGAAGGCGGGCAGATGCCGCTCTACCAGCGCCTGCCGAAGCGCGGCTTCAACAAGCCCAACCGCAACGAGTATGCCGTCGTGAATCTGGGCCTCATCCAGAAGTTCATCGATGCTGGAAAGCTTGGCGAAGAGATCACCGAAAACGAACTCGTTGATTCGGGTCTGGTGCGTCGGAAGCGTGACGGGATCCGTGTTCTGTCGAAGGGAGAAATCACTTCGAAGGTTCAGATGACCGTGTCGGGCGCATCGAAATCGGCGATCGAAGCGGTTGAGAAGGCCGGAGGGACACTTACCGTCGCGGCATCGCGGGCTTCCGAGTAAACGGTTGTGAGCGTCGGTCAGGGCGCGTACATAACCGCCTAGGTTTTCAACACGCCGCGCGAGCCCGAAAACCGGTTCGCGCGGCGTCATCTTTCTGAGAGAGACCCAATGGCATCAGCAGCCGAACAGATGGCGGCGAACATGAGCTGGGGCGCCTTCGGCAAGGCGACCGAGCTGCGCTCGCGTATCCTTTTCACCCTGGGCCTACTGTGCGTCTATCGTCTCGGGACCTACATTCCCGTGCCGGGCATCGACGGCAACGAGCTCCGCAACTTCATGGAGCAGGCCGCGACCGGCATCGGCGGAATTCTCAACATGTTCACCGGCGGTGCGATCTCCCGAATGGGGATCTTCGCGCTCGGAATCATGCCTTACATCTCCGCCTCGATCATCGTGCAACTTCTCACGGCGATGGTTCCTCAGCTCGAGCAGCTGAAGAAAGAGGGAGAGCAGGGCCGCAAAAAGATCAACCAGTACACCCGGTACGGGACAGTCTTCCTGGCAACCTTCCAAGCCTATGGCCTTGCGGTCAGTCTCGAGGCCGGCGGCCTCGTCACCGACCCGGGCTGGTTCTTCCGAGCGGCCTGCGTGATCACGCTCGTCGGCGGCACGATGTTCCTCATGTGGCTGGGCGAGCAGATCACCCAGCGCGGCATCGGCAACGGCATCTCGCTCATCATCTTCGTGGGCATCATCGCCGAAGTTCCGGCGGCGCTCGCGCAGTTCTTCGCAAGCGGACGATCTGGAGCGATCAGCCCCGCAGTGATCGTCGGCGTGATTGTCATGGTCGTGGCGGTGATCGCCTTCGTGGTCTTCATGGAAAGATCCCTGCGCAAGATCCACATCCAGTATCCCCGTCGCCAAGTTGGCATGAAGGTCTATGACGGCGGTTCATCGCACCTGCCGATCAAGGTGAACCCGGCAGGCGTGATCCCGGCCATCTTCGCCTCGTCGCTTCTGCTGCTGCCGACGACCCTCGCGACGTTCTCCGGCGGGCAAAGCGGGCCCGTGATGTCGACGATCCTGGCCTATTTCGGTCCGGGGCAGCCGCTCTACCTGCTGTTCTTCGGCGGTATGATCGTCTTCTTCACGTATTTCTATACCGCGAACGTCGCCTTCAAATCTGAGGATGTTGCCGAGAACCTGAAGAACCAGAACGGCTTCATCCCCGGCATCCGCCCCGGAAAGCGTACCGAGGAATATCTCGATTACGTCGTTGCCCGGATTCTGGTGCTTGGATCGGGATACCTCGCTGCTGTCTGTCTGCTGCCGGAGATCATCCGGGCCCAATTCGCGGTTCCGTTTTACTTCGGTGGTACCTCCGTACTTATCGTGGTGTCCGTCACGATGGACACGATCCAGCAGGTCCAGTCGCATATGCTCGCACATCAGTACGAGGGTCTGATCGAGAAATCCCAACTGCGTGGCAAGAAGCGTAGCGGTAAGAAGCCCGTCCGGGGAGGAAGCCGTCGATGAACATCATTCTTCTCGGACCGCCCGGAGCGGGCAAGGGAACGCAAGCGCGTCGCCTGGTGGCTGAGCGCGATATGATCCAGCTTTCAACCGGCGACATGTTGAGAGACGCTAAGGTGAGCGGCACCGATATGGGCCGCCGCGTTGCCGAGATCATGGATCGTGGTGAGCTGGTGACCGACGAAATCGTCATTGGTTTGATCGAGGAAAAGCTCGACGGCAAGGCGAAGGGCGGGCTTATCTTCGACGGGTTTCCCCGCACGCTCGCACAGGCCGACGCGTTGGCTGACTTGTTGGCGCGCCATGGTGAGGCCCTCGATGCCGTGATAGAAATGCAGGTGGACGACGAGGCGCTCGTCCGCCGGATCACCGCACGTTCCGTCTGTGCCTCCTGCGGTGAGGTTTTCAACGACGAAACGAAGCCGATTCCCGAGGATGGCAGGTGCTCGAATTGCGGTGGGACCGAGTTTACACGACGCGGTGATGACAACGAGGATAGCTTGAAGCAGCGGCTTCTTGAGTATTACAAGAAGACCTCGCCACTCATCGGTTACTATTATGCCAAGGGTGAACTGCGTCGGATCGACGGCCTTGCCGATATCGATGAGGTCGGCGTGGAAATCGACAAATGTCTCGATGGCTGATTGATTTGGCCACGGCCTTGACGACACGATCGATCCGCACTATTGCGCACCATCCTTAAAAGGAATCGCAACCTATCGGGTTTTCCCGTTGAGAGCGAGCCACAAATTCGACAGCAGCCCGCGGGGAAACCCTCGGGCTTCCGTTGTGAAAAAAGGGCCTGGGATGACGGGCCCGCAACGAAAGGAAGAGACGTCTTGGCACGAATCGCAGGGGTAAACCTCCCCACAGCCAAACGGGTCCCCGTGGCCCTCACGTACATCACCGGCATCGGTCCGAGCGCGGCGAACGCGATCTGCGACGCCGTCGGTATCGACAAGTCGCAGCGCCTGAACGCGCTGAGTGACACCGATGTCGTAAAGATCCGTGAATACATCGACGAGAACTATACGGTCGAAGGCGACCTGCGTCGCGAGACCCAGATGAACATCAAGCGCCTGATGGACCTCGGCTGCTACCGCGGTCTGCGGCACCGCCGGAATCTTCCGGTTCGCGGTCAGCGCACCCATACCAATGCCCGCACGCGCAAAGGCCCCGCGAAGGCCATTGCCGGCAAGAAGAAATAAGGAGGCTGATCCATGGCACGTGATCGTCGCGTCAAGAAGAAGGTCTCCAAGAACATCGCCGCAGGCGTTGCTCATGTGAATTCTTCTTTCAACAATACCAAGATCCTGATTTCCGACGTGCAGGGCAACGCGATCTCTTGGTCGTCGGCCGGCACGATGGGCTTCAAGGGGTCGCGGAAATCGACCCCCTATGCCGCGCAGATGGCCGCCGAAGATGCTGGCCGCAAGGCACAGGAGCATGGCGTCCGCACGCTCGAAGTCGAAGTGCAGGGCCCGGGATCGGGTCGTGAATCCGCGCTGCGCGCACTGGCGGCGGCGGGCTTCAACATCACGTCGATCCGCGACGTGACCCCGATGGCTCACAACGGCTGCCGTCCGCCGAAGCGTCGTCGCGTCTGATCCGGATCCTCGAACTTTGCGGGGTCGCGCCGTGCTGCGCGGCCCTGCGCCGTCATTTTAACCCTCGGGTGTCGGCCCGCCCCGCATGAGCGGCCCGACGAGAATTGAGGAGACACCATGCTTCACAAAAACTGGCAGGAACTGATCAAGCCGTCGCAGCTCGAGGTGAAGCCCGGCAACGACCGTTCGCGTCAGGCGACCGTGATCGCCGAGCCGCTCGAGCGAGGATTTGGTCTGACGCTTGGTAACGCTCTGCGGCGTGTCCTTATGTCGTCTCTCCAGGGTGCCGCGATCACGTCTGTCCAGATCGACAACGTCCTGCACGAGTTCAGCTCCATCGCCGGTGTCCGCGAAGACGTGACCGATGTGGTCCTGAACCTCAAGGGCGTTGCCGTCAAAATGGAGGTCGAGGGGCCGAAGCGCGTTTCGATCTCTGCGAAAGGTCCGATGATCGTGACCGCGGGTGACATCTCCGTCAGTCAGGGCATCACGATCCTCAATAAGGATCACGTGATCTGTCATCTCGACGATGGAGCGGATCTCTTCATGGAGCTCACCGTCGCGAACGGTAAGGGTTACGTCTCGGCGGACAAGAACCGCCCAGAAGATGCACCGATTGGGCTTATTCCGATCGACGCGATCTACTCGCCCGTCCGCCGGGTCAGCTATGACGTTCAGCCGACCCGCGAAGGTCAGGTCCTCGATTATGACAAACTGACGATGAAGGTGGAAACGGACGGATCGGTCACGCCCGAGGATGCCGTGGCCTTCGCCGCACGCATCGTGCAGGACCAGCTCTCGATTTTCGTGAACTTCGACGAGCCTGAAAGCGCGTCGCGGCACGACGACGAAGACGGTCTGGAGTTCAATCCGCTGCTTCTCAAGAAGGTGGACGAACTCGAGTTGTCGGTCCGGTCGGCCAACTGCCTCAAGAACGACAACATTGTCTATATTGGCGACCTCATCCAGAAGACCGAAGCCGAAATGCTTCGCACTCCGAACTTCGGTCGTAAATCTCTGAACGAGATCAAGGAAGTGCTTTCCGGGATGGGGCTTCACCTCGGGATGGACGTCGAGGAATGGCCGCCGGAGAACATCGAGGATCTCGCCAAGAAGTTCGAAGACAACTTCTGATTCGAAAATTGCCGTTCGGGATTGTTTCCGAACGGTGAACAGAATGGGCATTCCGCCCCAATAGGAGAGGGGACCGCACGCACGGGCCCCCGGACAAAGCAAAGTGAAGGATTGAACACATGCGTCACGCTCGCGGATATCGCCGCCTCAACAGAACCCACGAACACCGGAAGGCCATGTTCGCCAACATGGCCGGATCGCTTATCGAACACGAGCAGATCAAGACGACGCTGCCAAAGGCCAAGGAGCTGCGGCGGGTGGTCGAGAAGATGATCACGCTCGGCAAGCGTGGCGATCTGCACGCTCGCCGCCAGGCTGCGAGCCGTCTGAAGCAGGATTCTCATGTAGAGAAGCTGTTCGACGTGCTCGGGCCGCGTTACGCCGATCGGCAGGGCGGCTATGTTCGTGTTCTCAAAGCTGGGTTTCGCTACGGCGACATGGCTCCCATGGCGATCATCGAATTCGTCGACCGTGACATCGACGCCAAAGGCGCGGCCGATCGGGCCCGCCTTGAGGCGGAAGAAATCGATTGATCGATCTCGTGCCACCCTGCGTTGCGGGGTGGCATACATGCCTTACCTTGGGTTACTTATCACCGGTTTGCTTCGATCGTCATTGCCGCCGCGCTCGGAATTCGTGAGATTGCGGTATGTTCGACAGGAATAGCTTCGATGCCGAGCTGATGAAGCTCGACGAGTTTGCGAAGGCGGGATATTACCTCGCCCTCCATATTCGATTTACGACGCCTCTGATGTTCTTCCTGACATATCCCGACGATTGGACTCAGCAGTACGAGCAGAAGGGCTATGTCCTTCGGGATCCGATGACTGCATGGAGTTTCGCGACGACCGGTGCAACGCGATGGTCCAATCCTCGTATTCCTGATCCATTCAAGATATTCGACGAAGCGCGAAAGTTCGGACTTAATTACGGCGTTACTGTATCTGCCGGGCCGATAGTCTCACGGACGGTCGGATCCATCGCTCGAGGCGATAGGGAATTCTCCGATGCCGAGATCGCCGAAATAGAAACGATTACCAGAAATCTGCATTCCATGGCAGATCCGGATGTGCATCTGACACGCGCCCAGATCGAGGCATTGAAATGCGTTGCGGACGGTCACCGCCATACCGCTGCTGCCGCGATGCTTGGAATTTCCGAAAGTGCTTTCAAACTCAGGCTTTCCGCCGCGCGGGAAAAGCTCATGGCCCGCACAACTGCTGAGGCTGTTCAGCGCGCTAAAGATTACAAGTTGCTGTAAATTGACGCCGCGATCATGAGACGTCTCGCATAAAAAACGCCTTACGATAGATTTGGTTCGTAGGGGTTTCCCCTCCGAGTGCATTAAGGAGGCTCATAATGCGTACGACTACTCTCTCTTTCGAAAACATTCACCAGCACGGCGAACTTTTCGCGAACATGCTTCGCGCGCGTCACGAATGGTTCATTCAGCACAATCGCTGGGATCTGCCGCATGCCTTGGGAATGGAGTTCGACCAGTACGACACGCCTGCGAGCAGGTGGGTGGTCGTGCACGACGATGATGGCCAGATCCTGGCCGGCAACCGTCTGACGCCCACGACGGCGAAATGCGGCATCTACACCTACATGATCCGCGATGCCCAACGGGGGCTTCTGGACTCGATCCCGTCGAACCTGCTTTACGACGAGGCTCCCGTGGCCGAAACCGTCTGGGAAAGTTCACGCCTGTTCGTATCCCATCACGTGCCGGCTTCGCGTCGTCGCTTGGTACATGCGCAACTGGTCATGGAACTTGCCAAATCCGCGCAAGGCGTCGGGGCTACGTCCTGCCTGACCCTTCTGAATGCGAACTGGCCGCGTTGGGCGAAGCGCGTCAATGTCGACATGACGGCCATGGGTCCAGCGATGGAGATCGAGGGCATCATGAATCAGGTCGTATCCATGAACTTCGCCAAGTCGATGAATTGAAAGCAGGCTGACATTACGCCTGCTCGTTTCTCTGGCCGATAAGGGCTCGGTCGCCTACATCGGACGCATGGCTGATCTTTTCGACACCACGCCCGATCCGAAGGCGGCCGATGCGGCTCCGAGGCCCCTGGCCGATCGCCTGCGTCCGCGAAGCCTCGCGCAGGTCATCGGCCAGGAGCAGCTCTTGGGCGAGGATGGGCCTCTCGGTGTCATGCTCAATTCCGGGGCACTGTCCTCGCTGGTTTTCTGGGGGCCCCCCGGTGTCGGGAAGACCACGATCGCGCGATTGCTCGCTGACGAGACCGATCTGCATTTCGTCCAGATAAGTGCGATCTTCACCGGTGTGCCGGATCTTCGGAAGGTCTTCGATGCGGCCAAGATGCGGCATCGGAACGGGCAGGGGACACTCCTTTTCGTCGACGAGATCCATCGTTTCAACAAGGCGCAACAGGACAGCTTTCTGCCGCATATGGAGGATGGAACGATCCTCCTCGTAGGGGCGACGACCGAGAATCCTAGCTTCGAGCTGAATGCGGCGCTGCTTTCGCGCGCTCAGGTCCTGGTTCTCACACGGCTGGGCGAGGGCGATCTCGACAGGCTTGTCAATCGAGCCGAAGATGACCTCGGGCGAAAGCTGCCGCTGGAGCCGGATGCCCGTCGGGCGCTTCTCGGGATGGCGGACGGAGACGGGCGCGCGCTCCTGAACCTCGTGGAGCAGATCGCATCGTGGAAGGTCGAGGCACCGCTTGCGACCGATGCGATGACGACACGTCTCATGCGACGCGCGGCGCAGTACGACAAGTCCGGCGATGCCCATTACAATCTGATCTCGGCATTGCACAAATCGGTACGCGGGTCGGACCCCGATGCCGCGCTCTACTGGCTGTCGCGGATGCTCGAAGGCGGCGAGGATCCGCGTTATCTCGCACGGCGCGTCACCCGCATGGCGATCGAGGATATCGGCCTTGCTGACCCCCAGGCGCAGCGCCAATGCCTCGATGCTTGGGAAACTTACGAACGTCTGGGCTCGCCCGAGGGGGAACTCGCCCTCGCGCAGGCAGTGACCTATCTGGCGCTCGCACCGAAATCGAATGCCGGCTACGTCGCCTACAAGCAATCGCGGTCGGCTGCGAAGAAGACCGGATCGGAGCCGCCCCCAAAGCATATCCTCAACGCACCCACGCAACTGATGAAGGACGAAGGCTACGGCACCGGCTACGCCTACGACCACGATGCGGAGGACGGATTTTCGGGGCAGAACTACTTCCCCGACGGTATGAAACGCGGCGTCTATTACCTGCCGCTCGAACGCGGCTACGAACGCGAGCTGAAAAAGCGTCTCGACTGGTTCGTGAAACAGCGCGCACGCCGGTCGGGCGATTGACAATCGCGCCCCGCCGCCCGAGGAGACGGACATGATGTCATCGCTTCTTCAGGTCGTGATCGGCGGCGGGCTCGGGGCCGGTCTGCGGTTTCTGCTTGCCTCCGCCGTAAGCCGTGCCACTGGTCCGGGTCTCCCACTCGGCGTTCTCACGGCAAACGTTCTGGGCTCTTTCCTGATGGGGGTCTTCGTGGTGGTGGCCGCGCAGCGCGGCCTGACGTATCTCTCGCCTTTCCTGGCCGTGGGCCTTTTGGGCGGGTTCACGACATTCTCCTCTTTCTCGCTCGAGACCGTTACTCTTCTGGAGCGGGGGGCCATGAACGAGGCGGCGCTCTACGTTCTCCTGTCGGTCGGCGCATCTCTCGGAGGGCTCTATCTGGGGCTTGTCCTGGCACGGGGAGCCTTCGCATGAGTGCCGTTCAGATGCTCACCGTCGGAGCAGACGAGGGCGATCAGCGGCTCGACCGCTGGTTCCGCCGGCATTTCCCGCACATCCCGCAGGGTCGGATCGACAAGATGTGCCGCAAGGGCGAAATCCGCGTCGATGGCGGTCGGGTCAAGGGTGCCACGCGCCTCACCGCCGGGCAGGAAGTGCGTATTCCTCCGTTGCCCGAAGAGGCCGCGCCAGCCGTCCAGCGATCGACGACGTATGTCAGCGATGCGGACGCGAAGATGATCCGCGATGCCGTGATCTATCGCGACGACCACATCATCGTGCTGAACAAGCCGGCCGGCCTCGCCACACAGGGCGGCAGCAAGACCTCGCGCCATGTCGACCAGTTGTCCGAGGCATTGCGCTTCGGGATGGAGGACAGGCCGAGGCTCGTCCACAGGCTCGACAAGGATACGTCCGGCGTGCTCCTGCTCGGCCGGACGCGGATGGCGGCGAAGGGCCTTACCGAGGCGATGCGTCACAAGGCCACGCGCAAGATCTACTGGGCCGCGGTGGCCGGTACGCCGCAACCGCGCCGCGGAATCGTCAAGTTCGGACTGATGAAGGCACCGGGCCATGGCGCGCGCGGGCAGGGCGAGAAGATGATCTGCGTTCATCCTCGAGATGTGGCCGATACCGAGGGGGCAAAGCGGGCCGAGACACGCTATTCCACGCTGTCCGCCCTCGGTGGCAGGGTCTCGTGGCTCGCGCTCGAGCCTGTGACGGGTCGGACGCATCAGCTTCGCGCCCATATGGCCGAGCTTGGCCATCCGATCATCGGCGACGGCAAGTATGGCGGCTCGTCGCAGGAGAACCTGGGCGACGGATGGGGGGCAGGCCTGGGCGAGGAAATCGGCCGCAAGCTTCATCTCCATGCAAGGTCGATGAGCTTGCGGCATCCCGTCACCGGGGCCGATCTGACGGTTACCGCACCGCTGCCGGCGCATATGCGCCACAGTTGGGACTTCCTCGGATGGGAGAGGTCGGAGGCTCCCGACGATCCGTTCGAGGATCTCCTGGATCCCGGAGCGCGGATATGAGCGAATGGACGATGAAACGCTTTTGGGCGTCGGCTCATGCAATCCCGACCGATGGCGGATATTCGGTGACGCTCGACGCACGCCCCATGCGGACGCCCGCGAAGGCGTCGCTGGTCGTACCGACGATGGCCCTTGCCACTGCGATCGCCGAGGAATGGGATGCGCAGGGCGAGACCGTCGACCCCTTGTCCATGCCCGTGACCCGGACGGCAAATTCCGCAATCGACAAGATCATGCCGCAGCGCGACGCGGTCGAGGCGATGCTCGCGGAATACGGTGGCACCGATCTTCTGAGTTATCGTGCCGAGCATCCCGAGGCTCTCGTCGCGCGTCAGGCGGAGCACTGGGATCCGCTGCTTGACTGGGCGGCTTCTGCCCATGGTGCACGGCTCTCCACGACTGCGGGCATCATGCCGGTGGCGCAGGATCCGGATGCAACGTCGAAACTCGCCGCACCGATGCGGGACATGTCGGCGTTCGAGCTTGCCGGGTTCCACGATCTCGTCGCGCTGACGGGATCGTTGGTCCTGGGCCTCGCCGCGGCCGAAGATGCCCGCCCGCCCGAGACGATCTGGTCGTTGTCGCGCCTTGATGAGGATTGGCAGGCCGAGGAATGGGGTATCGACGAAGAGGCAGCCGAGGCTGCCGAGCGGCGCAAGGCGGATTTTCTCCAAGCCCATCGGTTCTTGTGCCTCGCGCGCGCCGACTGATCCCCGCTGCGTTCTGCTGGACAGAGCGCCCCACGATTAAGCGTTCCGCCCGGAGATTCATCACCATCCGTTGTGAGCGGCTTGACCTCCGCTTATCAATCGCCGCAGACTTGCCTCCGTTCGACGATCAAATATGCAATCGCTCCAACCGGTCGCAGGATCGGACGTAAACCGCCCGAACGAGGGCGGACAAATCAGGAAGAGGTAAATATGACGAAGTCCCTATTTCTTGGTGCCGTCGCCGTAAGTGGTCTGGTGGCAGGGGTCGCCGGTGCCCAGACACTGAACGACGTTCAGGACCGAGGTACCCTCAATTGTGGCGTCAGCACCGGTCTGCCCGGCTTCTCGGCACCGAACGCCAGCGGCGATTGGGAAGGTTTTGACGTGTCGCTCTGCCGTGCCGTCGCAGCCGCCGTGCTGGGCGATCCTTCGGCGGTGGAATTCGTGCCCACGACCGGGAAAACCCGCTTCACTGCCCTCGCTTCGGGCGAGATCGACGTGCTCTCGCGCAACACGACCTGGACCTTCAGCCGCGACAACGATCTCAACTTCGACTTCGCCGGGATCAACTACTACGACGGTCAGGGCTTCATCGTGCCGACCGAGTTGGGCGTGACCTCCGCCCGCGATCTGGACGGTGCGACGGTCTGCGTGCAGACCGGAACGACGACCGAGCTCAACCTCGCGGATTACTTCCGCCGCAACAACATGAGCTATGAGCCCGTCCCGATCGAGACCAACGCCGAGGCGCAGCAGCAATATCTGGCAGGTGCCTGCGATACCTACACCACCGATGCGAGCGGCCTTGCCGCGACCCGCGCGGCGTTCGAGAACCCGAGCGATCACGTCATCCTGCCTGAGGTCATCTCCAAGGAGCCTCTGGGTCCGCTCGTCCGCCACGGCGACAACGAGTGGGGCGACATCGTGCGTTGGACGCTCAACGCCCTGATCGCGGCCGAGGAACTCGGCGTGAACTCGACGAACGTCTCGGACATGGCTTCGACATCGGGCGACAGCCCCGAGATCAACCGTCTGCTCGGCACCGAGGGCAATCTGGGCGAGATGCTCGGCCTGTCGAACGACTGGGCCGTGAACGCGATCGCCGCCAACGGCAATTACGGCGAGATCTTCGAGAAAACCATTGGCGAGAACACCCCGATCGGTCTCTCGCGCGGTTTGAACGCGCAGTGGACCGAAGGCGGGCTGCTTTACGCACCGCCCTTCCGCTAAGACGATTCAGGGGCGCGGATCATTCCGCGCCCTTCTTCCATACGACGATTATACGAGCGGAGCGGGGGCGACACGTCCTTGCAAAATCCGCCGATCCGACGGGGAAACATCGATGGCTAGCGTAACGGACCCGCAGGGCGGCGGATTCCGCCCGGCGATGCTGCTTAACGACAAGCGCTATCGCGGCCTGACATTCCAGTTCATCGCATTGGTGCTCATCATCGTGCTGATGGCCTTTCTGGGCATCAACCTGGTTCGCAATCTTGCGGCTGCCGGGCTCGACATCAGTTACAGCTTCCTCGGCGATCCCGCTAATTACGACATCAACCAATCGCTGATCGAATATTCGAGTCGTTCGACCCATATGCGGGCGGCGGTGGTGGGGCTTCTCAATACGCTTCTCGTCTCGATCATGGCCTGCGTCACGGCGACGGTCATCGGCGTGATCGCAGGGGTGTTGCGTCTGTCCAAGAACTGGCTCGTCCGCAAGTTGATGAGCGCCTACGTCGAAGCATTCCGCAACGTGCCGGTCCTCATCTGGATCCTGATGATCGGAACCGTGGTCCAGCAATTGCCCGCGCCCTCGGCCTTTCGTGGCGACGATCCCGACAGCACGATGTGGTTCGGCATGATCGCGGCGACCAACCGCGGTATCTATGTGCCCGCGCCCGTCTGGGGACCCGGATCGCTGGTCGTGATCGCGGTCTTCCTGATTTCGATCGTCGGCGTTGTCCTCTACCGCCGTCACGCCGTCTCGCGCCTCTATTCCGACGGAACGCTACTTCCGACTTTCTGGCCCTCGCTGGGCATTCTCGTCTTGCCGACGCTGATCGCCTATTTCGCGATGGGGCAGCCCGTGTCGCTCGATATTCCCGAGCTTCAGGGCTTCAACTTCGGCGGCGGGCTCCAGGTGCAGCGGCCGCTCATCGCGCTCTGGTTGGCGTTGTCGGTCTATACCGGTGCTTTCATCGCCGAGAACGTCCGTGCCGGGATCCTGTCCGTCAGTCATGGCCAGTCCGAGGCGGCGGCGTCGCTGGGCCTCAGGCCGCGCCGTGTCATGTCGCTCGTCGTCCTGCCTCAGGCGCTCCGTGTCATCGTGCCGCCGCTGATTTCGCAATATCTGAACATCACCAAGAACAGCTCCCTAGCGATCGCAGTGGGCTATGCCGATATCACCGCCACGCTCGGGGGCATCACGCTCAACCAGACGGGGCGCGCGATCGAGACGATCCTCCTGCTCATGCTCTTCTACCTCATCGTCAGCCTGTCCATCTCGGCGGTGATGAACCTCTACAACGCTTCCGTGGCCTTGAAGGAGCGCTGATCCATGAGCGACATGCATTCCGAATCCGTGGGCTACGTCCGCGACAGCTTCCTTCCCGAGAGAGAGCCGCCCGCGAGGGAGACGGGCGTCATCAAGTGGCTGCGGGCGAACCTCTTCTCCAACTGGATCTACGCGATCCTCACGCTGCTTTCGATCTATGCGATCTACGTGCTGCTATCGGGGTTTCTGCCGTGGCTCCTCGGGGGGATCTGGCAGGCCGAAAGCATCCGGGATTGTCGCGAGATCGCGGATGGCGGGGTGGGTGGCTGCTTCGCTGTCCTGACTGACCGTTGGTACCAGTTGCTCTTCGGCTTCTCGTACCCTTCGACGGAATACTGGCGCCCGACGCTGGCATTCTTCCTCCTGCTGGTCGGGGCGGCACCCATACTCTTCCCGGCCGTTCCTAGGCCACTGCTGGTACTGACGCTGCTCTACCCGTTCGTCGCTTATTGGCTCATCTGGGGCGGCACGATTCTGGTTCCTCTCATGGCCCTGTTCGGTGTCGTGGCGGGCTACGTCGTCTATTCACGCCTCGTCGCGCGCAGCTTTGCGATGGGGCTCTTCGGGGGTGTCGTGGCGGCGTTCGTTGTCTGGTGGCTGGGCGGTTTCGTCACGGCCGAGGCTCCACGCTTCCTTGCTTTGCCGCAGGTCGCTTCACGTGACATGGGCGGCTTCGTTCTGAACATGATCCTCGGCGTCGTCTGCGTGTCGCTGTCACTGCCCATCGGCATCCTGCTCGCGCTCGGTCGGCAATCGCGTCTGCCGATTATCAAATGGATCTGCATCGTCTTCATCGAATTCGTCCGGGGTGTGCCGCTCATCACGCTGCTTTTCGTGGCGAATGTCGTGTTGGCCTACTTTCTGCCGCCGGGTACGAATTTCGACCTCATCCTGCGCGTGATCATCATGATCACCATGTTCGCATCGGCCTATATTGCCGAGGTGATCCGCGGCGGATTGGCCGCTTTGCCACGGGGTCAGTACGAAGGGGCCGAGAGTCTGGGCCTCGACTATGCCCAGAGCATGCGGCTCATCATCCTTCCGCAAGCACTCAAGATCTCGATTCCGGGGATCGTCAATGTCGCAGTCGGGCTCTTCAAGGACACGACGCTGGTGTCGATCATCTCAATGTTCGACCTGGTGGGAATGATCCGCGGTCCGATCCTCGCCTCGACGGACTGGAACGGCGTCTACTGGGAGCTCTACGGCTTCGCCGCGCTCCTCTTCTTCGTCGTCTGCTACAGCATCTCGCAATATTCCCAGTGGCTCGAGCGTCAACTCGCCACCGATCGCCGGTAAGAAGGAGGCCCATGATGAGCGTCACCGAAGAGCGCAACGTCGATACGTCCCGAATGAAGGTCTCCGACGAGATCGCGATCGACATTCAGGGTATGAACAAGTGGTACGGCACCTTCCACGTGCTGCGCGATATTGACCTTACCGTCCATCGCGGCGAGCGCATCGTCATCTGCGGGCCGTCCGGCTCGGGCAAGTCGACGCTGATCCGGTGCATCAATGCGTTGGAGGAACATCAGCAGGGCAAGATCGAGGTCGATGGCACCATCCTGTCATCGGATGTAAAGAACATCGACCGCATCCGATCCGAAGTCGGAATGTGCTTCCAGCACTTCAATCTCTTCCCGCATCTGACGATTCTCGAGAATTGCACTCTGGCACCGATCTGGGTCCGAAAGACACCCAAGCACGAGGCCGAGAAGACGGCGATGCATTTCCTCGAGAAGGTCAAGATTCCCGATCAGGCGAACAAGTATCCCGGGCAGCTTTCCGGCGGGCAGCAACAACGCGTGGCGATCGCGCGATCGCTCTGCATGAAACCTCGCATCATGCTCTTCGACGAGCCGACCTCCGCACTCGATCCGGAGATGATCAAGGAGGTGCTAGACACGATGATCGAGCTCGCCGAAGAGGGGATGACCATGCTTTGCGTCACGCACGAGATGGGTTTCGCCCGTCAGGTCGCGAACCGCGTGATCTTCATGGATCAGGGGCAGATCATAGAACAGAACGCGCCCGAGGAATTCTTCAACAATCCGAGGTCGGACCGGACCAAGCTATTCCTCAGCCAGATCCTGGGGCACTGAGGCGCATCAGCGGCCGAGGTCCTGCGGAATAACGAAATGCTCCACCCGCCCGCAAGCGGGGCCGAGCGCGGTCCACGTGTCGCCCGGTATGTCGAGGATCAGCGTCGCGCAGGTGGGAAATCGGTGGAACTCGGCCCGATCCGGCGTGGTCGCCACGAGATACTGCGCGAGCGCGCCCATTCCTGGATTGTGCCCGATCACGATGAGATCCCGGCTCTCTTCGGATCCGACCCGGTCCAGGATCTTTTCGGGTGCCGCGAGATAGAGATCCTCGTGCCGGGTCATTTCGACATCGCCCAGATGCGCCGACAATCCATCCCATGTCTCGGTCACGCGCCGTGCAGTCGAGAGCAACGCATGCGCGGGGCGAATTCCCTTCAGAGAGAGCCATGCCCCCATCGCGTCGGCGTTGCGGCGTCCCCGATCGTTCAGGGGGCGGTCATGATCGGGCAGGGCGGCCTCCGCCCAATCCGACTTGGCGTGCCGCATCAGGATCAGTCGCAGGCTCATCGGGGCATTCGGATCAGGCTGCCCGCCCCGCGCTCGGTATAAAGTTCCAGCAAGCAGGCATGCGGCGCGCGTCCGTCGACGATGACGACCGCCCGTACACCGCCCTCTATCGCGTCGAGTGCCGTCTGCGTCTTGGGGATCATGCCCCCGGAAATCACGCCGTTTTCGGTCATCTGCCGGATGGCCTCGGGCGTCATTTCACTCACCACCTCGCCATTCGCGTCCTTGAGCCCTGCGACATCCGTCAGCAGCAGCAGCCTGTCGGCATTGAGCGAGGCGGCAATGGCTCCGGCGGCCGTATCGCCGTTGACGTTGAACGTCTCGCCATTTCGGCCGGTACCGATCGGCGCGATCACCGGAATGACCTTGGTATCCGACAAGGACCGGAGGAATTTCGGATTGCATTCGACCGGCGTCCCGACGAAGCCCAAGGCGGGGTCGGTCTGCTCGCAGATCATGAGCTGCGCATCCTTGCCGCTGATCCCGATCGCGCGCCCGCCTTCCTCGTTGATGGCTTGCACGATCCGTTTGCCGACGAGACCCGACAGTACCATTTCGACGACTTCGATCGTCGCGGCATCCGTCACGCGCTTGCCGGCGACGAATTCGCTGACGACGCCCTGCTTCTTGAGCATCGCATTGATCATCGGTCCACCGCCGTGAACGATGACCGGGTTGACGCCGACATGGCTCATCAACACGATATCGCGCGCGAAACTGCGCATCGCTTCGTCCGACCCCATCGCATGGCCACCGAGCTTGATGACGACCGTCGCGCCCGCATAACGCTGGAACAGCGGAAGTGCCTTCGACAGGGTTTCGGCCGTGGCAAGCCATTCTGTATCGCTGGGCATGTCAGCGCTCATCGCAGGGTCACTCCTTTGGTGGTCTTTCAGTCGATGCCTTCGATCACCGCGCGGAGATCTGCGATACCATCGCCTTTTTCCGACGAGGTGAGGACGATCTCGGGGAACGCTGCCGGATGCCGCGACAATCCGGTCCGAAGGGTCTCGAGCATCCGGTCGCGGTCGCCCGCCTTCACCTTGTCGATCTTGGTCAGCACCGTCTGGAACGGCACCGCGGCGCGGTCGAGTAGGCCCATGATCTCGTCGTCGACTTCCTTGATGCCGTGCCGCGCGTCGATGAGGAGAAAGGCACGCCGCAGATTTGCCCGGCCCGAGAGATAGGCGCGCATCAGCCGCTGCCATTTCTCGACCACCGCGACTGGGGCGTTCGCGAAGCCATAGCCTGGAAGGTCCACCAAGTAGAGATTGGCGAGCGTGAAGAAGTTGATTTCCTGCGTCCGGCCCGGCGTGTTGGACGCCCGCGCGATCCCCTTGCGCCCCGTCAAGGCGTTGATGAGGCTGGACTTCCCGACATTCGAGCGTCCGGCAAAGCAGATCTCGACCCGGTCGTCAGGCGGCAGTCCATCCATTGCGACCACGCCCTTGAGGAACGTCGTCTCGCCGGCGAACATCTTGCGACCTCGCTCGCGTGCGTCCTCGTCGGGGATGACTTGTGGGAATGGAAGCTGCATGAACCTGACGTCACTCTTTGAAGGTTCGGCAAGCAGGACCAGCCCCGCCGCGCCTTGTCAAGCGCGCGGCGGGAGAGAGATCAGTCCTTCTCAAGCGGCTGTTGATCGGCGAACCAGGCTGCGGCGGCGCGCAACTGGTCGTCGGTCATGCGGCTCGCGATCATCGGCATCGGGCTGTAGGGCGTTACATCGCCGGCATGGGCATTCTTGAAGTAGGCCAGCCGTTCGACGAGGTAATTGGCATTCTGTCCATGCAGTCGCGGGATCTGGGAGAGAGCGCTGGTCGTATCCTCGCCGTGACACGTGAGGCAGGCGGGAATGTCTGCCTCTTCGAGACCCCGGCGCGCCAGCTGCGCGCCTAGATTGACATCGTCCGAAACCGGCTCGGGGGCGTCACGTACCAGCGGGTCCAGCGATCCGATGAAAGCGGAAAGTGCGTTGATCTCCGGCTCTTCGAGACGCAGCGCGGCCTGATGCATTCGCGAATTGTCCCGTCGCTTCGAACGGAATTCGTAGAGCTGACGTTCCACGTAGTCGGGCCCCTGCAATGTCAGGTTCGGCGTCTCGCCAGACGGCGCACCTGCAAGGTCGGCCTCGTGACATTCCTTGCAGACACGCTCGACCGCGCCGGAGGCGAGCGCGATCTGTTCGGGGGTGGGGGGCACGCTCACATCCTGCATGGGCACGTCCTCTTCGATGCCGCGGGAGGCGAAATACGCGGCTGCACCGGCAATGTCCTCGTCAGTCATGTTCCGGGCAACACCGACCATCGGGGACCATTCGGAGGTCTGGCCCCGGCCACCGCTGCGAAACAACTGGAGTTGGCGGGTGAGGAAGGTCTCGTTCTGCGCGGCGAGTTCCGGGATCACGATGCCATGTTCGTCCGTCTCACCCGCAGCGGCGTGACAGTCGTAGCAGGCCGAGATCGCGTCGACCGGACGACCTTCCGTCGCAAGGATCTCTCCATGGGCGACAAGCTCCGGATCGGGTGCCTCGTCCATCACGGTCGCGACCTCCGGCAGGGTTTCGGTGTAATACTGCGCAAGACCGGAGATCTGTTCTTCGGAAAGTTGTGAGGCCACGACCTGCATGTAGGCGCTATGACGGTCGGCCGATGCGTAGGAATGCAGCGCAGCTTCGATATAGTCGGCGGACTGGATTGTCAGGTTCGCCGCTTCGCCGCCCGTCGCCGCGCCGCTACCGTCAGCGCCGTGGCAGGTGGAACACTGCGCGACAGGGATGCCCGCAAGCGCGTAGTCGGCGAAGCCGCCCGTGGGTGCCGAATAGAGATGTTCGTCCATCGGGTAGCGGCGAGTGTGGTAGTCCATCTCTCGCGCATCGACCAACGGGCCGAATTCGATACCGGGTGCTTCCTCCGTGTCGGGCGTGACGAGCGAGAGGTACGTCGCGCCATCCATCTCGTCGAACCGGCGAATGAACGAGACCATCGTCCAGATCTCGTCCGGCCGGTCGACGGCGGGCCAGGCGGGCATCGCCGACATCATCACGCCGTTCTGTAGGATCCAGAAAAGCTCTGAATCGGTGAACTGGTTGATGACCGAGGGCAGATGCTGCGGCGTCGGTTTCATGGCGAGGACCATCGGGTTCTGCCCGATATCCGGTGCACCATGGCAGCGCACGCAGTTCTGCGCGAAATGCTGCGCCCCGAGCGCGATCCGCCCTTCGTCGTCGAGATCGTCCGGCGGCGTGATGCCGCCCGCATTCGCAGCGACCCAGCGCTTAAACGTAGAGTGGACGACGTGGTAGAAGAGGCGAGGGTCCTTCTTGTCCGCCGCCAGTGGGATCAATCCGAAATAGATCGCGACGAAGGCCGCCAAGCCCGCGACGACGCCCAGACCTGCGAGCGTCGCCACGAATTTCGCGATGAACTTCCCATTGAAAAACCCAGACATGCGCGCAGAATCCCTCAAGCAATTTTGTGGAAGCGTAGCACGCTCACACGCTCTGCCCAGAGCATATCTGCCGCAGGTCCTAGCTCTCGGTCTTCTTGCGGCTGAATCCCCTGCGGATGTTGCCGAAAACATCCGGTTTGTAACCTTGGCTCCGCATGATCGCGTATTGCTGCGTGAAGGTGATCGTGTTGTTCGCGATCCAGTAGAGCACGAGCCCCGAGGCGAAGCTGCCGAGCATGAACATGAAGACCCACGGCATCCAGGCAAAGATCATCGCCTGGGTCGCATCGGCGGGGGCTGGGTTCAGTTTCTGCTGCAGCCACATCGAGATCCCGAGCAGGATCGGCAGGATGCCGAGCGAGAAGATGAAGAAGATCGAGCTGGGATCCGGAGTGCCCCAAGGCAACAGGCCGAAGAGGTTCAGGATCGAGGTCGGATCCGGGGCGGACAGGTCGTGGATCCAGCCAACCCAGGGCGCATGACGCAGCTCGAGCGTCACGAAGATCACCTTGTAGAGCGAGAAGAAGATCGGGATCTGCAGGAGGATCGGCAGGCAGCCCGATGCCGGGTTCACCTTGTTCTTTTTATAGAGCTCCATCATCCCCTGCTGGAGCTTCTGGCGATCGTCGCCCGACTTCTCCTTGAGCTTCTCCATCTCCGGCTGAAGCTCTTTCATCTTCGCCATGGAGACGTAGGACTTGTAGGCGAGCGGGAAGAGCACGGCCTTGATCATCAGGGTGAGCACGATGATCGCCCAGCCCATGTTACCGATCACGGCATGTAGCCAGTGCAGAACCGCGAAGATCGGCTTCGTCAGGAAGAAGAACCAGCCCCAGTCGATGCTGTCGACGAAACCTTCGATCCCCTGCGCCTGGTATTCGCGGATCGTTTCCCACTCCTTCGCGCCGGCGAAGAGCTGCATCTGCGTCTCGACGCTTTCGCCCGGGGCCACGTCGAGCGTCGGCAGTCGTGTCTCGGTCTGGTAGATGTCCGCGCCGTCCACGTATTTGGCGACCGAGACGAAGGACGATCCCGGATCGGGGATGAGCGTGGTCATCCAGTACTTGTCGGTGAAGCCGATCCAGCCGTTCTGTGCAACGTCGATCACGTCGGCACGTGCGCCCTCGCGGTCGACCACGTCGAGATCGGGCAGGTCGTCGTAATCAAGTTCCTGCAGCTCACCGTCGGACATCCGCACCACGCCTTCGTGGAGGATGAAGAAGTTCGACAGGTCCGTAGGCTCACCATGACGGGCAACCGTGCCGTAGGGGGCGAGGCGGACAGCCTCTCCGCTGGCATTGTCGACGCGCTGACGGATCGTGAACATGTAGTTCTGGTCGATCGAGATCACCCGTTCGAAGACGAGGCCCGACGGGCTTTCCCAGCGCAGCGTCACGTCGTTCTCGGGGGTGAGCGCGCCGTCGTTTGTCCGCTCCCAGGGAGTGTTCGCTCCGGGCACGTCTTCGTATTCGAGCCCTGCACCCGGCGACCAGCCAAAGAGCGCGTAATAGGCATTGGGCTGTCCGACCGGGGAGAGAAGATCGACGATCGGGGAATCCTCGTCGATCGTCTCATGGTAGCGCTTCATTGCGAGTGAGTCGATCCGCCCGCCTTCGAGCGAGATGGATCCGAGAAGCGCGGGCGTGTCGATCTCGATGCGCGGCGCGTCGGTGGCTTCGATCTCGGCCGAAGCGACTGCGTCGGGTGCCGAGGATTGTCCGTCAGTCGTCGCCGGGGGGGCGGGGGCGGTGAGCGTCGCCTGTTCTTCGGTCCCCGCATTCGGATCCGGTGTCTGCTGTTCTGGCGGGAAAAGCAGGAACCAGGCGAGGATCACAAGGAAACTCAGCACGGTCGCAAGAATGAGATTCTTGTTCTGATCGTCCATGTCGGACCGCCACCTGTCGCTGGAAAAGGGTCAGCGGCGGTTCAACATCCCGTGGCCTGAAAGGTCAAGCCGTTTTGCCCCTCCCGCGGCCGCGCGGGCCTGTGGTCTCGGAAGCGTGACGGCCGGGCCCGGTCAGGCCGCGCATTGCCGCAGGCATTGCCTGACCGAGCCGCTCCTGCCGCCAGCGGGCAAGCCAGGTCTCGACCGCATCGATGCGCATGGGGCGTCCGATCCCGTAGCCCTGGACCTGATTGCAGCCGAGCTCGGCCGCACGCGCATGCTCGCCCGTCGTCTCGATGCCTTCGGCCACTACCTCGAGGCTCAGATGTTCGGCCATCGTCACGATCGCCGCAACCATTCCCTGCTGTTCCGGATCGCGGTCAAGATTGCAAACGAAGGACCGGTCGATCTTGATTCGATCGATGCAGAACCTGCGAATTGACGCGATGGAGGCCTGTCCGGTTCCGAAATCGTCAAGATCGATCCTGCAGCCGAGCTGGCGCAGCGCGCTCAGCGATTGCGGAACTTTGTCGGCCCCTTTCACGCTCAGCACCGTTTCCAGCACTTCGATGCCGAGGCGTTGGGCGGCGATCCCGTGGCGGTCGAGCATCCATTCGACGCGGTCCACGAGGCTCGGATCGTTGAGATCGGCCTGCGTGAGGTTGATCGACACATGCGGAATGTCGAGGCCACGACCATCCCAATCGGCCAGCGCCTTGAGGGATTGGGCTAGGATCGCGTCGGTGAGCGCAAGCTGGGCACCCGCGGCCTCGATCGTCGGCAGAAAATGGCCGGGTGCCAGCGCGCCGTGGACCGGGTGGATCCATCGCGCCAGCGCCTCGAGCCCGGTCAGCTGTCCGGTATCTGTCGAGACCTGCGGCTGGAAGAACGGAATGATTTGCCCGGTTGCGAACGCCTCGTCGAGATCCTTGGCGAGTTGCAGGGCGAGGGGTGCCTCTGAATCCGGGCTGCGCGCGGCCATCCGGATCGGGTTGTCAACATCAGCTTCGGCATTCCGCAATGCGACCTGGGCGGCGGCCAGTGCCGCGTGACCGTCGATGATGTCGGGCATGGACGGGCCGCAGATTCCGATCGCGGCTTCGAAGCGCGCATGACCGGCAGGGCAGGAGATCGGAGCCTGAAGGCAGCGCTGCAGCCTCAGGGCGATCTGTATGATTTCCTCGAGCGAGGCACGCGCCCGCATCGACAGGACGACGGCCAGCGTTGCTCCGTCGATTTCGGCCACGACGTCCTCGGGACGGAGCGCCGCCTTCAGCGCCGCCCCCGTCGCCGCGAGATCGCCGGGTCTGAGTTCGCCTGACGTCGCCCGTCCGCCAGACGCGCGGGTCGGCCGCAGGACGATGACCCCCGGCAATCCGCCATGAAGGCGCGCCGTTTGATCGAGATACTCGGTCACTGTCGCGACCCCGGGCAACGGCGACGGCGTGGCCGGGGGGGTGGGCCATGTCAGGTGAAGCACGGCCACGACACCGGCCGCGATGACGCAGGAGAGCGCCAATGGAGCGAGTTCGCCCAGAAACTGGCTCGCCAATCCCGCCAGGACGACCGCAACGATGAGGCCGATCCGCGTCGCCGCGATCCGGACCTTGTCATAGCGCACGTTCGAATTCCCTGACGGCATATGAAAGCTCTCCTTCGTGTCACAATCGAAGAGAGGGTCTATGGTCCCAACCTCACTTAAATCTTAAACCGATCGGCAGAAAATGGCTCAAACGATGAAAGTTTTAATTGATATCGAGTGAGCCGAAATCGAAGAGGCTTGGATCGAGCAGGTGCGACGGCCGCGCATTCATCAATGCACGGAACATCACCTGACGCCGGCCGGGGCTGTTGCGTTCCCATCCGTCGAGGATCTGCTTGACCTGCTGGCGCTGCAACCCGTCCTGCGACCCGCAAAGATCGCAGGGAATGATCGGATACTCCATTGCCCGGGCGAACCTCGCGCAATCGTCCTCCGCGACATGCGCGAGCGGGCGCAGCAGGAAGAGGTCTCCCTCTTCGTTGACGAGCTTCGGCGGCATCGTGGCAAGACGGCCGCCGTGAAAGAGGTTCATGAAGAACGTCTCGAGAATATCGTCGCGGTGATGGCCCAGCACGACCGCAGAACATCCTTCCTCCCGCGCGATGCGATAAAGATTTCCGCGCCGCAACCGAGAGCAGAGCGAACAGAAGGTCCGGCCCTGCGGGACCTTGTCCATGACGATGGAGTAGGTGTCCTGATACTCGATCCGGTGAGGTACTCCCATCCGGTTCAGAAACTCCGGCAGCACCGTCGCGGGAAATCCCGGCTGACCCTGGTCGAGATTGCAGGCAAGGATGTCGACTGGCAGAAGTCCGCGCCATTTCAGCTCGGTCAGTGCGGCGAGAAGGGTATAGCTGTCCTTCCCGCCCGAGAGGCATACGAGCCAGCGATCGCCCTTGCGGACCATGCCGTATTGGTCGACCGCCTCGCGCGTCTGGCGCACGATGCGTTTGCGTAGCTTGCGGAATTCGGTGCTAGCCGGTGCGCCATGGAAAAGCGGATGGATATCTGTCTCGTCGAGCATGGCGGTGGGCATACTCCATTTCCTTGCGGCCGCATAGAGAGGACGAACATGCGCCTTGACCCCCCGAAGAGGCCCGCGACGAACCCCTATCCCGACGACTGGACCCAACTCACCGAGTTCGAGTACCTTTCGCCGCTGAGCCTCATCCGTCCAGTAAACAACCTCGTGGACAGGCTTGGCGCGGATGGCGATTACGTGCTGCAGCACGATTTCGACTGTGCGCTCCATGTCGATGGTGAGCTTCACGTGCTCACGGCCCCGCGCGGACTGGTCACCGACCTGACCTCGGTCCCTCCCGTTTTCCGGCTTGTTGTCGGTCGGGTGGGGCCCTGGCTCGAGGCCGCGATCCTGCACGATTATCTTTACGTGGCGTGGGCCTTCCTCGACCGGCGGGGACCGCGTCCGAACGATCGTCTCTTCGCCGACCGGGTCATGTTGCTTGCGATGGAGGCCGCGGGCGTGCGCCGTTGGCGCAGGCGCATCATCTATCTCGCGCTGAGGTGGTTCGGCGCCCGATCCTACGGTCGTGCCGATCCCGAAACGTCCTTCGCCGATCTCGACGCGGAAGAACTCGATCCGGCGCTGATCGTGCCGGATGCGCCGGGTCAATCCGGGACGTTGTCGATGCCCGATCCGCCAAGCGGATGACAGCGTGCGATGCGTCGCAGGCTGAGCCATCCTCCGCGTATCGCACCGTGCCGTTCGAGCGCCTCGAGCGCATAGGCCGAACAGGTCGGCTGATACCGGCAATTGAACCCGACCCAGGGCGAAAATACCGCGCGATAGCCACGTACCGGCAGAGCCAGAATCGAGGCAAGCGGCCCCATCCGACGGCTCTCGCTACTCATCCGTGGATCTTGCGAAGCGCCGCGTTCAGGTCCGCCTGCATCCTCTCGAAATTGCGCTCGGCCGTCACGTCGCGCTTTCCGATCAGGACGTAATCCCATCCTGACTGTCCCAGATGCGGCAGGCCGATCCGTGCGATCTCTCGCAGTCGGCGCTTCGCGCGATTGCGTGCGACGGCGTTGCCGACCTTGCGCGAACAGGTGAAGCCGACCCGTATCGCGCCTTCGTCACGCCGGTCGCGGGCCTGCAGCATGAAGCCCGGCATCCGCACGGTCCGGGCCCGCGCCGCACGCAGGAAATCGGCCCGCGCCTTGATGCGCCGAGGCTCTGCCTGTGATCCGTCCCGTCCCGGTTCCGCACATGACGAAAGCCCGCCCGCGGGTTCGTCCGCGGCGGGCTTTCCATCTGTCATCGCGTCGCCGCTCAGGCGCTGAGCGACTTGCGGCCCCGGGCGCGGCGCGCGTTCAGGATCTTGCGGCCGGCCTTGGTGGCCATGCGCGCACGGAACCCGTGGCGGCGCTTGCGAACCAGGTTCGAGGGCTGGAAGGTGCGTTTCATCGCGTCTCTCCGTCAGATACGGGTGGCATGCGCGAGAACCGAAACCCCGCGCGGTCATTCGAAGCCCGCTTCCTAAGGGGGCGACCGGTGCCTGTCAACATCGTCGCACCCCCCGGCATGAATATGGCCCCCGCGGGGTTTCACGGCCGCCACGCGCCCTATCTGGTCTGCATGACAGGCGCAGGATCCCTCGGCGATGAATGACAAGACCCCGAACGATGCAGGCCCCGCGCCCTGGCTACGCCGTCTGCCGATCGTCGTCATCGCACTCGCGGCCATCGTCGGGGCTTTCACCTTGCGCGATTACCTGAGTTTCGAGACGCTTGCCGACAACCGCGAGCGTCTGCTCGCCTTTCGCGACGAACATTACCTTGCAACCGTGGCGCTCTTCATGCTCGCCTATGTCGTTGTGGTGGCGTTGTCGCTGCCCGGTGCCGCGCTCTGCACCCTGACCGGCGGATTCCTGTTCTCGACCTTCCCGGGCACGCTTTATAACGTCACTGCCGCGACTGCGGGCGCGGTCTGCATCTTCCTCGCCGCGCGCTGGGGGCTGGGCGACCGGCTCGCGGCCCGGATGGACGCCTCCGAGGGGATGGTTTCGCGTATCAAGGCCGGCATCGACGAGAATCAGTGGTCGATGCTCTTTCTCGTCCGTCTCGTCCCGGCGGTTCCCTTCTTTGTCGCCAATCTCATTCCGGCCTTCATGGGCGTCGCCGTCTGGACCTTCGCAACCACGACGTTCCTCGGCATCATTCCGGGCGCGATCGTCTATACGAGCGTAGGATCAGGGCTCGGCGCGGTGTTCGAGCGCGGTGAGACCCCGGATCTCGGTATCATCTTCGAGCCGCGCATCCTGCTCCCGATCCTCGGGCTCTGCCTGCTCGCGGCGATGCCGATGATCCTCAAGGCCGTGCGCGGCAGAAAGGGGCTCTGAGCCATGGAAGAGATCACCTGCGACATCTGCGTGATCGGTGCCGGCTCCGGCGGGCTCTCGGTCGCGGCCGGTGCCGCCCAGATGGGCGCGGACACCGTCCTCATCGAAGGGGCCGAGATGGGTGGGGACTGCCTCAACCATGGCTGCGTCCCGTCGAAATCGCTCCTTGCCGTGGCGAAGCAGGCACATCTGATGCGCAACCCGCCTGTTCCGGGCGTGGCCGCCGCCGATCCGCAGATCGATTACGCCGCCGCCAAGGACCATGTCGCCCGCGTGATCGAGACGATCGCCCCCGTCGACAGCCAGGAGAGGTTCGAGGGGCTGGGCGTGCGCGTCCTGCGCGGCTGGGCGAGCTTCGAGGACGAGAAGACCGTCGTCACGGACGCCCACCGGGTCCGCGCGCGTCGCTTCGTGATCGCGACCGGCTCTTCGCCGTTCGTGCCGCCGATCGATGGAATCGGGGATGTTCCCTACCTCACCAACGAGACGCTCTTCGCCCTGCGTGACCGCCCTGAGCATCTGCTGATCATCGGCGGCGGACCCATAGGCCTCGAGATGGCGCAGGCGCACGCCCGTCTCGGATCCCGCGTGACGGTGATCGAAGCCGACCGCGCCCTGCCGCGCGATGATCGCGAGCAGGTCGAGATCGTGCTGGCCCAACTCGCATCCGAAGGTGTGCAGGTCCTCGAAGGACAAAAGGTCACCCGCGTGCGCCATTCGGACGGCGTGATCCGGATCGAGACCGAAGGTGGAACCTACGAGGGCTCGCATCTGCTCGTCGCCGCCGGACGCAGAATCAATCTCGACCGTCTCGATCTCGACCGGGCCGGCATCGCGCATGATCGTGGCGTGACGGTGGGGACGGACCTGCGCTCGCCCAGCAACCGCCGCGTCTATGCGATAGGCGATGCGGCGGGCGGTGCGCAGTTCACGCATGTGGCAGGATATCACGCCGGCATCGTCGTGCGTTCGGCCGTGCTGGGCATGACCTGGTCCAAGGCGCGGACGGATCACATTCCGCACGTGACCTATACCGATCCTGAACTTGCCCATGTAGGCATGACCGAGGCCGAAACCCGCGAGAAATTCGGCGGCCGGACAAAGGTACTGCGCTTCAACTACGCCGAGAACGACCGCGCAATCGCCACGGGTCGCACGACCGGCTTCGTCAAGCTCGTCGTGGCAAACGGCCGCCCCTGCGGGGCGTCCATCATCGGCTCCGATGCGGGCGATCTCATCGCGATCTGGTCCGAGGCCATCGCCAACGGCACAAAGCTGTCTGCCATCGCGAACACGGTGCTGCCCTATCCAACGCTGTCGGAAATCAACAAAAGGGCGGCGGGTGCTTATTTCGCACCGCAACTCTTTGAAAACGCCAGCGTTAAATCCGTGGTAAGGCTGGTACAGAAATATCTGCCCTGATGTCGAGGGCGCGAGGCATGCTCAATACCCTTTCGGGACGTTTCCTGATCCTGACCGTCGTCTTCGTGATGCTGGCCGAAGTGCTGATCTTCGTCCCGTCAGTCGCGCGATTCCGGGCGGAATATCTCGATTCCCGGCTCGAACGCGCCCAGATCGCTTCGCTTGCGCTGCTGGCCGACGACGTGATCGACCCTGCGCTCGAGGCGGAACTGCTGCAGAACGCCGAGGTTTTCAACATCGTGCTGCGCCGTGACGAGATCCGGCAGCTCGTCCTCAGCTCCGAGATTCCCAGCGACATCGTCGCGACCTACGATCTGCGCGACCCGCAGCCCTGGTCGTTGATCGCCGATGCGATGGCGACACTCGCCCAGCCGTCCGATGCCGTCATCCGGGTCATCGGCGCGCCCGTGCGCGAGGGCGGCGAGCGGATCGAGGTGACGATGGCGACCGGCCCCCTCCGGGACGCAATGATGGAATACGGCCTCCGGGTGCTGATCCTCTCGGCGGTCATCTCCGTGGTCACGGCGCTGCTCCTCTTCATCGCGGTCAACCGCCTTCTCGTCGCACCGATCCGGGGCGTCGTCGACGCGATGCTGAGCTATGCCAAGGCCCCCGAGGATGCGCGCCGCATCATCGAACCCTCGGCGGGCGTGGCCGAATTGCGCGCGGCCGAAGAGGCCCTGCGCTCTCTCCAGACGCAGCTCACGGCCTCGCTTCGCCAGAAGGAGCGTCTGGCACAGCTCGGCAGCGGCGTGGCCAAGATCAGCCATGACCTGCGCAACACGCTCACCACGGCACAGCTCTTTGCCGACCGGATCGAAACGACCGAGGATCCGGCCGTGCAGCGCATGGTGCCCAAGCTGCTGGGCTCCATCCGTCGGGCCGTCTCGATCTGCGAGGGTGTGCTTGCCTTCGGTCGCGCGGACGAGCCGCCGCCGGCGCTGGGCCATGTCTCCCTCGCGGATCTGGTCGGCGACGTGATCGACGGCGAACGGCTCGCGGCCGGTGAGGCGGACATCTCCTTTTCCGAGGATGTGCCGGGCGGTATGGTCGTGCGCGCCGATCCCGAACAGCTCTTCCGCGTCATCGCCAATCTGGTGCGCAATGCCCGTCAGGCGCTCGAGGCGCATGGCGGCGAGGGCGAGATCTCAATCGCGGGTGCCGAGACCGCGCGCGACTGGCTCATCCGGGTCCGCGATACCGGTCCCGGGCTTCCGGCCAAGGCGCAGGAGCATCTCTTCATGCCGTTCCACGGCGCGGCGAAGAAGGGCGGGTCGGGGCTCGGCCTCGCCATCGCCGCCGAACTCGTGCGCGGCCATGGCGGCACCCTGCGCCTCGCCGATACCGGCCCGAACGGCACCGCGTTCGAGATCGTCCTTCCGAAATCGATCGTGACGCTGACCGAAGAGGGCTGATCCGCTCTTTCGGTTGTCCAGAAATTAATCAGGAGCAGTGGCCTCCCGGTGGTGGAGATGGGGGCAGGGGCCTCACCGCCCGGCGCGCCATTGACCCCCGCGCGCCGATCGCCAAAAAGGGAACGCAGCCCATCCTCGAGGATTTCTGGCAATGTACGACTTCGCCGTCATGTGGGACTGGCTGGCCTTCGCGATCCGCTGGCTCCATGTCGTGACCGCGATCGCCTGGATCGGGTCGTCCTTCTATTTCATCGCGCTCGATCTGGGTCTGAGGAAGGCTCCGGACATGCCGACGGGGGTCCATGGCGAGGAATGGCAGGTTCATGGCGGCGGCTTCTACCACATCCGCAAGTACCTCGTCGCGCCCGAGGCGATGCCCAACCATCTTACCTGGTTTAAATGGGAAGCCTACTCCACCTGGCTTTCTGGGGCGGCGCTCCTTGCGGTACTCTACTGGGCGGGGGCCGAACTCTACATGATCGACCCGTCGCGGGCCGATCTCTCGACCTTTCAGGCGATCATGCTCTCGGCGGCCTTCATCGCGGGCGGCTGGATCGGATACGACGCGCTCTGCCGCTCGCCGCTCAAGGCGTACCCGACGGCGGTGATGGTCGTGCTCTTCGCGGGTATCGTCGCGGCGAGCTGGCTGCTCAACCAGGTCTTTTCGGGGCGTGCCGCGCTGCTCCATCTGGGCGCGATGACGGCGACGTTGATGACGGCGAACGTCTTCGCCCACATCATGCCCAACCAGCGCATCGTCGTGGCCGATCTCAAGGCCGGTCGCAAACCCGACCCGAAATACGGCCAGATCGCCAAGCTGCGCTCCACGCACAACAATTACCTGACCCTGCCCGTGATCTTCCTCATGCTGTCCAACCATTACCCGCTGGCCTTCGGGACGGACAATGCCTGGATCATCGCGGCGCTCGTCTTCCTCATCGGCGTCTCGATCCGGCACTATTTCAACAGCCGCCATGCCGGAACGGGCAATCCGACCTGGACCTGGGCCGTCACGGTGATGCTCTTCATCGCGCTTGCCTGGCTGAGCTCGGTTCCGCTGCGCAATCCCGGCAGCGCAGACGCACAGGTGATGACCCCCGAGGCGGAGCGTCACGCCGCCGCGCCGGGCTTCGAGGAGGTGCACCGGATCGTCACCGGCCGCTGTTCCATGTGCCATGCTCGCGAGCCTGTCTGGTCCGGCATCCGCTGGGCTCCGAAGGGCGTCCTGCTCGAGACCGAGGCCGATGTCGCGGGGCAGGCCCGTCGCATCTACCTCCAGTCGGGCGTCACCCATGCGATGCCCCCCGGCAACGTCACAGGGCTCGACGAGGATGGACGCCGCGCCATCCGCGACTGGTATCGCGCCACCACCGACATGGAGATCGCCCGTCAATGACCCGCTACGCCTTCGCCCCCGGCGGGCTTCCCCCGCAAAGCGCCCGCATGGACGAGCGCGCGGTCTTCACCGAGGCCTATGCTTTCCTGCCCGCATCGACGATGCGCGACATCACGACCAGCGCGTTGCCCTTCTGGGACGCGACGCGCGCCTGGGTCATCGCGCGGCCCATGTCGGGCTTTTCGGAGACGTTCTCGCACTACCTGATGGAGGTCGCGCCCGGCGGCGGGTCCGACCGGCCGGACACCGATCCGGGCGTGCAGGGTGTGATCTTCGTGTCGGATGGCCGCATCGCGCTGACGATCGACGGCACCGCCTATGATCTCGGCCCGGGCGGCTATGCCTATCTACCGGCGGGCGCACGGTGGAGCTTGCGTGCCACCGGGGACGATCCCGCGAAGTTTCACTGGGTTCGCAAGCGTTATCAGGCGGTTGACGGAATCGATGCACCCGATGCTTTCGTGACCTCCGACGAAGCCGTCGATCCGGTCGCGATGCCCGATACGAACGGGCGCTGGGCCACGACGCGCTTCGTCGATCCCGCGGATCTGCGTCACGACATGCATGTCAACATCGTCACGCTGAAGCCCGGTGCCGTCATTCCGTTCCCCGAGACGCATGTGATGGAGCATGGTCTCTACGTCCTCGCCGGCAAGGCCGCCTACAAGCTCAACCGCGACTGGGTAGAGGTCGAGGGTGGGGATTTCATGTGGCTGCGCGCCTTCTGCCCGCAGGCCTGCTATGCGGGGGGAGACGGCCCGTTCCGCTATCTTCTCTACAAGGACGTGAACCGCCACGCGCCACTTCCCTAGGGCAGCGTCACCATGACGGGACGGGGCAGGGGATATTCCTCGAGATTGTCACCGGGCCCGATCCGGTCGATGACGGCAAAGAGCCCCGAGGGCCCGAGCGGCGTCAGAACCCCGTGCCACGTCCCGCGCAGCAGGTTCACGGCCTGACCCTGTGCCGTGACGAATGCATTGATCCGCCCGGGGCGGTCGCCCTCGTCCTCTGCCACGATCACGAGGAACGGATCGGGTGACATCGGCACGAAGGCCTGCGAGCCAGCCGGGTGCCGTTCGAGCAAATCGAGTTGATAAGGCATTTGGCGCGGGACCGCGTCGAACAGGCTGATCCCCGCATGCCCGTCCCCGAAATCGAGCCGTGCGCGATCGTGGAAGCGCCCGCAAAGCCCCTGATTGATGACCTTGTCCGGCGCGCCCGACGTATCGATTACGTCCCCGAAGGCGTGGAACGCCTCGGGGTCCAGCGGCCGTGCGACGATCTCCGCACTCATCCGAGCTTCTCTCGCAGCCGAAGTTCGGCGATCCGCTCGACCTGACGGCAGGCCTCACGGAATTCGGCGGCGCTGTCGTTGCCGACCCGACGCTCGAAGGCGTCGAGGATGCCGGCCTTGTCGTGATCGCGCACGGCGATGATGAAGGGAAAGCCGTGCTTTGCCTGATAGGCGTCGTTGAGCTCGGTGAAGCGTGCGCGCTCGGCATCGGTCAGCGCGTCGAGCCCCGCGCTCGCCTGTTCCGACGTGCTCTCCTCCGTCAGGCGTTTGGCCGCGGCGAGCTTTCCGGCAAGGTCGGGATGCGCCTTCAGCACCGCACGCCGCGCCTCGTCGGTTTCGCGGCGAAACCCTCGCGCCATCGCGGAGGCGAGCCCGACCGCATCGTCATGCGCAGGCCCGAGCTCCAGCGCATGGGCGGCCTCGGCAACCCAAGGCGAATGCTCGAAGATCCCGCCGAAGGCTGTGACGAACTCGTCCCTCGACATCTCGCTTGGCCTGCGCCGGGGCTGCGGCGGATGCGTTTCGGCCCAGTGCGCCGCAATCTCGGCGCGGGTCGCGAACCAGACGCCGTCATGTCCGCGCGCATGGTCCAGGAATCGCTTCAGCGCCATGATCCGTCCCGGCCGCCCGGCCAGCCGGCAATGAAGCCCGATCGACATCATCTTTGGCATGCCGGCCGCGCCCTCGGCGTAGAGGCAGTTGAAGCTGTCGGTCAGGTACCGCTCGAACTGGTCGCCCGAATTGAAGCCCTGCGGCGTGGCGAAGCGCATGTCGTTCGCATCCAGCGTATAGGGCACGATCAGCTGATGCCGGCCGCCGAGTTCGACCCAGTAGGGCAGATCGTCGGCATAGCTGTCGGCTATATAGTCGAAGCCACCTTCCTCGGTGGCGAGGCGGATGGTGTTCTCGGACGAGCGGCCCGTATACCAGCCGCGCGGTCTTTCGCCCGTCACCTCGGTATGGAGCGCGATGGCATCGACCATGTCCCCCGCCTCGTCCTCGGGGTTGAAATCCTTGTACTCGATCCACCTCAGACCGTGCGACGCGATCTCCCATTTCGACGCCTGCATCGCCGCGACCTGCGCGGGCGAGCGGGCGAGCGCCGTGGCCACGCCGTAGACCGTCACCGGCAGATCGCCGAGGAGGCGGTGCAGCCGCCAGAACCCGGCCCGCGCGCCGTATTCGTAGATCGATTCCATGTTGGCGTGCCGCTGGCCGGGCCAGGCGGCCGCGCCCACGATCTCGCTCAGGAATGCCTCCGACGCGGCGTCGCCGTGCAGGATGTTGTTCTCGCCGCCTTCCTCGTAATTGACGACGATCTGGACGGCGATCTTCGCGCCGCCCGGCCATTTCGCGTCCGGAGGCGTCGGCCCGTAGCCGCGCAGGTCGCGTTCGTATCGGTCTGTCATGGTCGGTATCCTCTTGTGCTCCCTGTCTGGCCCGGAAACACTGGGCAACGCAATCGAAACGGCAGGCGGAGGCACCCTTGGCGGGTTATCTGACGACACATGTCCTCGACACGGCACGCGGATGTCCGGCGGCGGGGCTGACGATCACGCTGTTCCGGTTGGAAGGCGAGACGCGGACCGAGCTCGCCCGAATGGTGACGAATGCCGACGGACGCACGGACGCGCCGATCCTGCCCGAGTCCGAGTTCGCCACCGGCAGCTACGAGCTCCTCTTCCATGCCGGTCCCTATCTGGGGGAGGCACGGTTCCTCGAGGACATTCCGATCCGCTTCAGGATGGACGAGGCGGCGCATTATCACGTGCCGCTCCTCCTCTCGCCCTACGGGTATTCGACCTATCGGGGAAGCTGAGCGATGATCGACCGCCAGACAGAGGCCGCGCTGATCGGCGCGCTGCGCGACGTCGCAAAGGCAGAGATCCTGCCATGTTTCCGTAATCTCGACGCGGCCGATATCGACACCAAGACCGGCCCGGAGGATCTCGTGACCGTCGCCGATCGCGCGGCTGAGGCCGCGATGGCCGAGCGTATCGCCCGCATCCTTCCCGACGCCGCGCTGGTGGGCGAAGAGGCCGTGTCGGACGATCCGTCGATTCTCGACCGGCTTGAGGGAAAGGGGACCTGCGTGATCCTCGACCCGATCGACGGGACTGCGAATTTCGCGCGCGGCAATGCCAATTTCGGCATGATCCTCGCCGTGACGGAAGGGGCCGAGACGGTGCTGGGCGTGCTCTACGATCCGGTCATGGACGACTGGATCGTCGCCCGGAAAGGCGGCGGCGCATGGTTCTGCCGCGAAGGATCCGACGACCGCCGCCTCGAGGTGCGCGCGTCGCGCGGGGCGGTCGAGGCAACAGGCTACCTGCCGCTCTATCTCTTTCCCAAGGTGCATCAACCGGCGCTCGCCGCGCTCTATCCCCGGATCGGACGGGTCGAGTCGCTGCGCTGTTCGTGTCACGAATACCGCATGATCGCGTTCGGCCATGCCGATTTCCTGACGAGCCATGTCTCGAAGCCATGGGACCATGCGGCAGGGCAACTCGTCGTGGCCGAGGCGGGCGGGGATGCAGGCATGCTCGACGGCGGGTCCTACGATTGCCGCCGGGCGGATGCGCGGCTCGTCGCCGCGAGTGGATCTGCGCTGAGGGCCGAGATCGCGGGAATGGTCATCGGCGCGCTGGGCGAAGAGGTCACCGCATGACCGCGGATGCGCCGGGCATCATCCGCGACGAGACAGGCACGCAGCGTACGCTCGGATACGTGCTCGACGTGGGCCAAGGTGACGGGCGTGGGCGCTGTCGGCTCGTCGTGGACGAGCGGCACACCAATCGCCACGGCGTGCTCCATGGCGGGCTTGTCACCGTGATGCTCGACACTGCGATGGGGGCGACCGGGTCGCTTTCCATGGACGAGACCGGCACGTATCCGATGCTGACGATCTCGCTCACGGTGAACTTCGTCTCGTCCGCGCGGTTGGGCCAATCGCTCGAGGCCGAGGGGCGGCTCACCGGGGGCGGGCGAAAGGTCAAGTTCATCGCGGGCGAGTTGCGGGACGACGAGGGCACGCTCGTCGCCACGGCCACGGGCGTCTTCCGGACGCTGCCGGATCACCGGCGCTCATGAGCGGACAGGTTTCGCGCGGGAAACGTTCTCCCGATCAGTAACCGAGCGTCTTGCGGATCATGTTGAGCGCGACGAGCATCAGGAACACCCCGAAGACCCGCTTGAGCCTTTGTGCGTCGAGTTTGTAGGCCAGTTTGACGCCCAGCGGTGCCGTCAGAAGCGTTGCCGCGATGACGATCAGGAATCCTGGCAGGTTCACCGCGCCGATGGTGAGGGGCGGCTTCAGCGCGATCTGGACGAAGAGGAACGCGATCACCGACGGCACCGCGATCAGCAGGCCGAAACCGGCTGCCGTGCCGACGGCACGATGGGTCGGCACGTTGTGCAGGGTCATGATCGGCACACCGAAGGACCCGCCCCCGATCCCCATGAGGACCGACAGGAAGCCCACGATGGGCGACAGGATCGACCTGAGCCCGAGACCGGGCATCTGGTCCGCGATCCGCCAATCCTTGCGACCGACCAGCATCCAGACGCCTACCAGCAGGGCGAGCGTGCCGAAGATCACCTGGAGAAGTTCCGAGCGCAGTGCCGAGGCCACGAGAACCCCGAGAAGCGCCCCGATGACGATGCCGGGTGCCCAGTGCCGCAGGATCACCCAGTCGACCCCGCCCTTGCGGTGATGCGCGATGACGGACCGGATCGAGGTCACGACGATCGTGGCGAGCGATGTCGCGATGCAGAGCTGCATGAGTTCGGGGCCCTCGTATCCGAGCGAGGCGAAGGCGTAGTAGAAGCCGGGGACGAGGACGATGCCTCCGCCCACGCCCAGAAGCCCGGCGAGGACACCGGCGACGCAGCCGATCGCGGCGACGATCAGACCGAGGATGAGCAGTTCGATGGGATCGCCGGTCATGCGGAAACGTCCTTTGGAATGGTGTCGGGTCCGGCCGCGCGACAGGCGGCCGCGCCGCAGCCATACATCATCGACGGGGGGAGTCTCAGCCGAAATCGCAGCGGGGGGCTCCGCTGCCCCCCGCCATGTGCATCAGCCCTTCGCGTTCAGCGCCGCACGGAGACCCCCGCCGTCGATCCGGGCCAGCGCATCGCGTACGGGCCCGATCAACGGTTCGGGATCGGTCGCGATGCCGCGCAACGTCAGCACTGCGCGGGCCGGATCGTCGGTGGCGGCGGCCTCGCGCAGTTCCTCTCCGCGGGGGTCGGCCACCGGGGGCAGGTCGCGCAATGCGGCGATCCAGCTTGCCACGGCAAGCGCTCCGCGATCGTGTGCCCGACCGGCGGCAATGTTCTCGCCAAGCGCGGCGAGAAGGCGCTGCGGCATCTTCTGGCTGGTGTCCTGAGCGATCTGGTCGAGACGGTGGCGCAGGCGGGTGTTCTCGAACCGGGCGATCAGCGCATCCGCATAGGCCGGAACATCGACATCCTCGGGCATGTCGAGCGTCGCCGCCTGCTCGTCGAGCATGAGGGCGCGCGCGAAATCGCGAAGATCGGCATCCGACATCGTATCCGCGACGGTCTCGTGACCGAGAAGGCGGCCGGCATGAGCGAGGAACGTGTGCGCGCCGTTCAGGAGCCGCAGCTTCATCTCCTCGAAGGGCGTGACGTCCGAGACGAGCTCGGCCCCGCCGGCGGCAAAGGGCGGCCGTTCTGTCGCGAAGGAATCCTCGATCACCCATTGCAGGAACGGCTCGGTCACGATCGCATTGGGATCGTCATGGCCCAGTGCCTCGCGGATCAGGGCGCGGCCCTCGTCGTCCATCGCGGGCGTGATGCGGTCGACCATCGCGCTCGGGAAGGTGCAGTTGGCGTCGATCCAGCCGGCAAGTCCCTCGTCGATCTCGCGCGCGTAATCGGTGAGGACGCGGTGCAGCATGCGCCCGTTGCTGGGGATGTTGTCGCAGGACAGAAGCGTGATCGGACCGGCACCGGCCTCTATCCGGCGGCGCAGACCCTCGGCGAGGATGCCGATCGCGGTTCTGGGCTCGCGCGGGGCGGCGAGATCGGTCCGCAGATCCTCGCGCGAACGGTCGAGCGCACCGCCGTCCTGACAATACCCCTTTTCGGTGATCGTCATCGTCACGAGCCGGAGGTCCGCATCGGCGATCAGGTCGGGGAGCGCGTCGCCTCCGTCACGAAGGGGATGGCGCGTTCCGATCACGCATCCGAGCTGTCGGAGTACCGCGCTTTCCCCGTCGGCCGCGGCGACGTGGAACAGGCCGTCCTCGGCGTCGAGCGCATCGAGCTGGTCCTGCCCGGAATTGAGCCGTGCGGCGATGACGCCCCAATCTCCGCCCTCTGCATCGAGGCCCCGGTCCAGGATCCACATCGTATGGGCGCGGGAAAAGGCGCCGAACCCGATATGCAGGATACGCGGCTTCAGGGCCGCGCGGTCATAGGCGGGATCCTGTCGGGTGATGTCGGGCGTGGTCAAAGCGTGATCTCCTCTCCGGGGGTGATGATCCGTCCGGCGAGGCGGAGCGTCCGCATCTCCCCTTCGGGAAGGACGATGCGGGCGCGGGCGGGGCCCTGGCTCTCGTCGCCCTCATGCGCGATCGTCAGGTCGATCCCGTCGCGCGATGCCGTCATCGCGATGCGGGTCACGCGGTGGGGACCGCCCTCGCTCCGGCCGTCATCGTCGTATGCGAACCCTTCGCCGGTGCCCTCGTCGGGCGGGAAGAGGTGGAACTCGCGCGCCGTCTCGGCCTCGGGTGCCGCACGCATCGCTCCGGTCGAGAGCGGCAGGACCGCGCCGCGCCGCACGAAGAGCGGAATGGTGTCCAGATCGACGGGCAGTGTCACAATCGCGCCCGGCGCATGTGTCGCACCGGTCTGGAAATCGGCCCAGCCATGCGCGTTCCGGGGCAGGCGCACCCGACGCTCGGTCGCCCCCTCGTCGATCACGTTCGCCACGAGAAGATCGGGCCCGAGCAGGAATTCGTCATGCTCCTTCCATGCCTCGGGATCGTCGGGATGGTCGAGGAAAACCGGGCGCAGCATGGGCTCGTCCTCGGTCACGGCGCGCCAGAGCTGCGTGTAGAGATAGGGCAGCAGCCGATAGCGCAACCCGAGTGCCGCGCGGATCTGCGGCAGGATCTCGGGATACATCCATGGTTCGTTGACGGTGGCGTCGTCGTTCCAGGAATGGATCGTGAAGCGCGGATGGAAGATGCCGTTCTGGACCCAGCGCAGGAACAGCTCGGGGCCCGGTCGCGGACCCGAGAAGCCGCCGACGTCGTGGCCGATATTGTAGAATCCCGAAAGGCTCATCCCGAGGCCCGTGCGGATGTTGTAACGCAGCGTCTTCCATGCCGTGCGGTTGTCGCCGGACCACGTCTGGGCGTGACGCTGAAGCCCCGGTGCACCCGAACGCGAGATGAGATAGGGACGCTCGCCCGGCGCATGGGCACGTTGCGCGGCTTCGGAGGCGCGACACATCAGCATCGGCATGACGGGCCGCATGAGGTCGATGTCGATCGGCTCGCCGAAGCCCGCGCAGCGCGCTTCGCGGTCCCAGATCTCGTATTCGTTGTTGTCGTTCCAGGTCGAGCCGATCCCGTGTTCGAGCAGCTGGGCGGTCACGCCGTCCTTCCACCAGTCGAACGCGTCGGGATTGGTGAAGTCGAGATGCGATCCCTCGTCGTCCCAGAAGCTCGAGATCTCGGGCGCGTCCGGGGTCTCGCTGTCGCGCACGAAGAGGCCGGCATCCGCCGCCTCGTCGTAGCGGGGATGGTCCTTCAGCAGGCACGGCTTGATGTTCGCGATGAGGTGCACGCCCGCATCGCGGAACTTCGTGGCCATCGCGTCGGGATCGGGCACCTTGTCGTGGTTCCAGTTGAAGACGTACCGCTTCGTCCCGATCGACGTGTAGCCCGAGGACATCTGGAAGCTGTCGCAGGGCAGGTCGTGCTCGGCCAGACGGTCGAGGAACCCTTCGAGCTGTGCCTGTGCATCCGGGGCGTCGGTATAGCTCATGGTCGAGCCGGAATAGCCGAGCGTCCAGCGCGGCGGGAAGGCGGTGCCACCGGTCAGCCGCACCTGCCGCTTCACCAGATCGAGCATCCGCGGTGCCCAGGAGACATAGTAGTCGAGATCGCCGTCCTCGGCCCGGTAGGCGCGGAAGGCCGGGTGATAATTGTCGAGCTCGTTGCCGAGGTCGAACCAGCAGGGTGCGAGGTTGTCGTAGAAGATCGACCACGCACCGGCACCCGCCGTCTGCGTTATGGTGAAGGGGACGTGCTTGTAGAGCGGATCGGTCGTCTCGGAATCGTATCCCATCGCGTCGAGATTGCGCATCTCGAACCGGCGGCCGCGACGGTCGAGATCGCCGGTCTTCTCGCCCAGGCCATGAACGGGCTCGTCGGGGTGGCGCAACAGGAAATGGGCGTGACGATGATCGCGCACCCCGAACATCGTGCCGCCGGTGCGCCGTTCCTCGACGAAGGTCCGCCATTCGTCGTCGATCCGCGCAGCCCAGGACAAGTGCAGCGGGTGCGAGATGGTGAGCCGCAGGGTCGCGGTCTCGATCACGAGGGTGTCGTCGTCCGTGATCCGCGGCTCGGGGCAGTTGAACCCCGACAGGCTGTCGCGGTCGCGCCCTTCGAGCGGCGCATCGCCGCCCGGGGCCACGGTCCATGTGCGCCCGAGCCGCCATGCACCGTCCTTGAGCAGTGAGACGCGGATCAGGTCGTCCTCGAGCACGCGGATGCGCATGAGGTGCCGTCCGGAAACGGTCAGGTCGACGCCGTCGGTGCGGCGATCCGCGAGGGTCCAGTCCTTGAGCGTCTTCATGCGCCGTATCCAAGAAGCACGCGGGGCAGGAAGAGGCTGATTTCAGGCACGTAGGTCACCACGAAGAGAAGGGTCAGGAGGACGAGATACATCGGGATCAGCGGACGGATCACCTTGGCGATCGAGGTTCCGCCGACGGAGCAGCCGACGAAGAGGGCCGATCCCACGGGCGGCGTGCAGATGCCGATGCAGAGATTGAAGGTCATCACGATGCCGAAATGGACCGGATCCATGCCGAGATCCTGCGTCACGGGCAGGAAGATCGGCGTGAAGATCAGCAGTGCCGGCGTCATGTCCATGAAGGTCCCGACGAGAAGCAGCGTGATGTTGATGGCCAGCAGGATCGCCAGCGGATTGTCGGAGATGCCCAGCAGCACGTCCGAGATCGCGTTGGGGATCAGTCCGAAGGCCATCGCCCGGCTCATCGCGATGGAGGCCCCGATCATCAGAAGGACAACCGCCGTCGTTACGGCAGATTCGACGAAGATGGCGGGCAGGTCGCGGACCGTGATCTCGCGATACCAGACGAGCGCGAGGAGCAGCGCATAGATGACGGCGGCCGCGGCGGCCTCGGTCGCGGTGAAGATGCCGGCGATGATGCCGCCCATGATGACGACGATGAGGCCGAGCGGCAGGATCGCATCGCGTACGGCGCGAAGAACCTCTCCGGTCGAGGGGCGGTCCGCCACGGGATAGCCGCGACGCTTGGCGATGATGCCCGCGACCGTCATCAACCCAAGCCCCATGAGGATTCCCGGGACGTATCCCGCGACGAAGAGCGCCGCGATCGAGGTGCCGCCGGTGATCAGGGAATAGACGATGAGCGTGGCCGAGGGCGGGATCAGCAGACCCGTCGGACAGGAGGCGATGTTGACTGCCGCCGAGAAGCCCCGGTCATACCCCTCGCGGTCCTGGAGCGGTGCCATGACGCCACCCACCGCCGCAGCCGAGGCGACCGCAGAGCCCGAGATCGCACCGAACATCATGTTGGCGATGACGTTGCAATGCGCCAGTGCGCCGGGCAGGCGGCCTGCAAGCACCTTGGCGAGGTTGATGAGACGCATGGCGATGCCGCCGCGGTTCATGATGTTGCCCGCCAGGATGAAGAACGGGATCGCGAGCAGGGTGAAGCTGTCGAGACCCGACGCCATCTGCTGCGCGACGATGAAGACCGATTGCTCGACCCCCATGAAGAGGAGGAATGTCAGCGTGGCCGATGTCCCGATCGCGAAGGCGATGGGCACGCCCAGTGCCATGAGGACGGCGAAACTGCCGAAGAGGACCCAGACAGCGGAGTTCATCGTGATATCCTCATTCGAGCGGCATTGAGACGTCGCCCTCGGCTTCGGGAAGGCGGCCCTGGCCGAGATCCCGTGCGAAGAGCGCGCAGTAATAAAGGATGACGATGCCCGCGAAGGGGATCGCCGCGTAGATCCAGCCCATCGGCAGGCGCAGGGCGGGTGTGACCTGTCCGGAGCTGAGCGTGCGGCTGACGAGCGACCAGCCGCCCCAGACCATGACGATCGCAGCGAAGCCCGCGACGATCGAGAGGATCACCCATTCGAGGGCCAGCCGGGCGCGTCCCTTGAGCGCGATCGGCAGCAGGTCGATGGCGAGGTGGCGACGCGCGCCGAACGTGTATGCCCCGCCGATCAGCGCGAGCCACATGAAGAGGAACCGCGCGATTTCGTCGGTGAGGATGGATGGCGTCTGGAAGACGTAGCGGCTCAGGACCTGCCACGTGACGCAGGCGACGAGAATCGCGAAGATCGCGATCACCGCCCAGCGAAGGATCAGGTCGACGGCACCCTTCACGACCGGACCTGTAACGCCGTCTTGCGGAAACTCATCGCGAAACCCTTTCCTGATGCGCGGCACCGAAACCTGCGGTCGACCAATCCGCGGACGCGGGAGGTCGTGGCAGCGGCTGCGCGGACAAATCCGTGCTGTCCCTTGCCAAACCGTTCGGAATTGGTCAACCAGTGCGCATTCGAACACACCCATCCGAATTTTCCCGGGAGGACGACATGACCGTCACCAAGACAGCCCTTTTCGGCGCGACCGCGCTCGTCGCCGCCGCCTCGATCGCCGACGCCGCCACCATGCGCCTGAGCCACAACAACCCGCCCGACCACCCCACGCATCTGTCGATGCAGGAGATGGCCGATCGCGTCTCCGAGCTCACCGACGGCGAAGTCGAGATCCAGATCTTCCCCAATGGCCAGCTCGGCACGCAGCGCGAGTCGATGGAGCTCGTGCAGAACTGCGCGCTCGAAATGGCGCGTTCCAACGCCTCCGAACTCGAAGCCTTCGAAGAGAGCTATTCCGCGATCAACCTGCCCTACATCTTCGACAGCGAAGAGCACTTCAACGAAGTGGTCGCGGGCGAGATCGGGCAGGACATCCTCGCCTCCTCGAGCGATAACGGCTTTCGCGGCGTGGCTTTCCTGACCGAAGGCGCTCGCTCGTTCTACGGGCAGAAGCCGATCCTGTCGCCCGCCGATCTCGAAGGGGTGCAGGTGCGCGTTCAGCCCTCGCCTTCGGCGATCCGCATGGTCGAGCTTCTGGGCGGCAGCCCGACGCCGATTTCCTGGGGCGAGCTCTACAGCGCGCTGCAGCAGGGCGTCGTGGACGCGGCCGAGAACAACCCCACCGCGCTCACGACCGCGCGTCACGGCGAGGTCGTTTCCGACTTCTCCCTCGACGAGCACACGATCATCCCCTCGGTCGTCGTCATCTCGAACTGCGCTTGGGACGGCATGACGCCCGAGCAGCAGGACGCGATGATGCAGGCCGCCTCCGAAATGCAGGAGGCCCATACGCAGCGCTGGCAGGAAGCCGCCAACGCCGCGCTCGAGGAAGCGCAGAGCGAGATGGGCGTCGAGATCCACGAGGTCGACAAGGCCCCCTTCGTCGAGGCGGTCCAGCCGATGATCGAGGAGACGGCTTCGCGGTCCGACAATCTCGCCGACCTGATCGAGCGGATCCGCGCCTCGGGCAGCCAGTCCGGCTCCTGACGCGATGCTCGAGCGATCCGATCTCGCCGAGAACGCCCTCCAGGCGCTTCACGACGAGGATTACGATCGCCCCTACAACACGCAAGGCCTGAACGCGGAGACCCTGATCTTCGCTGGCGGGCGGCGGGGGCGATCGCTCGACGGCGACTGGACCTTCTGTGTCGACCTCCTCGATACGGGGCTGAGGCAGAAATGGTTCGCGCTGGAACCCTCCGACCCGGAGGATCGGATCGAGCCCTGGGATTACGATCCCTACGAGGGCGAGACCGTTCCGGTGCCGTCCTGTTGGCAGATGCTCGAGGAGAAGTGGTACTTCTTCGAAGGATCTGCCTGGTACGGACGCTGGATCGATCTCGACCCGCATGACGGTCGGCGCTTCCTGCGGATCGGGGCCGCGCAATACGATTGCAAGGTCTTCGTCAACGGCCGGTTCCTCGGCAACCATTACGGCGGCTCGACGCCGTTCTGCGTCGAACTGACGGGAGCGGTTTCGCCCGGCCGGAACTTCGTGCTGCTCTGCGTGAACAATGCGCGCACGCGCGACCGCGTGCCCATGCGCAACACCGACTGGTTCAATTATGGCGGGATCACGCGCGAGGTGACGCTCTACGACACGCCCGCGACGGTGATCCGTGATCTTTTCGTGCGGCTCGAGGACGGCCGGATCCGCATTTCGGTGCATGCCGACGGGCCGTCCGACCGGGTCCGCGTCGAGATCCCCGAACTCGGCATCTCTTCGGAGATCGCTCTGGCCGAAGGGCAGGGCGAGGGCAGCTTTGATGCGGTGCCGGAGCTCTGGTCCCCCGAAACTCCGCGCCTCTATGATGTTCGCGCCGAAGCGGGCGGTGACGTGGTGACCGATCGGGTGGGCTTTCGCACGATCGAACGACGGGGGACCGAGATCGTTCTCAACGGCGATGCCCTCTTCCTGCGCGGTATCTCGGTCCACGAGGACGACGCCGAGACAGGCAAGCTGACATCCGAGGCGGATCTGAGGCGCAGATTCGCCCATGCGGCCGAGCTCGGCTGCAATTTTCTGAGGCTTGCGCATTATCCCCATCACGAGATGGCCGCGCGGCTCGCCGACGAACTTGGCTTCCTGCTCTGGGAGGAGATCCCGGTCTATTGGGCGATCGATTTCGCCAATCCCGCGACGCTCAAGGATGCCCGCAACCAGCTCGTCGAACTCATCCGTCGCGACCGCAACCGTGCGAGCGTCGTGATCTGGTCGATCGGCAACGAGAATCCCGACACCGACGCCCGGCTCGAGTTCATGCGCGATCTGGCCGAAACCGCCCGAAGCGAGGATCCCACGCGCCTCGTCGCGGCCGCCTGTCTCGTCAATCACCGCAAGCTCAGGATCGAGGACCGGCTCGCCGCCCATATCGACGTGATCGGCATCAACGAGTATTACGGCTGGTACGACGAGGATTTCGACGAACTTGGCGTGATCGGCCGCAATTCCGCGCCCGACCGCCCCGTGGTGATTTCCGAGACCGGGGCGGACGGCGATCACGAGATGGGGCCCGCACGCGGCCTTTTCTCCCTCGACTACCAGGCAGAGGTCTACCGCAAGCAGATCGCGACCCTGCGCGGCCTCGACTACGTGAAGGGCATTTCTCCCTGGATCCTCTACGATTTCCGGGTCGAGCGGCGGCAGAACAGGTTTCAGCGAGGGTGGAATCGAAAGGGACTGATCGCGGCCGACAAGACGACCAAAAAGCCCGCATTCGACATCCTCGCTACCTATTACGCGGAGCGAAAGGCCGGCGGATGAGCGCGCGGCGCTATGGAGAGGTCGCGGCACAGATCCGCGATCTCGTCGCGCGTGAGGGGATCGAGCCCGGGGGGCGATTGATGCCCGAACGGGCGCTGTCGGTACGGCTCGACGTTTCCCGTTCGATCATTCGCGAGGCGATCGTCCTGCTCGAGATCGAGGGCCTTGTCGAGGTGCGACGCGGATCGGGGATCTATCTCGGCGATCCGGGTGCGACTGCGAGCCTGCCAGAGCCCGACGATATCGGGCCGTTCGAACTCCTGCAGGCGCGCCAGATCCTCGAAGCTGAGATCGCGGGCTTTGCGGCACGCATGGTCACCAAGGCCGATATCGACCGCATGCGTGCGACGCTCGAGGGCGAGCGCCTGTCACTGGCGAATGGCGACGGGGATTACGCGGGCGACCGAGCTTTTCATCGTCAGGTTGCCGAGGCCACTCAGAACTCCGTGCTGGTCGATATGGTCGAGGACCTCTGGCGCAAGAGGGAGCAGAGCTCGATCTGGGCGGGACTGCACCGGCGGATCTTCGAAACGGATTACCGTGCGGATTGGCTCGACGATCACCAGGCCATCCTTGATGCGCTGAGGGCCCGGAACGAGCGCGCGGCACGATCGGCGATGTGGCGTCATCTTGGCAACGTGCGGGATAGGTTGATGACGCTGTCGGATGTCGAGGATCCGCGCTTCGACGGGTACCTGTTCGACGACGTGCCCCTGAAGCCCTGAATCCAAGCCGTTTTCCGCCTATTCCACTTGATGAAGCTTGGGTATGCGCGCCGATCTGCCGGCCTCGGCCGAAGATCGCTGGCGAGAGGGTCCCCAGATACACGGTCACATCCTGTTAACCAAAAAGATGCTAGCCGTGGCCTCGCCTGGGCGGCAAAACCTTGCCTAGGCTGTTTGCAGGCCAGTTTTCGACCGATTAACGGTCCCAATTCAGGGGCACCGGGACCGGTTCCCGACGAAACGAACTGGCGAATCTCGCCGGGAAATGGAGCATTCTCTTGATTGACATCTCGAAGGCAGCCGGGCGGATCGACGTCACGGCAGGGCGCGTCACGACGTTCGATCTGGGCGGCAGCGTTTCCGCCGTGACCGCGCAACCGGAATCAGGCAACGTGACGATCAACCCTGACGGGACCCTCTCGCTGGTCCTGGCCGACAAGGATTTCCGGGGCCACACCGACTTTTCGGTAACGCTCGGCGAAGGGGCCGATGCGGAGCAGGTCGATGTCCTGATCCGCGCCAAGGCGGGTCCCCAGGCGAACGGTTGGGGCGAGGGCGATCATTACATGCTCGCGGTGGACGACGAAGACGATGTCGTCGTCGAGCCGGGCGAGAACCACCGCAAGATCTACGTTTCCGAAAGCGACGATGCGCTGAGCCGGTCCGATATCGCCGCGCGCGAAGGAATCTCCGAGGGCGACATCAACGCCAAATGGCTCGAAGCGCACCCCGAATACGGCGCGAGCGAGGACATGGCGCTCAAGACCGATCTCGGGATGTCGCTCTGGTATTCGACGACGGACAAGAGGGCGGACCCGACCTCGAACTGGCTCCTCTTCGAGCGAGGCTATGAGTACGACGATACCGGTCGGTTGATCGGTCGGGATTCGGACGGGGAATCGGATATTCACCCCCTCTATGTCGGCGCGTGGGGTGAAGGCGAGAAACCCGTTCTCGGGGACCGTGTGCATATCTGGCAGGATCCGAGTCAGAACGTGGTCGTACAGGGACTGGAGATCGACGGCGCACGCGTCATGAAGGGCGGGAATCTGCTGTTCGATGACGTGACATTCGACGGAAGCCAGGTGACCATTCAGGGTCTTTTCGGCGCAATCGACGGTGCGACGCTCCACGGAACCACGATCATCGACGCGACGAATGGCGGGCGGACAAGCGGCTTCTACGGCGAGAACATCGATGGACTTCTCATCGATAAAGTCTTCGCCGACCGGAACGGATGGTCCCCGGGATACGAGACCGGCGACGGCGATGCACCCCGGATGCAGAACCACAACATCTATATCCAGACCGGTGTCGAGGACGTGACCTTTCGCGACAGCATCTCGATGAGAGGAAGCTCTTTCGGTGCGCAGTTCAGATCCGGTGCGGTGATCGAAGGAAGTGCTTTCGTCGACAACAACGTCGCCTTCAACACCAGTGGTGGACAATACGACAACCGTGGGCACAACGACAATTATTCGCTCGTCCTCGACAATATCGTGACATCCGCCGGCAACAAGCCGGGAGCCGGAGCGCGCGATTGGGGCATCGAGGATTACGCGCGCTGGACAAGCTACGTGGGCAACATCATTGCGCATATGGCCGACCCCGCCGATCCCGAGGATCGGGCCAGCAAGACCGATGGACGACACGACCCCCACACGATCCGCTACGACGACGCATTCGCGGACGACACGCTGATCTACAACTGGATCAGCGACCGCTTCCGGGATTCGCCCCGCCACGACCACGATCAGAACCTCCCCGATATCGATCCGGCCGAACTCGACGAGGTCACGATCAGGCGCTTCGTCGAGAACGAGCTGGGCGTAAGCAATCCCGACGATCCGATCGACATCCTCGCAACGTTCCTTCGCGCGAACTGGGGGCAGATCGAGGCGAGCGACGTCGTCGACTTCTTCCAGAAGGGTTTCGGCAAGGACGTCTCGGTCATCGACGGCCCGCAGGATCTGCGTTTCGTCCCGGACGAGCGGGGTGAGGGCTTCCGTTGGGACAACCGGCTGAACTGGACGAGCGAGGAACTGCCCCAGAGCGGCGATAGCGTCGATCTTGCCGGCAACTGGGTCACCTATGCCGGTACCAACCGTCTGCAGTCGCTCGATCTCGGCGATGGCGGCAGGTTGACCGTTCGTCAGGGGCTTCTCGAGGTCGCGGACCTCGAAGGTGGCGTGAACAGCGCGATCGAGATCGGTCGGGCAGGTCAGCTCTGGACCGATGGGTATGACGGCGAAAAGCGTATCGACGTCTCGCAGGACGGCGGACGGTTCGCGAACTTCGGGACCGTCGAGGGTGGCCTCGATCTCGCCGTATCGAGTGGTGAGGCGATCCTTGCCACCGGTGGGGCCAAGTTCGAAGTCGATGGTGGCCTGCAGATCACCGGCGATCGCGCGAAGATCGGGTTCGACGGTCAGGGCGGCGGTGTCGCTTCGCTGTCGCTCGCCGACGGTGCGGTGCTGCAATTCGAGGCTGCACGGTCCGGCTTTTCGACCATTGCGGAATTCCGCAGCGGTCACTGGGGAACGCGCGCGAGCGATGTCGTTTCGTCGGTCGATCTCGGATCGGCCGATACCTGGCTCGTCGTCGATTTCGCGGATCTCCGGTCAAGCGGCCGGTTCGATCTCGTCGAGGTTGACGAACTCGTCGGAGGGTTCGGAACAATCGAGGTCGACGGTGCGTCCGGCATCTCTGTGTGGATCGACTATGCCGAGGACCGGCTTCAGGTCGCGAAGGGTGGAAACACTCTGACCCTCGTCGGCAGCGATGCCTCCGATGTCTTCGTGGCAGCCGACGGAATCGAGGTCAGGATCGAGGAGTATTCCTCGAACGACCGGCTCGACCTGACGGCGGTGATGGATGGACGCGACCTTTCGGATCTTCGTCTCGCGCAGTCGGACGGCGAGACGGCGATCGTCGATGCGGCGGGCGATGCGATCGCGACGTTCGGCGACGCGGTCGGGACGGTTCATCTGGTCGACGACGGCACTCGCGTCACCCTGAAGGGAGACACCAATTCCGGACCGATCGATCCGAAGCCGGAACCCCAGCCTGAACCGGAGCAACCCGAGCCGGAGCCCGAACCCGAGAAGCCCGAACCCCAGCCCGAACCCGAGAAGCCCGAACCCCAGCCCGAACCCGAGAAGCCCGAACCCCAGCCCGAGCCCGAGAAGCCCGAGCCCCAGCCCGAACCGGAAAAGCCGCAGCCACAGCCCGAGCCCGAAATGCCGGACCAAGGCGATGGCGGTCCGATCGACTGGAACGTGATCGAAGGGTCGTCGAGGCCCTACCAGAACCTTGCCGGCACGGATGGCAGTGATGCGATCCGGGCGAATGGGGGGCGTCTGAACCAGATCACCGGCGGTGACGGTGCAGATGCGTTCATCTTCGGGTCCAGGGTGGCCGACAATGTTCAGACCATGTCGGTCGTCAACGATTTCGATGTTTCGGAGGACATGGTCGTGATCGAGCAGGGGGCACAGATCGTCAGCCAGCGGATGCATGGCGACACGATGTGGATCGGCTTGAAGGGCGATTCCGACATGATCGCTCTCCAGGGCGACGACCTGTCGGTCGATACCGTCAAGATCGTCCACGACGACGCTCACTGGATCGGGTAAGCACTTCGGTTCAGGTTGAAAATCGAAAGACGATCGGAAGATCCAAGCCCGCCGGCGAATACCGGCGGGCTTTTTTTGTAATGGTGATCAGCTACGGAGCGATTCAGCCACGAACACCTGACCATGCCGGGTCACCGTCCCCCGCCGATTAAATGGGCTAGCGTCGGCGCCTACGACGTTCCTTGCCCGTGCCGCCCTGGTTGAAGGAGGTCTGCGGCAGGGTTACGATCTTCGCGAGTTCCGGAAACGGATCGCTGGCATGCGGAAGGGCATTGGCGGCGACGAAATGCTCCTGAAACCGCGGCTCGATCGCGGTTTCGACCTTTCGGATACGCTTCACCGTTTCCTCGATCTCGGCCCGGGCCCCGCGGTCGAGAAGCGCGATACGCGCACCCGTTCCGGCGGCGTTGCCTGCCGAGGTGACGTTCTCGAGTTTCGCATCCGGGATCATCCCGAGCACCATCGCGTGAAGCGGGCTGATATGCGCGCCGAAGGCCCCGGCGAGAACGATCCGGTCGACCTTGTCGACACCGCGTTCGTCCATCAGCAGGCGCGCACCGGCATAGAGCGCGGATTTGGCAAGCTGGATCGCACGGATGTCGCCCTGGGTGACCGTGATGCGGCGCTCGTCGTCTTCGTACACGACATAGACCTGCGTCCGGCCCTCGGGCCGGAGGCGCGACGTGCCTGCCTGTTCGGCCGTCCCGATGAGGCCCGAGGCGTCGAGAAGTCCCGCGATCCGCATTTCGGCCACGGCCTCGATGATGCCCGATCCGCAGATGCCCGTGACGCCGGTCGAGACGATGGCGTCGGCGAAACCGGGATCGTCCGACCAGAGCTCGCAGCCGATCACCCTGAACCGCGGCTCCTTGGTCGCGGGATCGATCCGGATCGCCTCGATCGCGCCCGCGGCCGCGCGCTGGCCGGAACTGATCTGGGCCCCTTCGAAGGCCGGCCCCGTCGGGCTCGAACAGGCCAGGACCTGCCTGCGATCGCCGAGCAGGATTTCGGCATTCGTCCCCACATCGACCACAAGGGTAAGCTCGTCGCTCTTGTCGGGGGCTTCGCTCAGCGCGACGGCGGCGGCGTCTGCCCCGACATGACCGGCGATGCAGGGCAGTAAATACACCCGAGCCGATGGATTGACCGAAGGGAGGTCGAGCTCCGGCGCGCCCAAAGTCATCGCGTCCGACGTGGCGAGGGCGAAGGGGGCCTGGCCCAGCTCGACCGGATCGATCCCGAGCAGCAGATGGTGCATCACGGGATTGCAGACGATCGTGGCCTCGACGATCGCGCGCGGATCCGTCCCGGACACCTCCGCGATCCCGTTGGCGAGCGAGTCGATGGCCTCGCGCACCGCGCGGGTCATCTCGCGGTCACCACCCTCGTTCATCATGGCATAGCTGACGCGGCTCATGAGATCCTCGCCGAAACGGATCTGCGGGTTCATGATGCCGGAGCTCGCCACGACTTCGCCGGTCTTCAGGTTGCACAGATGCGCGGCGATCGTCGTCGAACCGAGGTCGATGGCGAGGCCGAAGATCCCGCCTTCGTAGAAGCCCGGCCATATGTCGATCAGTCGTGCAGGGCCACGATGGTCCTGATGGACCGCGACGGTGACCTGCCAGTTCCCCTTGCGCAACGCGGGCTGCAGCTTTGACAGGATCGGAAGGGAGGTTGCTCCGATCTCGATCTGCCATTGATCGGCTAGGGCGCGCGACAGACGTTCGAGATCGCCCGAGGGCTCGTGCATGTCCGGCTCGGCGACGTCGACGAGGACCAGTCGCGTCGCCGGATCGAGCGTGATGTCGCGCGCGGCCGCCTCCTTGCGGACCACTTGGCGATGGACCTGCGATCCGGGCGGCACGTCGATCACGACATCCGCCTGGACCGTCGCCTGACACCCGAGCCGTCGACCGGGTTTCAGGCCGCGCTTGTCGTCGTAGCGCTGCTCGACAGCGTTCCACGCGCTCAGCGCATCGACGGCGACATGAAGGCCGAGTTTTGGAAAGTCGCCCTTGCCGGGTTCGACCTGGCAGCGCGAGCAGATCCCGCGTCCGCCGCAAACCGAATCGAGATCGACGCCGAGTTTCCGCGCCGCCGTCAGCACCGGCGTGCCGACGGGAAACCGCCCGCGCCGGCCTGACGGGGTAAAAACGACGAGCGGGTCCTGATCTGCCATGGTCGTCACCGGAAGGAGATTGCCGGAGGGCGCTGACGGCAGCCGTGACGGGCCGCATGAACACCGCGTCCGATCGCGGCCGGGCGGATCGCTTGGGCCCTCACGTCCTGCTGCGCCGCCTGCGACCGCCGCGTGCGCCGCCTGCACTCATCTGCGCCTTGGAAGCCTCTGCGAAATTCGCGCCTTCGTCCACCGCGTCGAGGATCCGCGAGAACTTGATCCATTCGTAGCCATTATCGTCGTGGTTCATGAGGAAGTTGGCGGCGCGAACGGCCTCCATCTCTACCGAGCGGACCGGATTCATGATCGCGCTCGTCATGCCGGCGGTGATCGCCATCGGCAGGAAGGCCGCGTTGATCCCGTGGCGGTGCGGCAGGCCGAAGCTGATATTGCTGGCCCCACATGTCGTGTTGACCCCGAGCTCGTCGCGCAGGCGACGCACCAGCGTGAAGACCTGCTGACCGGCATTGGCCATCGCGCCCACGGGCATGACGAGCGGGTCGACCACGATGTCGTGGGCGGGAATGCCGAAATCGGCCGCACGCTCGACGATCTTCTTGGCAACGGCAAAGCGGACTTCGGGGTCCTCGCTGATCCCGGTATCGTCGTTCGAGATCGCGACGACCGGTACATTGTATTTCTTGACGAGCGGCAGCACCAGCTCGAGCCGCTCCTCCTCACCGGTCACGGAATTGAGGAGGGGGCGCCCCTCGGCCGCCTCGAGCCCGTTCTCGAGCGCGCCCGGTACGGAGCTGTCGATGCAAAGCGGCACGTCGACCAGTGCCTGGATGCGGCGAACGAGTTCGGGCATGAGCTGCGGCTCGACGAAGTTGTTGTCTGCGTAGCGCGGATCCTCGGCCATCTTGTTGGTGAAGACGGCCCCTGAATTGACATCGAGGACCATCGCTCCGCAGGCGACCTGTTCGAGCGCGTCGCGCTCGACGGTCGAGTAATCGCCCTGTTCGAGCTCGGCGGCGAGCTTCTTGCGGCCCGTGGGATTGATGCGTTCCCCGATGACGCAGAAGGGCTCGTCGAAGCCGATCGTCACCGTCTTGGTCTTCGATTCGAGGGTCGTGCGGGTCATGGTGTCATCCTGTCTGTCGGCAACGCTCGCGCAATGCGCGGTGGTAGGTGGGTCAGGCCCAGCCGTCGTTTTCAATGAGGGCCTTCAGGCGCTCCCGGTCGTATTCGCGGTCGAGGCGCGCGATTTCGGCCTCGGCAGCCTCGCCGTCGGTCCCATCGACTTCTGCCGGATCGGCCTTGCGCCATTCGGCGATGTAGGCGTCGCTGCCCGCGGCACCCGATTTCATCGCGGCACGATCGATCGCCTGCTCGAACCGTTCGGGAAGCTGGATCTTCGTTGCGCGCCGTCCCGCACCCGCGATGACCTGTGCCGGAATGTCCCGCCAGTAGAGGATCGTCACCTTCGCCATGTCCGTAATGCCTTTCGATCGACCTCGATGCCACCGCGACCGGAGGGGAGGGGTCCGCCCGCTCGCGTAAGGACATCTATCCCCCGTGGGGGCTCCGGACCAGATGCCGCCGCCGTCATATCGTTCATCATGATGATGAGGGGGCGGAAACCCCGCATGTCCGCACGGCACCGCTTGCGCGGGCGGGGCGCGGCCCCTAGTCTCGGTGCAACTGAATGAGGAGGGCGCTCTCATGGCGCCCAGGCGTCCCACAGGTGCCGGCGCGTTCCCGAAACCGGTCGAGCCCCGAAGCACCCGTACGATCGATCCCGACACGCTTTATGCGGCGTTGGATCTCGGCACGAATTCGTGTCGCATGCTGATTGCCCAACCAAAGGGCAATCAGTTTCACGTGGTGGATTCCTTCGCGAAATCCGTGCAGCTCGGCGCGGGGCTCGAAAGCTCGGGCCGGTTGTCGCGCGCGGCGATGGCGCGGACGGTCCACGCGCTCGGGATCTGCCAGTCCAAGCTCGAGAAGCACAAGGTGAGCCACATGCGGCTCGTCGCGACCGAGGCCTGTCGCCGCGCAAGCAATGCGGCCGAGTTCATCGCGACGGTGCGCCGCGAGGTCGGACTGCCGCTCGAGATCATCAAGCCCGAGGAGGAGGCCCGGCTCGCCGTCATCTCTTGCGCGCCGCTGGTCAGCACCAAGACCGAGCAGCTTCTGGTCGTCGACATCGGCGGCGGCTCGACCGAGCTCGTCTGGATCGACCTCACGCGGGTGCCGAAGGTCGATCGGCCGCGCGCGATCATGCGGCTCCATGCGGGTTTCACGCCCAAGGACGGGTCGCCCTTTCCGGCGGCGCGGGTGGTCGACTGGATCAGCGTCCCCTGGGGCGTCGCGACCCTGCGCGAGCAGTTCGACGACGTGCGCAACGATGCCGCCCGCTTCGCGCTGATGAGCTGGTTCTTCGAGGAAAATCTCGTGAATTTCGCGCCTTACGCGAGCGAGCAGAAGCGCGAGGGGTTCCAGATCATCGGCACCTCGGGCACGGTCACGACCGTCGCGGCAAGCCATCTGGGCCTCCGCCGCTACGACCGCAACCGCGTGGACGGGCTGCGGATGACCTCCGACCAGATCGATGCGGTGATCCGGTCCTATCTGACGCTCGGCCCCGAGGGGCGGCGCACGGATCCCCGGATCGGACGCGACCGGCACACGCTCATCATGTCGGGATCGGCGATCCTGCAGGCGTTGCTGAGGGTCTGGCCCACCGACCGGCTGAGCGTGGCCGATCGCGGTCTGCGCGAGGGGTTGCTCTATGCCCAGATGTCGGCGGACGGTGTCCTGGACGACGGGCCCTACTAGGCGGGCCGTGCCCTGGATGGGCGTGCGGCGAATGCGTATTTGAGAAAAGCAAAGAGATCATGGCCAAGAAGACCAGCGGACGTGGACAGCGGGACCTGACGGTGAAGGTCAAGACCGCGCGAGGGCGGCGGAGCTCGTCTACGCGGTGGCTGCAACGTCAGCTGAACGACCCCTATGTCACGCGTGCCCGCGCCGAAGGCTATCGCGGGCGCGCAGCCTACAAGATCATGGAACTGGACGACAAGTACCGGTTCCTCGTGCCGGGCGCGCGGGTGGTCGATCTCGGCTGCGCCCCGGGCGGCTGGCTTCAGGTCGCGGTCCCGCGGATCAACGCGCTGGGCGAGAAATCGGGCAAGGCCCGCGGCAGGATCATCGGTATCGATCTGCAGGAGGTCGAGCCCATCGCCGGTGCGGAGATCCATCAGATCGACTTTCTCGATCCGGGCGCGGACGACCTGGTGAGGGGCTGGCTCGACGGCCCCGCGGATGTCGTGATGTCGGACATGGCGGCTGCATCGTCCGGGCACAAGCAGACAGATCACCTCCGGATCATCGCGCTTTGCGAGACCGCGGCCGAATTCGCCTTCGACGTGCTGGAGGAGGGTGGCACCTTCGTCGCCAAGGTGCTGGCGGGCGGTGCCGAGGGGGAACTGCAGGCGGTGCTCAAGCGCCGCTTCGAGAAGGTCGCGCATATGAAGCCGCCGTCGAGCCGGTCGGACAGTTCCGAGAAGTTCGTCGTGGCGAGCGGCTTTCGCGGGCGTGACGACGAGGACGAGATCTAGCGGGCGAGGACCAGATCGGCCCTGAGCCCGCCGAGCCGCTGGGACCGGTCCAGGCGCAGCGTTCCTCCGTGCTGCCGCGCGATATCCATTGCGATGCTGAGCCCCAGCCCCACGCCGCTGCCGCGATTCTGGTTGCGCGCGGGGTCGAGCCGGGAAAAGGGCCGCAACGCCTCGGTGCGCATCTCCTCGGGAATGCCGGGGCCGTCATCCTCGACCGTGAAGACGATCGCCCGCGGTCCGAGCGACAGGCCCAGTTCGGCCCGCGTGCCATAACGCGTCGCGTTCCCGAGCAGGTTCTCGATCGCCCGGGTGATCGCGAGCGGATGGAGCGAGACGGCATCCCCGCCTGCGACGCCGACGATCTCGACATTCTGTCCGGCACGTCGTGCATTCTCGGCCACGTCCTGGAGGAGGAGCGCCGGGTCCATCTCGACCGGATCGTCGAGTGTTCCGTCGCGCGCGAAGTCGAGGAAGGCGTCGAGCATGCGCTGCATCTCGTCCACGTCGCGCTGGAGCGCCGGGCTTTCGGGATCGTCGCTCATCGACAGGCCCAGACGCATGCGGGTCAATGGCGTCCTGAGGTCGTGGCTAACCCCGGAGAGCATCAGCGTGCGTTGCTCCATCTGCCGTTCGATCCTGTTGCGCATGTCGAGGAATGCCGCACCGGCCTCGCGCACTTCGGTCGCGCCGGACGGTCGATAGGGCAGGGTGCGTCCGCGACCGAAGGCCTGCGCCGCATCGGCGAGCCGCTTGATCGGTTTCAGCTGGTTGCGCAGGAACAGGTAGGCCACGACCGTCATCAGAAGCGATGCGAGAACCATAATTACGAGAAGCTGATGAGGATTGCTGGCCGAGACGCGGTTGCGGTCGAAGGAAAGCCCCAGCGGACCCAGCTGTGTCGCCACGCTCAACTGGACGCGCTTGTCGTCGCCGGCCAGATCCACGCCCATCAGCTCCGGCAGGGCCTCCCTCAGGGTCGGCAGCACCAGGCGACCGGAAAGGTCATAGAAGACCCGCGCGTCGCCGGTGACCGGATCGGCTTGCGGAAGCGCCACGTCGATGCGCAGGGCTTGGGCGAGCGGTTCGACCTCGCGCAGCGCATCGGGGATGTCGGGGGCGCTTTCGACCATCGAAACGAGCCGGCGCAATTCAAGCGCAACATTCCCGGTCATCTGCTCCGTCACGTCCTCGAAGAGGCGCTGGATGAAGACGACCGAAACGACGAGCTGGATCGTCAGGACCGGCAGCAGGAGGATGAGCGCGGCCCGACCGTAAAGGGATCGCGGCGTATAGCGTTTGAGCCAATCGACTGTCATGATGCAGAAGCTATCCCCGGAAAGGCCGACGAGAAAGCGCCATGACGCAGATGCTCGAGCCGGGCCTTCGCCTGCTCCGCGCCCCGAACCCCTCGCCGATGACCCATACCGGCACGAACACCTACCTCCTCGGTCAGGGTCCGGTGGCGGTGATCGATCCCGGTCCCGGCGATCCCGCCCATCTCGACGCGATCCTCGCCGCGACCGGGGGGCAGGTCAGCCATATCTTCGTGACGCATGCGCATCTCGACCATGCCGCGCTCGCTCCCGCGCTGGCGGCCGCGACGGGGGCACCCGTTCTCGCGTTCGGCGATGCGCGCGCAGGCCGGTCGGAAGTGATGCAGCGGATGGCGGATGCCGGAGGAGGGGAGGGCGTCGATCGCGACTTCCGCCCCGATTGGCACCTCGCGGATGGGGAGGCGGTCACCGGTCCGGACTGGACGCTGACCGCGCTCTGGACGCCGGGGCATTTCTGCAATCACCTCAGTTTCGCCTGGGGGGATGCGCTTTTCACGGGGGATCTGGTGATGGGGTGGGCATCGTCGCTCGTCTCGCCGCCGGACGGGGACCTCACGCAGTTCATGTCCTCCTGCCGCCGCCTTGCGACCGGACGCTGGCGCAGGTTCCATCCCGGGCACGGCGACCCGATTGACGACCCGAAGAGGCGGCTCCACTGGCTCATATCGCATCGGCAGGAGCGCGAGGCGCAAATCCTCGATTGCCTCGCAGACGGCCCGGCCCGTCCGGGCGAGCTCGTTTCGCGTATCTACACGGGGATCGAGCCGCATCTCCTGCCCGCGGCAGAGCGCAACGTGCTGGCCCATCTTGTCGATCTGACAGTCCGTGGCCTTGTTCGGCCCGAGCCCGATCTCGGCCCGACCGCTCTTTTTCAGAAGCGCTGACTTTCCCTCCGCAACCCTCTTGCGACCCCCCAACACCCTTGCTATACGCCCCGAAGTGTTCCGGCGTAGCTCAGCGGTAGAGCAGTTGACTGTTAATCAATTGGTCGTAGGTTCGATCCCTACCGCCGGAGCCATTACTTTACCAAGCTACTGACAGCACGTCATTCTATACGTTCTTCGCGGATGCGGGCGGCGACGGTGTCGTGCCCTTGTCCACGGCTCGAAGTCATGTGTACAGATCCGTGCCGCTCTGGATGAGTTCGTGCGAGTAAGACCGGGCGTGCAGGCATTCCGGTCCCTCGGTGGTGCCGAGCCCGGTGGATCGCCGTCATGGCTCGGACGGACGTTCGCACCGCGACCCGTCGATTGGCGGATGTGGGTGGATGTTCACCCAAACGCGATTCTACATCGGATCTAAATCCAGGACTTTCCCCATTTCCGGTTCCATGACCCGGCAGCCCGTGCGGAACTGCACACGCGGCTCTGTGCCGCGACGGCCAAAAGGGAGGAAACCTTGATTCGTCATTATCCCGCCATCGTGGCGGGCGTCGTCTGTGCGGCCCCTGCCATCTCGCAGGATGCACCTGCGCCCCAGAAGAAAGCGCTTTCGGAGGAAAATCCGGGCCAGATCCTCTTCGTTGGAAACAGCTACCTCTATTACGGCGACAGCATCCACAACCACGTCGTCCGAATGGCGCGCGCCGCGTATCCGGACGACAGGTTCACCTACAAATCCGCGACGATCTCGGGGTCCTATCTCGATCAGCACGAGATCTCGTCTTATCTCGAACCGGGCCGCCTCGGTCTCGACGATCCGTTCGACGTCGTGATCCTGCAGGGCCACAGTGCAGCCACGACCACCGAGGATCGGCTCGATCGGTTCGCTGCAGCGGTGAGGGAAGACGCCCCGCAGGTCGAGGAACACGGTGCCGAAGTGGCGCTCTACATGACCCCGGCCTACACCGAGGAGAACGACGATTACGATCCCGAGATGTTCGCGCAGATCGACCGGGGCTATACCGAGGTCGGGAACGAGGTCGACGCGGTGATCATCCCCGTGGGCCTCGCCTTCGAACTCGCCTACGAGGCCCGACCGGAACTGGAATTGCACAAGCATTTCGACGGCAGCCATCCGACGCTCCTCGGGACGTATCTCGCCGCGGCGACGGTCTATGCGGCGTTGTACGAAGAATCGGCGGTTGGCAATTCCTACGATTACTACGGTGCCATTCCAGCCGAAGACACGGCCTTCCTGCAGGAGATCGCCGAAGAGGCGGTGAGCGCGTACACCTCTCGCTGAGGGGGTAGGATACGTCATTATCTCGCCATCGCGGCGGGCGGCTGCGGGCATCGGCTCGGTCCGCGTCGCCCCCCATTCCCAAAGATCGAGAGACGGAGGAGAATTCGACCTCGGAGGAAACCGGCCAACCGGCCGGAGAGGCTTTCGGGTCCGTGTCCGGAAAGGGCACCGACCCAAATCGTGGCGGCGAAGTTCCCGAAAGTGCCGCCCGTTACATGGAGGAGGAGAAACATGAAGAAATCATTCTTGCTGGTCCTTGCGGCCCTTGCACCTGTCGCGGCCCCGGCTGCGCCGGTGGAGGTCCTGTTCGTCGGAAACAGCTACACCTTCGCCCGGCTCGACCCGGTGCTGAGCTACAACGCCGACAACGTGACGAGCCTGACCTCGCCCGAACGGGGCGGGGGCTATGCCGATCCCGAGTCGCGCAACCGCTATTCGCCCCCGCCATGGGGCGGCGTGCCGGGCATCGTGAAGAAGCTCACCGATCAGGCAGGGCTCGACTACGAGATCTCCCTGTCGACCCGTCAGGCCGCGTCGCTCCGCGGGCATTTCCTCAACACCAATCCCGACGACTGGGATCTTCGCAGCAACATCGCGTCAAAGCCTTGGGACAAGGTCATCCTGCAGGAACAGAGCGACGAGCCGTTGCCGCGCGTGACCAACGCGTTCGGCAACGAACTTCGGTCGAACCCTGAATACTTCACCCATTTCGCCGATGTGATCGAGGATTTCGTGCATTCCTCCGACCCGACCGGGACGATCCGCTATCGCGATGCCTTTCCGGGTGCGAGCGAGGATGCGCGTCAGGCGGCCTGCGCCGATGCGGGCATATCGCCGGTGACCTGCAGACGGGATCGTGGCTCCTATGCCAATCCGAACGCCAACCCTGACGCAGATCTCTATCTCTACCAGACCTGGGCGCGACCGAACCTCGTCGATGGCGCGCTCGAGACCGAGATCGACCCCGAGACCGGTGCCGCCATCCGCACGGGCGGCATGTCGGAAGAGACGTTCTTCGCCAGCCTCGACGAGATGACGGCCCTGCTGGCGAATGCCTATGCCGACGCGGCCGATCTGGCCGGGCAGGACGGGACCGGCGGGTTCACCGGCATCGCCCCCGTCGGCGAGGCGTTCCTGAGCGCGGTCGCGTCAGGGATCGCCACGCGCGACTTCTGGGGCGAGGACGCGCTGTCCGACGGGCTGATCGACCTCTGGTTCGAGGACGGCACCCATGCGAGTCCCGCGGGCTCGTATCTCAGCGCGCTGACCATCTTCGGCACGATCACGGATCTGGATCCCGGCATGTTCGGCGCGGGCGAACTCGCGGCTCGTGACCTCGGGATATCGGCCGAGACCGCGCTTCTCCTTCAGGGCACCGCAAGCCGGCAGCTGGGCTTCACCCAGCCCGCCATCGTCCCGCTGCCCGCGACGGGCGGTATGCTGCTCCTCGGGGTCGCGGGGCTCGGTGCCGTGCGCCGCCGCCGACGGACCGCGCCGGCCTGATCCCCCGTCAAGACTTCGCACTCCGTCGACATCTGCGACGGGGTGCGAGGATGATCTGGTCCTTCCGCCGCGATGTCCGGGCAGGCTTCGGGACCACGAACTTGGCCTCGTCCCTCGGATGACGCAAAAGCGACGCACATCCTCGGACACGAACCAGAGACCAGAGAAGACCCCATGGCCACAGACGAAGAGCTCGATACGCAAACCACATTGGCGAACTGGCGCACCGCGCCCTATTCCCGCCGCAGCTTCCACCACGTCGACGAGTTGATCCGGGTCGACACGATCGAGGCATCGGATCGGCCGGGATCGCTGAAGACCGGGCCGGAGCTCGACCTCGGCTCGGTGAAACTGGCCGATGGACGGAGCGTCGAGGATGCGCTTGCGGCCTCGCATACGGACGCGTTCCTCGTCCTGCACGATGGGGTCATCGTGTCCGAGCGCTACGATCGGTTGATGCGGGCCGGGGATCGGCACATCGTCTTTTCCGTCTCGAAATCCGTGACGGGGTGCCTGGCGGGCATTCTCGTCGAGGAAGGCGTCCTCGATCCCGGCAAACCTGTGACGGAATACGTGCGGGAGCTGGAGGGATCGGCCTGGGACGATGCGACGGTGCGCGAGGTGCTCGACATGACCGTCTCGGTCAGGTTCGTCGAGGACTACCTCGATCCGGCGGGCGACGTGTCGCGCTATCGCGTCGCGATGGACTGGAACCCCCCGGGGGATTTTCCCTACGAAGGGGGGCTTCACGCCTTTCTTCCCAAACTGCCGAAAGGCGAGGGGCCGCACGGGTACCGCTTTCACTACGTCTCGCCCAATTCCGACGTGCTTGGCTGGGTGCTCGAAGCCGCGAGCGGCAGGAAGATCGCAGAGCTGCTCTCGGAGAAGATCTGGCGCAGATGCGGTGCCGAAGCGGATGGCATGATCACCGTGGACCAGATGGGCGGCGCGCGTACCGCCGGCGGCATCTGCATGCGTGCCCGCGACCTGGCCCGCTTCGGCGAGGTGATGCGCAACGAGGGCCGCGCGGGCGGCGAGCAGGTCATCCCGGCATGCTGGATCGAGGATATCCGCCGGAATGGCGACCGCGGCGCGTGGGAGTGTGGCGGCATGACGGCGCTCTATCCGACGGGATCGTATCGCAGCCAATGGTACGTGCCGGACACGCATCCGGGCGCGCTGATGGCCATCGGGATCCACGGGCAGTGGGTCTATGTCGATCTCGAGAACCGGATCACGGCCATCAAGCTGTCGTCGCAACCGCTGCCGGAAGACAGCGCGCTGGATCAGCTGAGCCTGTCCATCTTCAAGGCACTCGGCGACCACTTCGGAGCCTGAGCCGGGGATCGCGCTGCACGTCCGAGCGGCATCTGCCGCAGCGGCACGTCAATATAACTCTGGAGATATTGCTGCCATGGGCATCACCTTGCAAGCTATGGAAACAGCACCACTCACGCAATCTTACAGGAGAACTACCGCTATGAAGGCATTTCCCGCAAGCGGGCGACGCATGGTGGCCCTCGCTTCTGTGGCGCTTCCCGCGATGATCGTGTCTGCCACGGCACAGGCGCAGGATGGCAAGGATCTCGTCGTCTTCGACTGGGGCGGGTACGAGGATCCGGGCTTCTACGCCGACTATATCGAGAAATACGGCGACGGCCCCCAGTTCTCGTTCTTCACCAGCGATATCGATGCCGTCCAGAAGGTCCGCGCGGGATACGAGGTGGACGTCATCCATCCCTGCACCGCAACAATGCCGCAATGGATCGAAGATGGCCTGATCAAGCCTCTCGACACGTCGCGGCTGGATCACTGGGACGATCTGAGCCAGGGCATGCTTGACGCGCCGTTCGTCCAGAGCGACGGCAAGGTCTGGATGGTCCCGTTCGATTTCGGCGCGGACGGCATCATCTACCGCACCGACGTCGTCGAGAATCCCACGGGCATCGATATGCTGCTCGACCCGGCCTACAAGGGGCGCACCGCCTTGCCGGCAAACGCCTCCGGGCTCTGGATCGCCGCCGCGCTGCATGTCGGCGTCGAGCTCGATCACAAGAGCATTAGCGAGGAACAGTACGAGGAGATGCTGGCCTTCCTGCGCGAGGCGCACCAGAACGCGCTCTTCTACTGGGAGGACCCGACGCAGCTGTCGCAGGCTCTCAAGTCCGGCGAAGTGGTCGTGGCCGAAGGGTGGAACGATCTCGGCGCGCGCCTCAAAGCCGAAGGCGAACCGATCGACTTCATCGCCGATGCGCCCGAAGGGATCGCGCCCTGGATGTGCGGCTATGCCCTGTCCGCGACCTCCGATCCCGAGCGCGAGCAGCAGGCCTACGACTTCCTGAACGCCATCAGCTCGCCCGACGCTGCGGAATACCTCGAAACCTCATGGGGTTACGGACATTCCAATACCGTCGGCGATGCGCGGGTGGATCCATCGGTGACGGAGTCCTACTACCTCGACGACGTCCGCCAGGCGATCGAGGAAAAGGGCGTCTTCGGGCCGCTCCCGGACGAGATCCGCGCCCGTTTCGTCCAGGATATCGCCCGGATCCGCGCAGGTTTCTGAGTATCCAACCCCCGCGGCGGCACCGGCCGGCGCGGGGGCGGGCCCCCCGGATTTCATGGGAGGAGAGCGGCGTGACCCCCAAGGTCCATTGCGCGCTGACATTCGATTTCGACGCGATGTCCGTCTGGATCGGCAGCTATGCCAGTCGCAATCCTTCGATGATCTCGCGCGGCGAATTCGGCGCGGTCGCGGTTCCCCGCATCCTCGACCTTCTGCGCCGCCACGGTCTGCCGGCGAGCTTTTGCGTCACCGGACATACCGCGCTGGCCTATCCCGACCTGGTGCGTCGCATCGCGGCCGAGGGGCACGAGCTGGTGCATCATGGCTGGGTCCACGAGAATCCGGCCGACTTCTCCGAAGCAGACGAGCGCCGCAATCTCGAGAAGGGGTTCGAGGCGATCGACAAGGCCGCCGGACTCGTTCCACGCGGCTACCGGTCGCCGTCGTGGGATTTCTCCGAGCGGACCGTTCGCATTCTCGTCGATTCCGGCATGACCTATGACAGCTCACTGATGGGCTCCGATCTCGTCCCCTATTACGTGCGGTCCGGCGACGCATTTCCGAACGACGCGCCCTATGTCTTCGGGGTCCATACCGACCTGGTCGAGCTGCCGGTCGCTTGGCATCTCGATGATTTTCCGCATTTCGAGTATGACGGCGCGACCAAGGGGCTCTCCGCGCCCTCGACGGTTCTGGAGATCTGGAAGGACGAGGTGAGCTGGGCCGCCGATCACGAGCCCGGCGGCCTGCTGACTTTCACCATGCATCCGCAGGTGATCGGTCGCGGGCATCGTCTGGCCATGCTCGAGACGTTCGTTTCCTGGCTGAAGTCGCGCGGGGATGTCGGGTTCACGCGCATGATCGACCACGCGGATCGCTGGAAATCCGCGAACCCGCTCGGCGAATGGCTGGCGCAGGGCAGCGTTCACGCCCGCACCGATGGTCTGGGATGACGGTCGTCTCCTCCGGCACCGGGCGATTGTCAGGCAAGCGGGCGCTGGTGACAGGCGCGGCCAACGGCATCGGCAGGGCGATCGCCCGGCGCTTCGTCTCCGAGGGCGCAAAAGTCTTTGCCACCGACATCACCTGGACGGATGAGGACCGCCACGCTTTGCCGGGGGCCCGGATCGACACGCTCGACGTGGCGCTGGAGGCCGAATGGCAGAGGATCGTATCGGATATCGAAGGTCACTGCGGGGGCCTCGACATCCTGGTCAACAATGCCGGGATCGGCGGGGGCGACGCGCCCATACACACGACCAGCCTCGACGCGTGGCACAGGGCCCATTCGGTCAACCTCGACGGCGTGTTTCTCGGCATGAAACATGCCGTGCCCCTGATGCGCTTGGCCGGGGGCGGGGCCATCGTGAACATGGGGTCGATCTGGGGCGTGGCTGGCACCGCGGGATCGGCGGCGTACCAATCCTCCAAGGGGGCCGTGTCGGTCCTGACCCGCAACGGGGCGATCACCTATGCGCCGGAGAACATCCGCGTGAACGCAATCCATCCGGGGCTGATCGCGACACCGATGACCGCGTCCCAACCCGATGAGCTGAACGAGAATACGAGGCGGATGACCCCGCTGGGCCACCCCGGAACCCCCGATGATATCGCGGCAGGTGCGCTCTACCTCGCCAGCGACGAGGCCGCCTTCGTCACCGGTGCCGAACTCGCTATCGACGGAGGGTTCCTTGCCCAGTGACGGAAGCAGGCAGGTCAGGCTTGCCGTCGTCACGGGCGCGGCGCGCGGCATCGGGGCCGCGACGGCACGGCGGCTTGCGGATGACGGGTTCCGAGTGATCGCCTGCGACAGGGAGTTCGAAACCCTCGGGGTGGACTTGCCCGATCCCGGCCGACCGCAACCCTGCAATCTGGACGTGGCCGACGCATCCGGATGGTCGAACCTGGCCCGCCGAATCGCCGGATCGGGTGCCGAACTTGGCGCCTTGGTGAACGGCGCGGCGATCTACCGTCCCCGCCCGCTCGAGGACGAGACCGAGGCCGGGTTCGAAGAGGTGTTCAGGGTCAACCAGATGGGCACCTTTCTGGGCCTCGGCGCATTGTCTCCCCTGATGGCTGACGGGGCGAGCGTCGTGAACATCTGTTCCATCGGCGGCATGATCGGTGACGAGACCGCCTTCGCCTACACGGCGACCAAATGGGCCGTCCGCGGCATGTCGCGATCTGCGGCGCGGGCCCTCGCCCCGAGGGGGATCCGCGTCAACACCGTCTGCCCCGGGCTGATCGACACGCCGATGTTCTACGAGAACTCGGCCGATACGATCGACAACCTGATCGCCGGCGTCCCCGCCGGTCGACTCGGGCTGGCCGACGAGGTCGCGCAATGCATCTCGTTCCTCTGCGGGCCGGAAAGCCGGTACATCACCGGTACGGATCTCGTGATCGACGGCGGCTATCTGGCCTGAAAGGACCGGTCCGCCCCGAGGATCGCGACCGGGTCGCGGGCCCGGCAGTCAGGCTATGGCCGCGTCCCATGTGATCGCGCCGTCGCAGATGGTCAGCAGCGGTCGTGCCTCCGAAAGGCGGTCGGCCGGCATTTCATGCAGCGGATGGTCCATCACGACCACGTCGGCCATCATGCCGGGCGCAAGGCGTCCCTTGCTGTCCTCGTTGAACTCGACCCAGGCATTGTCGACGATGTAGCTGGCGAGCGCCTCGTCCAGCGTCTGGGTGCCGTCCGCCCAATGCGGCCCCGCATCCAGCGGGGCGCAAGCCGCCTGAATCGACCGCATGGGTTCGATCGGCACGATCGGCCAGTCGGTGTTGAAGATCAGACGGGGGGCATGTGCGCGGACGTCGCGGAACGCATAGCACAGCTCGCGCTGATCGTCGTGAAAGCTCCGGCCCGGAGGGGCAGGGGGAAACCAGCCGGCCCGCGGGCTCTGCATCGGCTGCATGGACGGCACAACACCAAGGGCGTCGAACCGCGGCAGATCCTCGCGCGTGACGGTCTCGACATGTTCGATCCGGTGGCGGCTGTCGCGGCGGCCATTGGCGTTCTGCGCCGCCTCGTAACCGTCCAGCACCCGGCGCACCGCCAGTTCGCCGATGGCGTGGGTGGAGATCTGAAAGCCCGCGCGGTCCGCCCGGATGCAGACCTCGGCAAAGTGGTCGGGCGCGAAGAGCTCGACACCGTTCGTCGTCGGATCTTCGGGATAGGGGCGCAGCTGGAGCCCGGTCCTGCTTTCGCTGACGCCGTCCATGAACATCTTCACCCGACCGCACCAGACCTTGTCGCCGGTGAACCTAGCCCGCATCTCGTGCGCTTCCTCGAGCCGGTCGATCGGATCGTCGTTCTTCAGGTGGAACGGAACCTCGATGCGGCAGGGCAGGCGGCCCTCGACCTCGAGCTCGGACAGCAGTTCGAGCTGGTAGAAGTTGCCGTCCATGTTGTGCAGGGTGGTGATCCCGAACCTGGCGCAGTGGAGCATCCCCTTCTCGAGCGATGCCTTGTCGGCTTCCCTTTCATCCTCGGTGGGGGGCGTCGCGGGGTTCCGGCCGAAGGCGATCCCCGCCTGTTCCCGGCCGCCGGAGGACGAGAGCCGCGCGACATGGTTCCAGGCACCGGGCTCAACCAGCATTCCCGTCGCCATGCCGTCATCGCCCATCACGATCTCGCTGTCGGCATCGGTTTCGCCGCCATAAAGAATTCCGGCCATCTCCAGCGCCTTGGTGTTGGCCCAGATGCTGTGATGGTCGCCGCCGAACACCGCGAAGGGGCGGTCGGGGATGATCTCGTCGAGATCGTGGCGCGTGGCGGGGCGGCCGTCGAACATGTAATAGTTGGCCCCAGTGGCCATGAGCAGCGTGTCGTCGGGGCGCGCGGCCGAATAGTCCCGGATCATCGCGGCGATCTCGGCGCGGTCCGTCGATCCCTGGAAATCGAGCCGGTCGAGTTCGACGCCACCCATGAACAGGTGCACATGGCTGTCGATGAAGCCCGGCATCACGGAATTGCCGCCGGCATCCACGATCCGCGTGTCGGGACCCGCCAGATCCAGGATCGTGGCATCGTCGCCGATCGCGGTGATCAGGCCGTCCTTGATGGCGATGGCGGTCTGGCCGGGCATCGGCGTGTCGAAGGTGACGAGGCTGCCGTTATGGATAACGATGTCTGTCATGTCGGTCGGGCCCGTTTTCTGCCATGTCTGTTTGGTCGGGGCCCGTCGTCGTGAAACGGTTCCGCCCCATCGTGATCCCTAGCTGCTATCTGTCCCGGGCCGCCATACCCCTCCAGGGATATGGCGGTGCCGGGCGTGGCGTGCAGAATGTAGCGTGCCAAATCCGCACCCTGCAGATTCCGGTTCCGTGCCAGCGCATGGAACGGCGCAGACGTGACCCCGCTCGCCCCTGCCGCCACTTCGAGGAGGTATCAGAATGTCGTTCCTGCCGCTGACACGGCGCTTTTCCACCGACGAGAAGGTCGGCCTGCGCCTGATTTCGGTGCCGGCCCTCGCGGTCTTTGCGCTGATCGTCGCGCCGCTCGTGATGACGCTGGTCTACAGCCTGTGGGAGCAGACCTATACCGCCCTGAACAAGAGCGTATCGCTCACCAACTACACGACGGTCCTGACGGACCCGATCTATCGGGCGCTGTTCCTGAAATCGCTCGGCGTCTCGGGCCTGGCGACCTTCGTGTCGCTGCTCTTCGCCTTTCCGATGGCCTATTTCATCTCGTTCTACGGCGGCAGGCACAAGGTGGCCTGGATCATCGCGATCATCCTGCCGTTCTGGACCAGCTATCTGCTCAGGGTCTTCGCGTGGAAGATCGTGCTGGGCTATAACGGTGTCCTCAACTCGGCGCTTATCTGGGCGGGACTGATCGACCAGCCGCTGGATGTCCTGATCTACAGCCAGACCTCGGTGGTGATCACGTTGACGCATGCGTGGATGCCGTTCGCGATCCTGCCGATCTATCTGTCGCTCGAACGGATCGACCGGTCCCTCTACGAGGCCGCACGGGATCTCGGCGATCCGGCATGGGCACGGTTCATGCGCATCACGCTGCCGCTGGCCACGCCGGGGATCATCGCGGCCGCACTCGTGATCTTCATTCCGACATTCGGCGATTACGTGACGCCGACGATCGTCGGCGGTGCCAGCGGGCAGATGATCGCCAACATCATCCAGATGAACTTCGGTGCGGCGAACAACTGGCCGCTCGGGGCGGCAGTCTCGGTCGCGACGATCCTGCTGGTCGCGCTGATCGCGACGACGTTCAGCATGATCCTGCACTTCGTGACATCGCGTATCCGGTAAGGGAGAAGGTCATGAGAAAACCGTTTTTCGTCTATGCCATCCTTTTCCTGGTGGTGCTCTACCTGCCGGTCGCGCTGCTGCCGCTCTTTTCCCTGAACGCATCGGTGAACCCGTCCTTCCCGCTCTCGGGGTTCACGTTCGAATGGTACGAGGACCTCGCCCGGCAATCCGCCATGTTCGAGGCGCTGAAGAACAGCCTGATCGTGGGAGTGACGGCGGCCGCCGTGTCAACGACGCTCGGCATGCTCGTGGCGCTCGCGACCGTCCGGCACCGCTTTCCCGGTATGGCGCCCGTCAACGCGCTGATCATGTCGCCGCTGGTCCTGCCGCAGATCCTTCTGGCGGTGTCGCTGATGATCCTCGCCCTGCAGACCGGCATCGGCCTGTCGCTGATGACGGTGACGGCGGGCCACATCCTGCTCTGCACGCCGTTCACCACGGTCGTTCTGCGGGCCAGCTGCGGCGGCATGGACGGCAGTCTGGAGGAGGCATCCTACGATCTGGGATACTCGCCCTTCGCGACCTTTCTCCACGTCACCCTGCCGCTGCTCGCGCCCGGCCTCGTCGCGTCCTTCCTGATCGCCTTCACGCTCAGCTTCGACGAATTCATCGTCGCCTTCTTCCTCTCGGGGAGCGAGCCGACCCTGCCGCTTTACATCTGGGGACAGCTCCGCTTCCCGCAGCGGCTGCCGGCCATCCTGGCCCTCGGAACCATCATCCTGTTCTCCAGCGTCATGCTCTTGCTTCTCGCACTTCGGCTTCTTGGACGGTCTTCGGCCGGAAAAGATCTCGATCTCTCCTGACAAAGGCCCTGACGATGACCAACCCGCTTATCCAAATCGAGAAACTGACCCGGACCTACGGCAGGTTCACGGCGCTGAACGCGGTGGACATGCAGATCAACGAGTCGGAATTCTACTCGCTTCTGGGGCCATCGGGCTGCGGTAAGTCGACATTGCTGCGCCTGTTGGCGGGCCTCGACGAGCCGACATCCGGAACCGTCCGCATCGAGGGCAAGGACGTCACCCGACTGGGTGCCGAGAAACGGCCGACGAACATGGTCTTCCAGAGCTATGCGATCTTCCCGCACATGACGGTCTTCGACAACGTCGCCTATGGCCTCCGCCGCAAGAAGATCCCCGCGCGCGAGCTGGGCGACACCGTCTCCGAAACCCTGGAAAAGGTCGGGCTTTCCGGGCTCGAGAAACGCAGGAAGCCCGAACTCTCAGGCGGCCAGCTGCAGCGTGTCGCCCTTGCGCGGGCCCTCGTGATGCGCCCAAAAGTGCTGCTCCTCGACGAGCCTCTGGCCGCCCTGGACAAGAAGCTCCGTCAGGAGATGCAGAGCGAGCTGCGCCGCCTTCAGCGCGAGCTCGGCATCGCCTTCGTCATGGTCACCCACGACCAGGAAGAGGCCCTGACCATCTCCGACAAGGTCGCGGTGATGTCCGAGGGCCGCATCCTGCAGAATGCCACCCCGCGGGAGCTCTATGACCGTCCGCAAAGCCGCAAGGTCGCCGAATTCGTGGGCGAGATGAACTTCTTCGCCGGTGAGGTCACGGGCCGCGAGGGCGACCGCATCGTGGCGCGGTTCGATCGCCTCGAAACGCTGAGCCTTCCCGGGGATCTGCAACCGGATGCCGAACCCGGAAGCCGCATCGAGATCGGCATCCGGCCCGAGAAGTTCTTCCTCGCCGGACCGCAGACCCCGCCCGACAGGATCCGCACCGGCCGCATCCTCAGCACGGAATTCTTCGGAGAGACCACGCATGTCTTTGTCGAACTGGCTGCGGGCAGGCCTCCTATCACGGTCTCCGTGCAGAACGAGGACCGCACGGACGGGCTGCCGCTGGAGCGGGGCGACAGCTTTTCCCTGAGCTGGACGGATACCGCCTACGTGGCGATGCGCCCGGACTGACGACCGGCACAGCGATGACAGAGATCAGCCCGGAAAACGCGGTTTCCCGGGGCAAGACGACGCATGATTGGAGTAAGACATGTTCATCCAGAATGAGAAGATCGACGCGGCAGAACTCGCCGGTATGGACAAGCAGCATTCCCTGCATCCCTGGTCGGATCTCGCCACGAACCAGAGCGAGGACCCGCTCGTTCTGGCCGAGGCGGAGGGAATCCATATCCGCGACGCCGAAGGAAACCAGTATATCGACGGTATCGGCGGCATGTGGTGCGTTCAGGTCGGGTACGGCCGCAAGGACATCGCCGACGTCATGGCCCAGCAGGCGCGCCAGATGTGCTATTACACGCCCTTTGGCGCGATGACGAACGTTCCGGCGGCGCGGCTCGCCGCCGCACTGGCCGAACGCGCGCCCGGTGATCTCAACACCGTCAGCTTCTCGACCTCCGGCTCGGACGCCGTCGACAGCGCGGTGCGGTTCGCCCATTTCTACTTCAACTGCCTCGGCAAGGAGACCAAGAAGCAGGTCATCGTCCGGATGGACAGCTATCACGGCTCGACCTACCTGACCGCGTCCATGAACGGAAAGCGCCGCGACTGGAGCCACTTCGACTACGCGCGCGAGCTCGTGCATTTCCTCCCGTCGGTCAATGCCTTCCGTCGTCCGGCCGATCAGTCGCTCGAGGATTTCGCGGCCGAGAAGGTGGCGGATCTCGAAGCCAAGATCCTCGAGCTCGGCCCCGAGAACGTGGCCTGTTTCGTGGCCGAGCCGATCCAGGCATCGGGCGGCATCATCGTTCCGCCTGAGGCCTACCTCCCGCAATGCCTCGAGATCTGCCGCAAGTACGACGTGCTCTATATCTCCGACGAGGTCGTGACCGCCTTCGGCAGGCTCGGCCATGTCTTCGCCTCCGAGAACGTGTTCGGCATCCAGCCGGATATCATCACCTGCGCCAAGGGCCTGACCTCGGGGTATATCCCGATGGGCGCGACGCTCTATTCCGACCGCCTGATCGCGGCGATCAGCGGCGACAAGGCGGTGGACCATCCCTACTTCACCAACGGCTACACCTATTCCGGCCACCCGGTCGCGTCGGCCGTGGCACTCAAGAGCCTCGAGATCCTCGAGGACGAGAAGATCCTCGAACAGGTGCGCGAGACGGGGCCGTATTTCCTGGCCCAGCTCGAGAAGCTGCGCGATCTGCCGATCGTGGGGGATGTGCGCGGCATGGGCCTGATGGCCTGCGTCGAATGCGTCGTCCGCAAGGTCGGGGCCGAGCCCGGAGAGGAAGACATGGCCGTCGCCGTGCGGGTGGACCAGCATGCCCAGGATCGCGGGCTGATCCTGCGCCCGTTCGAAAGCCTGTGCATCATGTCGCCGCCGCTGATCGTCACGAAGGAGGATATCGACCGGATCGTCACGATCCTCCGCGACAGCCTGATCGCCACGCAGGACGACCTGATCGCCGAAGGCGTGTGGTCGCCTTCTGATGCCGCCTGAGGGAACGACGACATGCTTCTGATCGATGGAAAGACCTTTGCCGGCAGCGGAGAAGACCTGCCGGTACTGGCCCCCGCCGAAGGGGTCGAGATCGCCCGAGTGAAGGCGGCGAGCGCCGAGGAATTCGACGCGGCGGTCGCCGCCGCCCGGCAGGCGTTTCCCGCATGGTCCGCCACGACACCGCAGGAAAGGGCGGCCCTGCTTCTGGCCCTCGCGGACGCGATCGACGCGCGCCACGAGGACCTCGCCCGCATCGAGGCGCGCAACGGTGGCAAGCCGATCACCCAGGTCCTGCAGGACGAGATGCCCGCGATCTCGGATTGTTTCCGGTTCTTCGCCGGCGCGGCGCGGGTGATGCAGGCGCCGGTGGCCGGCGAATACGTCGCGGGCCATACCTCGATGATCCGGCGCGATCCGATCGGCGTCACCGCCTCGATCGCGCCGTGGAACTACCCGCTGATGATGGCGGCGTGGAAGATCGCGCCGGCTTTGGCCGCGGGAAACACGGTGGTGTTCAAACCTTCCGAACAGACGCCCCTGACCATGATCGAACTGTTGCCTGTCCTGGCCGATCTGTTCCCGGCCGGCGTCATCAACGTCGTGCAGGGCAAAGGTGCCGATACCGGGGCGCGGATGTCCGGCCACCCCGACATCGACTTCATCTCGCTGACCGGGGCGGTCGAAACGGGACGTGCCGTCCTGTCGGGGGCCACGGGCAACCTGAAACGAACGCATCTCGAACTCGGCGGGAAGGCTCCCGTGCTGGTGCTGGACGATGCCGATATCGACGCCGCCGTCGAATGCGTCGCGACCTTCGGATATTACAACACGGGTCAGGATTGCACCGCCGCCTGCCGGGTCTATGCCGAGGCCGGCATCCACGACCGGTTCGTCGCGGCGCTGGCCGCGCGGGTGGAACGGATCCGGACGGGGGATGTCATGGATCCCGCCACGGAAATGGGGCCGCTCATCTCGCAGGCTCAGCGTGACCGCGTCGCGGGCTTCATCGACCGCGCCCGCGATACGGGACATATCGACGTCCTGACGGGCGGCACGGTCTCCGACGGGCCCGGCTTCTATCTGGCACCCACGCTCGTGGCCGGCGCGCGCCAGCAGGACGAGATCGTGCAGCAGGAGGCCTTCGGGCCGCTCGTCTCGGTCACCCGCGTGTCCGACGCGGCGCAGGCGCTGGACTATGCCAACCAGAGCATCTACGGCCTCGCGTCGTCGGTTTGGACACGGGACGTGGGCCAGGCCATGTCGCTCGCCTCGCGGCTGTCCTTCGGCGTCACCTGGATCAACACGCACCTGACGACGATCAACGAAATGCCCCATGGCGGCCTGCGTCAGTCCGGTTATGGCAAGGACCTGTCGATGCTCGGGCTCGAGGATTACACCGTCGCGCGCCATGTGATGATCCAGCACTGAAACTGCCCGATCCTTGGGCATGATCCGTTCACGACCGGCCAGCTTCATGCCCGAAGCTGGCCGCAAGCTGGACGGCGGTGCGGCATGGCACTAGAACACCGTCACCATGATGACGGCCGCTCTTCAAAAACGCTGGAACGACGGTGTCGGTGACCTTCTGGTGCATCGCGACTCCTCCGACATAGTCGACAGGTTCCTGTTCCATCTCTCCGACTGCGTCGAATTCGACCAGTGGTACACGGCCCTCTTCCACAGATCCGAACCCCCCGAACGGCTGGCCTTTCACGGCATCCGCCACGGCAAGGACGATTACGAAGAGGGGTATTACCTCCTCGATCCCTTCTATCAGAAGTTCCGTCAGGATCCTCGCCGCAGCGTTCACCGGCTCGACGACATCTCGATGCCGAGCCGTGCCAAGTCGACCTATTTCGAAAGCTATCTCGGCAAGTGGGAAACCCGCGACGAAGTCGGGTATCTGGTTCCGGTGGGCAAGAACAAGTCGATGCACCTGTCGATTTCCCGGTCGAACGACATGCCGTATTTCGAGACCGGCGAACTGGTGTTCCTCGAAAGTCTGGTGAACCTCGTCGGGGTGATTTTCAGCGTCGACCGTCACAGGTCCGAGCTGGACGAGGAGATGCGCAGCGCCCGCATGCACGACATGGTCGACGAGAAGGTCAGCGATTTCGGCGCCGGGATCCTCAGCGCCCGCGAGCGTGAAATCGCGCTGCTCCAGCTCAAGGGATACACCGCCCGTTCGATCGCGGGTCTGACCGGGATCACCGAAGGCACGGCCAAGATCCACATGAAGAACATCTACCGCAAGATGGGCGTCAGGTCCCAGGTCGATCTTCTCGTCAACTTCTTCGACACCCTGTACGTCTGAAGACCGTCCGGGCCCCGCCGCATCTTCGGGGCAGGGCGTAGTCAGTCGCGCTGACCCGGGCTCCTCGCAAGATCCCGAGAACCTCTCGGTCCGCCTTCCGTCCCTTGATCCGTCGGTATTTATTGCAAGGCGAGGAAAAAGCCGGAGACCTTCGCATATCCCGAAGGCAACGTCCGGCACCCGATCAAGCAACGACCCACATGCCACTCGGAATCTCGCGCGAGGATATAGGCGCTGATGGATCCCGACGGCGCACGCGGGTCACAGGGAAAGAAGGGTGGCGGAGACGAAGGGAGACTACGCCAAATTTCCCAACTATCTGACTTTACTCAGGAATACGGGTGAAACGATGTCCATTTAGCGAGTAGCCCACGTTGGACAACACCATGATGGGTGCAGCTGCGCAACGCCTCTCTTGCGGCACATGGCAGTCGTTGCGGGCGGGGGCCTTGGTCGGTTAGCTCGACGAGGAGTTGCCGCAAAGCGGCGGAGGTGAGGGAGATTGCAGTGTATGACGATGGCACCGGAGGGGGCCTTTCCGCAGGAGGGGCAATCCTCCTCTTGTCTATCGGGATTTACGTGACGATCCTCTGGCAGGCAGGAAAGGCGTTGGAACGGCACGGCTACGCTCTTGCAGGAACCCGGCTATGCACGATCTCCGTGTCTTCCGTTCTGATGGGCTTCATGGGCGGACTGGCAGGGGGTGCCTTCATTGTCTTGGTCTTGGGTGGCTATTCCAACCCCGCTGCTATGCGCGTGCATTGGCTCGCGATCTTTATCGGCTGGGCGAAGGGCGTCCTCGACGGCTGGCGCAAGCCTATCTCCTGACTTTCCTTAAGGTCCCACCATTGAAGGGAGAACCGTGAGGATGACGTGGTGATGACGGCCATCGGGCAATGCCAAGGCGTCCTCAGTCTCTCTCTTGCTGGTCCTGAGTGCGTCCTCGGGGTTGCCCTCCGGGGTGGCCTCGGGGGCGGTTATGGGTGGCCTCTGGGGGTATCACCTTAGAGGCGCATCATTAATGCAACCTGACGAAAGGCCAGAAGCAGCCACTCGAAAGGACCAGACCCAGAATGACGAAGACGAACCAGACACTTAGACCCGGCGCTGGAATGAAGCACCGGAAGTGCAGCCTATCCGAAATCCGTACCGACCCAGCACGTTTCCAGTTCCGGGGGCCGGGGCTCTGTAGTGAGCACGTGAGAGAGATGGCAGACGCGGTTAAGCGGGGCGATACGCTGGAACCGCCGACCATCTGGCGTGACCCCGGAGACGGGCAGCTCTACGTGATCGCAGGCCACCATAGGCTCCAAGCGTACACAGCGGCTAAGCGTACCGGCAAGATCCCGGTCATTGAGTTCGCGGGGGAGTACCGGGACGCGCAGCTCTACGCGGTCAAGTCGAACAGGAACAACAAGCTCCACTTCACATCGGTCGAGAGGTCTGACGCAACGTGGAGGCTGGTGCGGGCGTGGGATCCTGAGCTGGGCACAGACGGCCACACGTTCTCCATCGCAGAGATTACCAAAAGCGCCGGAAGCACTAAGCCGACCGTGAACCGGATGCGTAAGGCGATGGCCGACGCCTATCGGGAGGACGGCACCACGCCCGACATGCTTCCCGAAACTTGGGGTGACATGCGCTTGCGGCGGAGAGAGCAGGCGCTGGACGCGGATGGCTGGGAATGTGATCGGGATGCGGAAGAAGCGCACAGCGAGGAGGTGGACCGGATATACGGCCAGCTCAACCAGACCATGCATCAGGAACGCCACAGGAACCCAAGAGCCCTTGGACACGCGATCAAGCGTTGCCTTGGCTCGGACACGTACATGGTTCTCGACTGGGTGAGAGAGGCGAACGACGGCTATGCGGACGAAGACCTAGAGGGATCTGACGACGAGGCGGCAGCCTTCCCATTCTGAGCCCCGCAGGTCCTCATGGGACCCACGGAGGTTTTCACCGCAGATATCTGAGCGCCTTATCATAAGAGCGGCCAAGAGCGCGTTCCCCCCATGCCTTTGCTGGGGGTGGAGGGGAGGCTTCCTCATCACCTCGGCAGGTGCTGGCCCGGTGCCAGATACAGCGAGCCGCAGCGACCGACCGACAGGCGCAGCTCACTGCCCAGCGCGGCCGACAGACGTTCGAGGTATGGAGAGCTACGCTCGCGGCACGGGTCGTCGGGAGCGTAGGTCAGGGTCGACTTGATCGGGAAGGGAAGGCGGATCAACATGGGAAGTCCTCGCGGTCTGATTGGTCGCAAGGTCTTGGTATCAATGCCACTTTGCATAGATCGCCTTGCTCTCACGAATACCGCTTCTCTGCCTGTCTGGCAACAGGAGGTCCCATCCATCCGTTAGGGTATACCTCTACGGACAGCCGGACGAGAGAGGAAATGGGTGTCCGTAGGGGTTGATTTCCATCATCGGAGAGGTATCTCTACGGACAGTACCCTATAGGACACCGGAGGTATCATGTCCCGGACCATCTTCTATGCCCGCGTTAGCACCGCCGACCAATCCCTCAACCTCCAGCGCACCCAAGCCGAGAAAGCAGGCTTCGAGATCGACGAGGTGGTGGCGGACCATGGAGTGTCCGGGGTCAGCACGAAGCTGGCGGAACGTCCCGAGGGAAAGCGGCTCTTCGACAAGCTGCGCCGGGGTGACGTCCTCGTGGTGCGTTGGGTCGACCGGCTGGGGCGGGACTATCAGGACGTGACGGACACGATCCGAAATCTCATGCGACAGGGCGTCGTGGTGAAGACGGTCATCAACGGCATGGTCTTCGACGGTGCCACCGAAGACCCTGTCCAGCAGGCTGTGAGAGACGCTCTCATAGGCTTCATGGCCGCGACGGCACAGGCACAGGCGGAAGCTACAAAAGCCGCTCAGAGGGCCGGTATAGACGCCGCCAAGAGCGATCCTAAGAGATACCGTGGGAAGAAGCCGAGCTATGACCAGCGCGGACTTGAGCAAGTGCAGTCGATGACCGCTTCAGGGTCAGGGACAAGCGAGATCGCCAAGGCCACGGGTCTTTCTCGGCAGACGGTCCTGAGGATCAAGGTAGACCCTGCGGCAGCTCAAGCGGCGCTGGAACGGTGGAGCGTATCAGAAGGCCCGTAGGAACCCTTGAGCCTCAAGCTGGCTCCAGACCGCCTCCTGTGTCTGAGCAAGCTGTTCCTTCAGGAGCCCATGGTCATAGACCGTGCTGGAGGTGCGGGGGCCAGCCCACCCGCCGATGTCGTGGATGTCGCCTTCTGGAACCCGAGCTTGCCGAGCGACGGTGCGCCACGTGTGGCGGGTCGAATGGAGGGAGAGCCGCTTGTCGGTCTCGCCACCTAGGACCTGACGACGAAACCGCGTGAACCACTGCGAAATCGCATAGACCTTACCGACCGAAGGCCGGATCGGCCAGTCCGGGAACAGGGGGCCACTTTCCCCGTGCTCCACAAGGCGGCGGGACATGATCGGCCACGCGCCTTCGGGGATCGGGACGTATCGCCTTGCGTTGCGAGACTTTCCTTCCGCCAGATTTATCCCTTCGGCGTCATCTTCGAGGTCTTGAGTTTTCACCATCGCCAGCTCGTCGACACGACACCCAGTGACCAGCGCCAAACGAAGCAGATCGCCCTCCCGTGTTCCGCGCGGCGCTGCGGATAGGATTGCCGAGACCTCTTGTGCTGTGAAGTCTTCGCGCCGAGGCGCTTCATCGCTCCGGGCGCGGGGTGTTAGCTGCGTGAAGACCCACGGATCGCGATAGCGCTGGGCCGTCAGGTTGCGGTCGATTGCCCAGACCCAGATCGCTTTCAGCAGGGTGACGTTCTTGTTGACCGTTCCAGAGGAAAGCCCGTTCGGGGCACGTGGAGACTTGGCTGCGGGGAGGTACACGTCGCGGAAACGCCGGGCTAGATGCGGCGTCACGTCTTCGAGACAGGCAGCCTCGGCAGGGTCTTCGAGAAAGGCATGGAGGTGCTTGACCGCCGTTTCCGTGTTCATGACGGTTTTCCGCTTGATGGGCTTGAAGCCTCGACGATTGCCGGGAGCGCGTTCCTCGAAGTACTGGAGCGACAGCCCGCTGGAGGGGGAAGCCGCGACCATAGGCGACTTTGCCGAACCTCTTGAGCTTCACTGGGTCGACACCGCGTTCCTCAGCGGCCTCCAGCTTGTCCCCGAGAACCATAGAGACACCGCCGCGACCGTCCTCGGCATCGTCCTTTGCGATCACCTGTTGCCACTCGTCGGCCCGCTCAAGCGAGAACTGTCCTTCGTCGCTTTCCTCCATGGACCGGCGGCGGATCTCGCCCAGCGCTATGTCCCGGCGTTTCCGTGCCTCGATGAGGTTCCGGGTCCCGAGCCCCTTCCGTATCTCTTTGCCGAACGGCTGACCGGTCCACGGGTTCGGGAGCCCCACAAGGTCAGGGGGTGTAACCATCCTGAAGACCCAGCCGGTGCCGGGGCCGCGAGGTTGCTTGAGATAATCCATGTCGTCAGCCTTGCGCGTGTGGTCCATCATGGACAACGGCTTGCTGAACATCATCATTTCCTGAGCTAAATCAGTAGCTTGAGGATAATGGCGGAGACGAAGGGATTCGAACCCTCGAGACGGTTTCCCGCCTACTCCCTTAGCAGGGGAGCGCCTTCGACCACTCGGCCACATCTCCGCCGACGCGTATAGCCTGCGACGGCGAGGAGTTACAAGGCGTTAGTTTCGGTTTTCGCCCTCCGGCCCCGAAGCCGCGTCACGCCCCGCGCGACGGGGGCGGCTTGCGGCGCTCGCGGCGCGGGCGGTGCCCCGGCGCGTGTCGTCGAGCACCCTTGGCGTGTGGCGCGCGCGGGCCAGCGCCGTGTCGCAGGATGCGCCCTCGACCGAGGCGGCGGCGATCTCGCGCAGCGCGAATGTCGACACCTTGACGAGCCCCACGAGCGTCTCGCGCGACAGGGCGTGGATCGCGAGGTAGTCGAGATGGGCGCCGAGCAATCCCGCCCCCTCGGCCGCGCCGCCCTCGGCATTGACGCGGCAGGCATCGGCGTCGCGCGACAGGAACGACCGGCAGAGCAGGGGGCGCGCGTCGTAGGCCCGGCAGGTCCGCGTCTCGGGGTCGAGCGCGGGGCAGGCCTGCGGGTGCCAGTCGCGCCCGTCGGGATGCCCGGCGAGCGGTGCCAGCGCCGAATGCAGCGCGCGCGCCTCGGCCTCGGTGATCGTGCCCCCGTCCGGCCCGTCGAGGATGCAGCAGAACGCGCAACCCGCGGCGCAGGCGGCCTCGGTCACGATGGGGGGCGGGTCGCGCATCGTCTCGGCCAGCAGGGCACCGGCCACCTGGCGCGCCACCTCTCCGGTCGCCATCGCGCGGACCGCGTCGCGATAGGGGACGCCATGCCGTTCCGCCGTGCCCAGCCAGGCGTCGAGCATGCGGCGCGCCCGGTCCGCGCGGGCCGCCTCCGCTCCGGGCAGGGGCGTGGCGGCCAGCCGCGCGCGCAACCCCGCGATGCTGCGGGGGACCTCCCGCATCGCCTTGCGCCGTGCTGTCCGCGCGGATCTGGCCATCGCCCTAGCCGTAATGCGTGACCGGCGTGCCCGCCACGGCCGACATGTTGAGAAGCCCGCGCGCGGTGATCGAGCTCGTCACGATATGCGCGCGGTTGCCCATCCCCATCAGGATCGGCCCGACCTCCAGCCCGTTCGCCTTCATCTTGAGGATGTTGCGAACGCCCGAGGCCGCATCGGTATTGGCAAAGACCAGCGCGTTCGCGGGGCCTTCCATGCGGCTGTCGGGAAAGATCCGCGCGCGCAGATCGCCGTCGAGCGCGGCATCGGCATGCATCTCGCCCTCGTAGACGAAGTCGCGGGGCCTGGCGTCGAGGATCTCGAGCGCACCGCGCATCCTGATGCCGGTATCGCAATCGTAATTGCCGAACTGCGAATGCGAGCAGAGCGCGATCTTGGGGTCGACCCCGAAGCGGCGCATGTGCCGCGCCGCCGAGATCACCGTCTCGGCGATCTGCTCGGGCGTGGGCGAGGGGTTCACATGCGTGTCCGCGATGAAGAGCGGCCCGTCCTCGAGCACCATGAGCGACAGCGCGCCGACCGCGCGCAGGCTCTCGGTCCCCAGGACCTGCGTCACGTAGTTCAGGTGCCACAGATACTGGCCGAACGTGCCGCAGATCAGCGAATCCGCCTCGTCGCGATGGACCATGACGGCGCCGATCGCGGTGGAGTTCGTCCGCATGATCGCCTTGGCAAGGTCCGGCGTCACGCCCCGGCGTTGCATGATCGTGTGGTAGGTGTTCCAGTAATCGCGGTAGCGGGCGTCGCTTTCGGGGTTCACGATGTCGAAATCGACGCCTGGCCGGATCTGCAGGCCCGCGCGTTCGGCCCTGAGTTCGATCACCTCGGGCCGCCCGATCAGGATCGGCTTGTCGGTCGTCTCCTCGAGCATGGCATGCGCCGCGCGCAGCACGCGCTCGTCCTCGCCCTCGGCGAAGACGATGCGCCGGCTCGTCGTCGCCGCCGCGTCGAAGACCGGCCGCATGATGAGGGCCGACCGGAAGACGGACCCGTCGAGCTTGCGCTTGTAGGCTTCGAGATCCTCGATCGGCCGCTCGGCCACGCCCGATTCGATCGCGGCCTTGGCGACGGCACTCGCCACCACGCCCATCAGCCTCGGGTCGAACGGCTTCGGAATCAGGTAATCCGGCCCGAAGGTCATTTGCTCGCCCTGATAGGCGGCGGCGGCCTCGGCGCTGGTCGTCTTGCGGGCAAGCTCCGCGATGCCCTCGACGCAGGCGACCTTCATCTCGTCGTTGATCGTCGTCGCCCCCACGTCGAGCGCGCCGCGGAAGATGAACGGAAAGCAGAGGACGTTGTTGACCTGGTTCGGGAAATCGGACCGGCCGGTGGCGATCATCGCACCAGGGGCCACGGCGCGGGCCTCGTCTGGGTCGATTTCGGGGTTCGGGTTGGCAAGCGCGAAGATGATGGGCTTGGGGCTCATCCGCTCGACCATCTCGGCCTTGAGGACGCCCGGACCCGACAGGCCCAGGAACAGATCCGCCCCCTCGATCACGTCGCCCAGCGTCCGGGGCCCGCCCGGCTGGGCGAAGCGCGCCTTCTGCGGCGTCATGTCGGCCTCGCGGCCTTCGTGGACCAGCCCCTCGATATCGCAAAGCCAGATGTTTTCGCGCCGCACGCCCAGCTTCACCAGCATCTCCAGGCAGGCGATGCCCGCGGCTCCGCCGCCGGTCGAGACGATCTTGATGTCCTCGAAATTCTTCTTCGCGACGCGCAGGGCATTGGTCGCGGCCGCCCCCACCACGATCGCGGTGCCGTGCTGGTCGTCGTGGAAGACGGGAATGTTCATCCGCTCCCGGCAGATCTCCTCGACGATGAAGCAGTCGGGGGCCTTGATGTCCTCGAGGTTGATCGCACCGAACGTGGGCTCCAGTGCGCAGACGATCTCGGCAAGCTTCTCGGGGTCGCTTTCGGACAGTTCGATGTCGAAGCAGTCGATATTGGCGAACTTCTTGAAGAGGACGGCCTTGCCCTCCATCACCGGCTTCGATGCCAGCCCGCCGATATTGCCGAGGCCGAGCACCGCCGTCCCGTTCGACACGACCCCGACCAGATTGCCGCGAGAGGTATAGTCGCGCGCCGCATCGGGATCTGCCTTGATCTCGAGACAGGCTTCCGCCACGCCCGGCGAATAGGCCCGAGAAAGGTCCCGCCCGTTGGCGAGAGGCTTCGTCGCGCGGATCTCGAGTTTTCCGGGTCTCGGGTGGCGGTGATAATCCAGCGCCGCCGCACGCAGGGCGGCCTTCCTGTCGTCTTGCTCGCTCATGATCCCTTCACTCTCCCCGGCATGGTCGGGTCAGGGATAGAAGACCGGCCCCGCCAAGGAAAGCGGGATCGACCGTTTTTGCGTGCATCGGGCGACGGTCAGCCGCGTCCGGTCTTCTCCTGCAGCGCGTCGATCCTCTTCGACGCCTCTCCCTTGGTCATCGCGGGGTCGAATTCCTCGCCCGCCTCCTCGCAAAGCGTCTTGAGATACGAGGATTGCGCCCCCGTCATCTCCTCGTCGCCCGTTACCCAGTCGTCGACCGGCTTGTCGGCGTTTCCGGGGGCGTCCGTCTTCGGGGTCTCTGTCGCGTCATCGGTCATGGATTTCTCCGTCCTGGATGTTCTCTTGATGTTCCAAGTCTGGCGCGGCGGGAAGGTTCCCGCTCACATGCTCTTCAACGCCTCGATCCGGGCATCCGCCTGGTCCTGCGTCAGATTGCCGTCCATCGGCTCGTCGTGCTTCTCGCACAGCTCGCGCAACTCGGCGGCCTGCTTGTCGGTCATGGGCTCGTTGCCGTGCGGATTCTCGCCCGTCTCGACCGCACCCGCGACCGGAAAGGACGCCACGTCCATCGGGTCGTGCTTGGTTCCCTTGTCGTCTCTGTCGGCCATGTCTGATCCTCCGTTTCGTGGGGTCAATGCCGGTCACGAAGGCCGGTTCCGCTTGCCAAAGCGCGGGGCCTTGCGCAGATTGCAGGGCATGGAAGACCCTCTCATCGATGCCGCGCGCCAGGTGCGCGAGAATGCCCACGCGCCCTATTCGCGCTTCAAGGTCGGGGCCGCGATCGACAGTGTCGAGGGGCGCCGCCACCTCGGCTGCAACGTCGAGAACGTCGCCTATCCCGAAGGCACCTGTGCCGAGGCTGGGGCCATCGCCGCGATGATCGCCGCGGGCGACCGGCGCATCGCCTCCATCGCGGTGATCGCCGACAGCCCCGATCCGGTCCCGCCCTGCGGCGGCTGCCGGCAGAAGATCGCGGAATTCGCCGATGGCGACGCGCCCGTCACGCTCGCCACCACCGGCGGCAAGGTCCTCAGGACCAGCGTGGCCGAGCTTCTGCCCGGTGCCTTCACCGTCGGACACATGGACCGCGCGTGAACGTCCGCGCGCTGCTTGCCACCCTGCGTCGCGGCGAGGTGCCCGACCCGGCGGCGCTCGCCGAATTCGCGGGCGGGCTCGCCGATGGCCGCGTCACCGACGCGCAGGCCGGCGCCTTCGCGATGGCCGTCTGCACCGGGCCGGGCCTGGGCGAGGGGGGGCGCGTCACATTGACCCGCGCCATGGCCGACAGCGGCACGCGCCTGAACTGGGACGTGCAGGGCCCCGTCATCGACAAGCATTCCACGGGCGGCGTCGGCGATCCCGTCTCGCTGATCCTCGCCCCCGCGCTCGCGGCCTGCGGCGGTCATGTCCCGATGATCTCGGGGCGCGGACTCGGCCATACCGGCGGGACGCTCGACAAGCTCGAGGCGATCCCCGGCTTCCGCATCGACCTCTCGCGTGACGAGATCGCCGCCCGCCTCGCCGATTGCGGTGCCGCGATCGTCGCCGCCACGGGCCAGATCGCGCCCGCCGACAAGCGTCTCTATGCCGTGCGCGACGTGACCTCGACCGTCGACCAGATCGACCTCATCACCGCGTCGATCCTGTCGAAGAAGCTCGCCGCCGGGCTCGATGCGCTGATCCTCGACGTCAAATGCGGCTCTGGGGCCTTCATGCGGTCGCGGGCCGAGGCCCGCGCGCTGGCGCAGGTCCTGACCGCGACCGGATGCGGCGCGGGCCTGCCGACCGCCGCGCTCGTCACCGACATGGACCAGCCGCTCGCCCCCGCGATCGGCAACGCGGTCGAGGTCGCGGCGGTGATGCGCGTGCTCGACGGCACCCATCGCGACAGCCGCCTGCAACGCGTCACGGCGGCGCTGGGCGGCGCGTTGCTCCATATGGCGGGCCTTGCTCCCGACGCCGATGACGGTGCCGCGCGGATCGACGCGGCCATCGAGGACGGCCGCGCGCTCGGGATCTTCGCCGCCATGGTCGCGGGGCAGGGCGGGCCGCGCGACTTCGACACGCGCTGGGCCGAATATCTGGGCACCGCCCCGGTCCGCCGCGACGTGTCCGCCCGCGACGGCGGCATGCTTTCGGCCATCGACGGCACCGCGCTGGGGCAGGCGGTCGTGGCCTTGGGCGGCGGTCGGTTGCGCGAGGATGCGGCGATCGACCATTCGGTCGGCCTCGACGCCATCGTGCCGCTCGGCGCGCGCCTCGCCCCCGGCGATCCGATCTGCCGGATCCACGCGGCCGACGACACCGCCGCCGAACGGGCCGAGGCCGCGATCCGCGCGGCCGTCACGCTGTCCGACGGCCCGCCCCCTGATGCGCCCCTCATCCTGGAACGTCTGACATGACCGGCCGCGCCTTTCTCGTCGTCCTCGATTCCGTCGGTATCGGCGGCGCGCCCGATGCCGACAGCTTCGGCGACGAGGGCGCGAATACCGTCGGCCACATCGCCGAGGCGCTGGTCGGCACCGACCGCCCCCTGACGCTTCCCAATCTCGACGCGCTGGGCCTCGGCGCGGCGCTGACGCTGGCCTCAGGTCTGCGCGCGCCGGGGCTCGGGGCCGAGCCGCAGGGCCTCTGGGGGGGCGCGACCGAAATCTCTCCGGGCAAGGATACCCCGTCGGGTCACTGGGAACTCGCCGGACTGCCCGTGCCGTGGGACTGGACCTTCTTCCCGCCCGAGGATCCCGCCTTCCCGCCCGATCTGGTCGCGCGGGTCTGCGCGCTCGCCGGGACCGACGGCATCCTCGGCAACCGCCACGCCTCGGGCACCAACATCATCGAGGAGGAGGGGGCCGAGCATCTCCGCACCGGCTGGCCCATCTGCTACACCTCGACCGACAGCGTCTTCCAGATCGCCGCGCATGAGGAGGTCTTCGGCCTCGACCGACTGCTCGCGCTCTGCGAGGGGCTCGCGCCCGACCTCCACGCGCAAAAGGTCGGACGCGTCATCGCGCGGCCCTTCCTCGGCGACGAGGCGTCGGGCTTCAGCCGCACGTCGAACCGCCGCGACTATGCCATCGCGCCACCCGCGCCCACGCTCTGCGACTGGGCGCACGATGCCGGGCGCGAGGTTCATTCCGTGGGCAAGATCGCCGACATCTTTTCGATGCGGGGCATCGACACCCGCGCCAAGGGCACCGATGCAGAACTGCTCGACCATCTGCACGCCCGGATGGACGATGCCGCGCCCGGATCGTTCACCTTCGCCAATTTCGTCGAATTCGACAGCCTCTACGGCCACAGGCGCGACGCGGACGGCTATGCCCGGCACCTCGAATGGTTCGATGCGGGCCTGCCCGGCCTGATCGATCGGCTCGGCCCCTCCGACATCCTCGTCATCACCGCCGATCACGGCAACGACCCGACCTGGCGCGGCACGGATCACACGCGTGAATGCGTGCCCGTCCTCGTCGCGGGGCGCGGGGCGGGGCGGATCGGCCCTTGCGCCTTCGTCGATGTCGCGGCAAGCATCGCCGCGCATCTGGGCCTACCCGAGACCGGCCCTGGAAGGAGCTTTCTGTGACCGAAGACCTGCCGCGGATCGAACTGCATCTCCATCTCGAAGGCGCGGCCCCGCCCGCCTTCATCCGCGGCCTCGCCGCCGAGAAGGACGTTGACCTGTCGTCGATCTTCGATGATCGCGGAAACTATTCCTACCGCGATTTCAATGACTTCCTCCGCATTTACGAGGCGGCCTGCACGGTCCTGCGAACGCCCGACGACTTCGCCCGCCTGACCCGCGCCGTGCTCGAGCAATCGGCGGCCCAAGGCGTCGCCTATACCGAGATCTTCGTTTCGCCCGATTTTTGCGGCGGTCGCGACCTGGGGGCCTGGCGCGATTATCTCGCCGCCATCCGCGAGGCGGCCGGGGACGTTCCCGAGATCGAGATGCGGACCATCGCCACGATCATCCGCCATTTCGGCCCCGACGCCGCCCGCGAGACGGCGCGCTGCGCGGCCGAGACGGCGGGCGATTTCGTGACCGGCTTCGGCATGGGCGGGGACGAGTTCGCCGGCCATCCGCGCGACTTCGCCTATGCGTTCGACATGGCGCGCGAGGCCGGGCTCGGCCTCACCTCCCATGCGGGCGAATGGGGCGGGGCGAAATCCGTCCGCGACACGCTCGACCATCTGCGGGTCTCCCGCATCGGCCACGGCATCGCGGCGATCGAGGATGCGGCGCTCGTTGAACGGCTCGCCCGCGACGGCATCACGCTCGAGGTCTGCCCGGGATCGAACGTGGCGCTCCGGGCCGTTCGCGGCTGGCGCGACCATCCGGTCGAACGTCTGCGCGAAGCGGGCGTGCCGCTCACCGTCTCGACCGACGATCCGCCCTTCTTCCACACGACGATGACGCACGAGCACGAGCGTCTGGCCGAGACCTTCGGCTGGGAGCGCGAGACCTTCGCCGATATCGCCCGCACCGCCGCCCGCGCCGCCTTCTGCGACGAGGAGACGCGTTCCGCGCTCCTCGCGCGCATCGACGCCTGATTGCCCAGAGGACCCGATATGCAGCATCTCACGATCGTCGATCACCCGCTGATCCAGCACAAGCTGACCCTGATGCGCGACAGGACCTCCTCCACCGCGCTCTTCCGGGCGCTCCTGCGCGAGATCAGCCAGCTCCTCGCCTACGAGATCACGCGCGACCTTCCGGTGACGACCACGCGCATCGACACCCCGATCGAGCCGATGGACGCCCCGACGCTCGACGGGCGCAAGCTGGCCCTCATCTCGATCCTGCGGGCCGGGAACGGGATGCTTGACGGGATGCTCGAACTCATCCCGTCGGCGCGGGTGGGGTTCGTCGGGCTCTATCGCGACGAGGAGACGCTTCAGCCGGTCGAGTACTATTTCAAGGTTCCCGACCTGATGGACGAGCGTGTGGTGATCGCGGTCGATCCCATGCTCGCCACCGGCAACAGCTCGGCCGCCGCGATCGACAGGCTCAAGGCGGCGGGCGCGCGCGACATCCGGTTCCTCTGCCTGCTCGCCTCCCCCGAGGGCGTCGCGCGGATGAAGGAAGCGCATCCCGACGTGCCGATCGTCACCGCCGCGCTCGATGCGCGGCTGAACGAAAAGGGCTATATCGTGCCCGGACTGGGCGATGCAGGCGACCGGATGTTCGGCACCAAATAGGGCGGCCTCAGCCCGCGCAGATCTGCTGCAGGGCGCGCCATTCCCCGGCGGGCAGGACCGGTTCCGCTTCGGCGGCCGTGACCGGATCGGCCTCGATCAGCGGGTCCATGCTCTCTCCCGCGGCCTCGCGCGCCTCGGCATAGGGCGTCGCGGGGATGCGAGCCTCTTCCATCTTTTCCAGGAATATCTCGGCCGATAGCGGGTCCTGCGGTTCCGACAGCAGCGATTGCGCATAATCGGCAAGCGCGATGTCGGGGATCTCGCCCCGCGTCAGCAGGTTGACCGCCGCACCCGGCCCCGCATGCTCGAGCAGCCGCGCGATGGGATCGACGGCCTCGGCGCGGGCAAGCTCGGCCACGACATATCCCGCGACGGCCTCCGGGCCGTCGCTGTCCTCGACGAGCGTGCGGTCGAGCAGGACGATATTGCCCGGCAGATGCTCGGCTGTCCGGGGGCCGTCGGGCAGGACCACGATCTGCCCCCCGCCGGGCCCGAGCACGCGCCGCGACAATTCGGCGAGCGGCTGGCGCGCGGCCTCCGCCTGACAGGGTTCGCCTTCGATCAGGGTGATCTCGCGCAGGAGGCGCAGGCCGGTATCGGCGCGCACCGCCGGGGGGGCGACCGAGGCCGCATGCCGGACGAGGGCCCCCGGAAGCCACAGCACGCCGCCCGCCAGAAGCGCCGCGAGGATCACGCCCAGGATCGCGCTGCGGACCCATCCGTGCCGCGGGCGGTGCCGGGCGATCACGCGGTGCACCGTCTCGATCGCCTCGATCATGTCGGTGTCGTCGAGTTCCAGCGTCTCGGCCGCGTCGGGGCCGGGGGCGAAGATCGCGGGCATCTCGCCGGGATTCTGCCGCTCGGTCGCGGGAAGCGACCAATGCGTGAGCGGCCGTTCGGACATGTCGGTGATGGAGATCGTCGCATCGCCCAGCGACACGATCACGTCGCGCGGGTCCGTGCCGGGTGCCTCGGTCCAGAGCCCCGAGGCCTCGAGCCGTTCGTACCCCCTCAGGACGACCATCGATCTGCCCCTCCGGCGGTGATGACGCTCCTTCTCCGGGCGGTCCTGTCCCTAGCGCTTGGTAAAGCCGTCATGCCGCCTGTCGTCCCGATCGAAGATCCGGGGGCGAGTATCGCGCCTCGGGGCGGCAATGCAAAGACCGTGCGAGCGGCCACCGCACGATAATCGGCCGGGCGCGGCAACGGTTTCGCGGCGAAACCGTTGCCGAAACCCACCGTACTCAGGCCGCAGCGCGTGCGGAGCCGTCGCCGAACCGGGCGTAGAAGCCCTGTTTGTCCTCAGCCATCTCGCGCAGGAGGGCGGGACAGGCGAAGCGCGGGCCTTCCGCCGCCTCGAGCGTCTCGCAGATCTCCACCGCGCGGGCCGCGCCGATCATGTCGAGCCAACCGAACGGACCACCGGACCAGGGGGCGAAGCCCCATCCGAGGATCGCGCCCACATCGCCCTCGCGGATATCCTCGAGCACGCCATCCTCGAAGGCGCGCACCGCCTCGAGCACGCCCGCCATCATCAGGCGGTGCTGCACGCGGGTCAGCTCCGGCTGGTCGGTATCGTCGCTGCCGTAGCGCTCGGACAGGCCGTGCCAGAGGCCCTGCCGCTTGCCGTCGGTGCCGTAATCGTAGAAGCCCGCGCCCGCCTTGCGGCCCATCCGCCCCTCGTCGGCCATGGCGAAGAGGACCTCGTCCACGGCACCGTCGGGATAGGCATCGCCCATCGCGGCGCGGGTCGCGCGGGCGATGCGGACGCCGAGTTCGATCGAGGTCTCGTCGATGAGCTGCAACGGCCCGAGCGGGAAGCCCAGCATCCGTGCCGCGTTCTCGATCAGCGCGGGGTTGACCCCTTCGCCGACCATGCGGACGCCCTCGTTGATATAGGGGATGATGCAGCGGTTGGCGTAGAAGAACCGCGCGTCGTTCACGACGATCGGCGTCTTGCGGATCTGCCGCACGAAATCGAGCGCCTTGGCCACCGCGCGGTCGCCGGTCCCGGCCCCCTTGATGATCTCGACCAGCATCATCTTGTCGACGGGCGAGAAGAAATGGATGCCGATGAAATCGCCGGGTCGTCCGCTCGCCTTCGCGAGATCGCCGATCGGCAGGGTCGAGGTATTGGTCGCGATGATGCAGTCGGGGCCCACGGCGGCCTCGACCGCGCGGGTGACCTCGGCCTTGATGCCGGGGTCCTCGAACACGGCCTCGATCACGAGGTCGCAGCCCGACAGCGCCTCGTATTCGGTGGTCGCGTTGATCCGGCCCAGCACCTCGGCCTTCTTCTCCTCGGTGACCTTGCGGCGGCTCACGCCCTTCTGGAGGATGCCCTCGGCATGCGACTTGCCGCGGTCGGCATCGGCCTGTTCCCGGTCGATCAACACGACGTCGATCCCGGCATTCGCCGCGACGTAGGCGATGCCGGCCCCCATCATGCCCGCGCCCATGATGCCGAGCTTTCGGACCTTCTGGTCCGGCACGTCGGGCCGGTTCGCGCCCTTCTCGAGCGCCTGCTTGTTGAGAAAGAGCGACCGGATCATTGCCGAGGAGGACGGGTCCATCAGCACGCTGACGAAATGGCGGGCCTCGATCCTGAGGGCGGTGTCGAAGGGAACGAGCGCGCCCTCGTAGACCGCCGAGAGGAGCGCCTTGGCCGCCGGATAGACCCCTTGGGTCTTGCCGTTCACCATCGCCGAGGCCCCGACGAAGGTCATGAAGCCCGCCGGGTGATAGGGCGCGCCGCCGGGCATCTTCCAGCCCTTCTGGTCCCAGGGTTTGACGATGTCGGCGTCGCCCGCCTGCAGCACCCATGCCCTGGCATCGGAGAGCGGGTCGGCCGTGACTTCGTCGATCAGGCCCGCGCCCTTCGCGGCCCTGGGCTCCATCATCTTGCCCTCGAGCAGGACGGGCGCGGCGGCCATGACGCCGACCATGCGGCTGAACCGCGTCGTGCCGCCCGCGCCGGGAAAGAGGCCCACCATGATCTCGGGCAGGCCGATCCGGGCCTTGGGATCGTCGGTCATGAAGCGGCGGTGACAGGCCAGCGCGATCTCGGTGCCGATGCCCGCGCATGTGCCGGGCAGGGCGCAGGCCACGGGCTTGCCGCCCTTGTTGGTCTTGGGATCGGCACCCGCGCGCTCGATCTTTCGCAGGATGCGGTGCCCCTCCATCGTGAAGTCGAAGAGCGCCTGCGCGGGCGCGTCGCCCGACCGCTCGCGGATATTGGCGAGCACATTCAGATCCATCCCGCCCGCGAAATCCTTCTTGCCGGAGGTGATGACGATGCCCTTGACCGCGTCGTCGGCGAGCGCCTCGTCGATCATCCCCTCGACGAGGGCGAAGGCCTCCTCGGTCAGGGTGTTCATCGACTTCGACTTCGCGTCCCAGGTGATGATCGCGACGCCGTCGGCATCCGTCTCCATCGTGAAGTCGGTCATGTCTTCTTCTCCCTCGTGAAGCGGGCGATCGCCTCGCCACTGTCTGAAATCCTGTCGGTCCGGGGCTCGGTCAGCGGGAAGGAACGGTTCTCGACGCCCACCCAGATCGCCGTCGCACGCCATCCGCCGTTCTGCGCCGCGAGGACGACCGAGCCGGGATAGGGCGGGCAGACCGCGACGCCCGCGCGCCGTAGCTCGGTGGTGTAGCGGCAGAGGATGCGGTTCGGCCCCACCGGATCGATCGCGTCGATCTCGCGCAGACCCTCGTCGGCCCCGAGACCGTGGACCATCTCGATCCATTCCCCGAACGTGCGGGCGAGCGCGGCCTCGGTCGCGATGACCGAGTGGCCGTTGATGGTGGAAACCTCGAAGGGCAGGGCGACGCGTTGTCGGAACCCGTCGAAGTCGCGGCTGAAGGTGAACGCGCCCGTCGCGTCCAGCCATTCGCGGATTGCGGTCCGGCCGACCATCAGACCCGCTCGAGGATTGTCGCGGCCCCCATTCCAGAAGCTACGCAGAGCGTGGCGAGCCCGGTCTCGCGGTCGGTGCGCTCCATCTCGTCCAGAAGCGTGCCGAGGATGATCGCGCCCGTCGCCCCCAGCGGATGCCCCATGGCGATCGCCCCGCCGTTGGGGTTCACGCGCGCATGGTCGACCCCGAAGGCCTGCATGAAGCGCAGCACCACGGCCGAGAACGCCTCGTTCACCTCGAAGAGGTCGATGTCGCCGATCTCCATGCCGCTGTCGCGCAGGATCTTCTCGGTCACGGGGACGGGGCCCGTCAGCATGATCGTCGGATCGGTGCCGATCTTGGCCGTCGCGCGGATCCGGGCGCGGGGCTTGAGGCCGTGCGCGCGGCCGAATTCCGCGTCGCCGATCAGCAGGCCCGCCGCGCCGTCGACGATGCCCGAGGAATTGCCGGCATGGTGGACATGCGCGATCCGCTCGAGATGCGGGTATTTCATGAGTGCGACCTTGTCGAAGCCCGGCATCGTCTCGCCCATGTCCTTGAAGGACGGCGCGAGCGCGCCCAGGGCCTGCATGTCGGTGCCGGGGCGCATGTGCTCGTCATGGCCCAGGATCGAGAGGCCGTTGCGGTCCTTGATCTCGATGATCGACTTCTGGAACCGGTCTTCGGCCCAGGCGGCGGCGGCGCGCTTCTGGCTCTCGACGGCGAAGGCGTCGGCATCGTCGCGGGAGAATCCGTATTCGGTGGCGATGATGTCGGCCGAGATGCCCTGCGGTACGAAATAGGTCTCCATCGCGACGCTCGGATCGACGGCGATGGCGGCCCCGTCGCTGCCCATGGCGACGCGGCCCATCATCTCGACACCGCCCGCGATATAGCCGTGGCCGGCCCCGCCGCGGATCTGGGCGGCGGCCATGTTCACGGCCTCCAGCCCGCTCGCGCAGAAGCGGTTGATCGAGACGCCGGGGATCCGCTCGTCGAGGGAGGAGGCCAGCACGGCGGTCCGGGCGAGACAGCCGCCCTGTTCGGCGACCTGCGTGACGTTGCCCCAGATCACGTCCTCGACCGCGTGCCCCTCAAGCCCGTTGCGCTGGGCGATCGCGTCGAGGATCTGCGCGCTCAGACGCACGCTCGTCACCTCGTGCAGCGCGCCGTCCTTGCGCCCCTTTCCGCGCGGGCTGCGCACGGCATCGTAGATATAGGCGTCGTTCATGTCGCTTCTCCTTGGGGCTCCGGGCGGCGCGGCATCAGGTCGTAGGGATGTTTCCAGCCCGGCAGCGCCTCGATCGCGGAGAGCCACCGGTCTATCGCGGGCCAGTCGGCCCTCTCGAAGCCGAAGGGCTCGGGGTAGAACAGGTAGGAACAGCAGGAGAGATCGGCGACGGTGACGTCGCGGCCGACGATCCAGTCGCGATCCGCGAGATGCGTGTCGAGAACCTGGTAGGTCCCCTGCAGGCGGTTCCGCATGAAGTCGATCACGGGCCCGGGGCGCTTGTCCTCGGGCAGGAAGTTCATCAGGAACCGCGTCGCGCCGGCCTGTCCGCTGAGCTTGTGATTGTCCCAGAATTGCCAGCGCAGCACCTCCGCCGCCTCGGCCGGCGCGCCGCCGAGCCGGCCCGTCCGTTCCACGATGTGCTGCTGGATGACGCCCGACTGGGTGAGACGCAGATCGCCGTCGACCATCACGGGAACCTCGCCCATGACGTTGTGCGCCTCGCGCCATTCATCGGTGCGGGTTTCGCCATTGAAGAAATCGACGAAGACCGGCCGCCAGTCGAGGCCCGTCAGTTCGAGTGCGATGGCCGCCTTGTAGGCGTTTCCGGATTCTCCGAAGCAGTGAAGTTCGATCGTCATGTCGTCCTCGTGTCGTCGGTTGCGCCGCGGGGGCTTCGCGCCCCCGCACCCCCGCGGAGTATTTCTCGACAGATGAAGCCCGATGCTAACCGTCGATTAAAGATCGTGCGATACCTTTCTCGGGCGGTACAGGCTGGAGAGCCGATGACCGCGACAGGTGAAGCTCCGTCCCGGTCGTTTGGCGTCGATGCTGTCGTCGGGACGGAGTGCCCCGCGGCTTCATCTGTCCCGAAATACTCCCGCCGGAGGCGTTGCCGGATGTCGGCCACGGGCGGTCCGGCTCCGGCATCGCGAGACCCTAGAAGCCCGCCGCGTCGAGCGCCATGACCGGCGCGCCGCCCGTCTCGATCCGCGCTCGGTGAAGCGCCGTGGCGGGCAGCTGGCGCGCCATGTAATATCGCCCTGTCGCGATCTTGGCCTCGAGGAATTCGGGATCGCCGGTTCCGGCATCGAGCGCGCGCCGCGCGGCGCGGGCCATCCGTGCCCACATCAGCCCCATGCAGACATGTCCGAAGAGATGCATGAAGTCGTAGCTTCCGGCGAGCGCGTCGTTCGGGTCGCGGGCCCCGTGCTCCAAAAAGAAGGTCGCGGCCGCCTGCATGTCCTTGCTCGCGCGTTTCAGCGGCTCGAGGAATTGGGTCGTGAAATCCACGTCGTCGCCGTTTTCGCGGATGAATCTTTTCACGAGGTCGAAGAAAGCAATGACCGGTTTGCCGCCGTCGAGGGCGAGCTTGCGGCCGACGAGGTCGAGCGACTGGATCCCGTTCGTTCCCTCGTAGATCATCGTGATCCGCGCATCGCGGACGAATTGCTCGATCCCCCATTCGCGGGTGAAGCCCGATCCGCCGAGCGTCTGCTGTGCGAGGATCGTCGTCTCGAAGCCCTTGTCGGTCAGGAAGCCCTTCAGCACCGGGGTGAGGAGGGAGATCATCGCCTCGGCCTCCGCGTCGCCGGCGCGGTGGGCGCGGTCGAGCAGATGCGCTCCCCAGAGCGCGAAGGCGCGCGCGCCCTCGACGAAGCTCTTCTGGTCCATGAGATTTCGGCGCACATCGGGATGCACGATGATCGGATCGGCCGGTCCGTCGGGGTTCCTGGCACCCGTCACGTCGCGTCCCTGGAGCCTGTCGCGCGCGAAGGCGAGCGCGTTCTGGTAGGCGACCGCCCCCTGGGCATAGCCCTGGACGCCCACGCCGAGCCGCGCCTCGTTCATCATGGTGAACATGGCCCGCATGCCCTTGTGCGCCTCGCCGATAAGATAGCCGGTCGCGCCGTCGTAGTTCATCACGCAGGTCGCGTTGCCGTGGATGCCCATCTTGCTTTCGAGGCCGCCGCAGGAGACCGCGTTGCGATCACCGAGCGATCCGTCCTCGTTCACCAGGAATTTCGGCACGATGAAGAGCGATATGCCCTTCACGCCCTCGGGGCCGCCCGGAATGCGCGCGAGGACCAGGTGGACAATATTCTCGGTCAGGTCGTGTTCGCCGGCCGAGATCCAGATCTTCTGGCCTGTGATGCGGTAGGTCCCGTCCTCCTGCGGTTCGGCGCGGCTGCGGATGAGGCCGAGATCCGTGCCGCATTGCGGTTCGGTCAGGTTCATCGTGCCCGACCAGATCCCGTCGACGATGTTGGGCAGGTAGGTGCGCTTTTGCGCGTCGGTCCCGTGGGTGTGGATCGCGTTGTAGGCCCCGTGCGACAGTCCCTGATACATGTTGAAGGCCATGTTGGCCGAGACGAAGATCTCGCCCACCGCGGTCTGGAGGATCTGCGGCATGCCCTGACCGCCGTATTCGGGGTCGCAATCGAGCCCCAGCCAGCCGCCCGCGCGCATCTGCTCGTAGGCGTCCCTGAAGCCCGCGGGCGTGCGGACCACGCCGTTCTCGAGCGTGCATCCCTCGCGGTCGCCGATCGCGTTCAACGGAGCCAGCACGTTCTCGGCCAGCTTTCCGGCCTCGCCCAGGATGGCCGAGACGAGATCCGGGTCGAGATCGTCGTAGCCCGGAACGTCGCTTCCGGCGGTCCCGATAAGGTCTTGGATGACGAATTGCAGATCCTTGAGGGGGGCGGCGTAGACGGCCATGGCAGACTCCTGTCGATCGGGTAGGGACGGGGCCGGATTGTTCAGGCGGCGGATCCGCGACGGACCTTGGCGAGCGCGTCCTCGCCCCAGCGGATCTGGTCCGACAGATCGGAGATGGCCTCGTCGAGTTCGGTGCGGCGGCGCTTGAGGTCCTTGAGCCGTTCCTTCGCGATCTCGTAGGTGCGGCTCAGCTGCGTTTCCTGGCCGTCGCCGAGGGTATAGAGATCGAGGAGCTGGCGGATTTCCTCGAGACTGAAGCCGAAGCGCTTTCCGCGCAGGATGAGCTTCAGCCGCGCGCGGTCGCGCCGGGTGAAGAGCCGCTTCTGGCCGTCGCGCCGGGGCGCGATAAGCTCTTTCGATTCGTAGAACCGCAGCGTTCTGGGCGTCACCTCGAAGGTTTCGCACATCTGCCTGATCGTCATCAGATCGTCACTCATCTCACGGATCTCCCACTGGTCACGGGGAACAATCTGCCCGCGCCATTGGGTTCGCGCAAGACGGTTGACGTTTACGTAAGCCAAACGTTGCGTAAACTTTTAACGATCTAGTCGAGATCGCGCGCGACGAAATCGCGGTTCTCGGAGAGCTCCTCGATCGCACGGTCGAGGCGATCGCGCTCCGCCCTGAGATCCCCGAGCTTCTCGTCGGCGAGGGCGATCCAGGCCCGCATCTGCGCCTGGGTGCCCTGCCGGTCGTAGATGTCGAGCCACTGGCGCATCTCCTCGAGGCTGAACCCCCAGCGGCGTCCGCGCAGGATCAACGTCATGCGGGCGATGTCGCGGGCATGGTAGAACCGGGACCGGCCCTCGCGCTCGGGGTCGAGAAGTTCGATGTACTCGTAATATCGCAGCGTCCGCGGCGTCACGTCGAAGCGGGCGCACATCTCCTTGAAGGACAGGCGTCGCTCGGTCATCGCAGTGTCTTCTGGTCGAGGGGATGCGGAGGCGTCGGACATGGGCGTCACCCCGCCACCGCGTCGCGCAGCGCCGTGTCGAGACTGCTCGCGGAGCGTGGCTCGGGGCGGGCGATCGCGGGGGTGTCGCGCGACCATTCGCCCGTTTCGGCGCAGTGCAGGATGAAATGCGCCAGATCGGCATGGCGCGTCCGGATGAGGTCGGGGCGGATCGCCTCGGGCGTGACCACGTAATCGGTGGTAAGCGTCCCGTCCATCAACCAGCCGGGCCGGACGGCCGTCCAGTCGATTTCCGTCGAGCCGCGCAGCAGCGCCTCCATCTCGGCCATCTGGGCGAAGATCCGGCCCAGGGCGAGCCCGGACGCGATCCTGAACCAGTGCGGCCCACGGTTGCGGGCGGCCACGAAGCTTGCCGAGATAACGACAAGGCGGGTCTGGCCGTTCGACCGCATCGCGTGGAGGATGCGCCGCGTGCCGTCGCGGTAGAGCGGGGGAGGTGCGATCGCGTTCCGCGCGGACAGGGCGATCCCGATGGCAGAGACGACGACGTCGTACCCGTCGAGAGCGGGGCCGAGATCGTCTCCGAGGACATCCGCCTCCACACGCTCGACGTCGCGGGGCAGGGCGGTTTCGTCGGGAAAGGCGGTATCGACCGCGCGGACATGGTGGCCGCGCGACTGCGCCTGCGTGACGACGTGCCGTCCGGTGGCACCGGTCGCGCCGATGACGGCTATGCGGAGGGGTTCGGTCATCTCGGTTTCTCGAACAAGGATGCCGTCGAAACGAATAGTCAGGTCGGACGTTCCGGCATTCGCCCCGAATATCGACCCTGCGCGGAGAGTTGCCAACCCCGTCGATTCACCCTGACGTGTGCCGGATCGCCAGTTTGCCCTTGCCCCGGGAGCCCCGTTTCCGAATAGAGAGGCCATCACGCAGCACGGCCCGGAGAGCGCAGGATGTCCGACAGGACCGAAGAGATCGCCCGTCAATTCGTGGAAATGCTGCCGCATGCGCGCGACCTCGGGATGCGGCTCGTCTCGATGTCGCCGGGCCGCGCGGAGATCGAGATGCCCTACGACGAAAAGCTGGTGGGCGAGCCCGCCACGGGCGTGATCCATGGCGGCGCGGTCTCGGCGCTCATGGATACGTGCAGCGGCGCGGCGGTAATGCTGCATCCCGTGGCACCCGAAAGCACCGCGACGCTCGATCTCAGGATCGACTACATGCGGCCCGCGACGCCCGGCCAGACGATCCTCGCCGAGGCGGAATGCTATCACGTGACGCGATCGGTGGCCTTCATCCGGGCCCGCGCGCTCGACGACGACCGCGAGCATCCGGTCGCCACCGCGACCGGCGCCTTCACCATCGAACGGGGGGACGCATCGTGAGCCGCAGGCCGCCCGAACCCGTCCAGGTCATCAAGCAGCGACGCGACGCGACGCTCGAGGCGCTGGTCTCGGGGATCCCCTATCTGCGCCATCTGGGCATCCGGTTCGACCGGCGCGGGGACGAGCTGACCGCCACGCTGCCCTATGACGACAAGCTCATCGGCAATCCGATGCTGCCCGCGCTGCATGGCGGGGCGACGGCCGCGTTTCTCGAGACGACGGCGACCATCGCGCTTGCCTGGTCGCGGCTCTGGGACGAGATCGAGAGCGGCCGCGTCGATCCCGCGGCTCTCGACCCGAAGGACATGCCGCGGATGCCCAAGACCATCGACATCACGGTCGATTACCTGCGTTCGGGCCTGCCGCGCGACGCCTATGCGCGGGCGCGCATCGCCCGGTCCGGCCGTCGCTATGCGACCGTTGGTGTCGAGGCCTGGCAGGACAATCACGACCGTCCCTATGCGCAGGCGCTGGTGCATTTCATCATGCCGCGCCCCCGCGACGACGGCTGAGCGCGACGGCCCGCGCCTTCCGCGGCCCTAGAGCCAGCGATCGCGATCCGTGCCGACCGCTTCGGACACGTTCGCGAAGCCGTCCCGCTCCAGAAGCGCGTCCAGACCGCGCGCGATCCGCTCGACCAGCGACAGGCCCTCGTAGACCAACGCCGAATAGAGCTGCACGGCCGATGCGCCCGCTCGGATCTTGGCATAGGCATCCTCGGCCGAGGCAATGCCGCCCACGCCGATCAGCGGAAGGTCGGTGAGCCCGGAGAGTTTCGCGAGGATCCGCGTCGACGGCGCGAAGAGCGGTGCGCCCGAGAGGCCGCCAGCCTCGGCCGCATGGGGCCCGCCGATCCCCTCGCGCGAGAGGGTGGTGTTGGTCGCGACGATGGCGGCGATGCCGCCCGCACCGGCCACCCGCGCGATATCGGCCAGCGCCGCATCGTCGAGGTCGGGCGCGATCTTGACGAAGACCGGCAGCGGCCGGTCGAGCATCGCGTTGGCCGCCAGCACCGTCTCGAAGAGCGCCGCGAGCGCGTCCGCCCCCTGCAGGTCGCGCAGCTTCTCGGTATTGGGCGACGAGACGTTGATCGTCGCGAAATCCACGTATGGCCCTGCGCGGCGCAGCACCTCGGCAAAGCCTGCGGCACGGTCGGGGGCGTCCTTGTTGGTGCCGAGGTTGAGGCCGCGCGGCACCTTCGTCGGCGTCGCGGAAAGCCGGCGCGCGATCTCCTCCACGCCGATATTGTTGAAGCCGAAACGGTTGATGACCGCGCGGTCCCCGGTCAGCCGGAAGAGGCGCGGGCGGGCATTCCCCTCCTGCGGGCGCGGCGTCGCGGCACCGACCTCGAGAAAGCCGAAGCCCGCCCGCGACAGGGGGGCGAGCGCGCTTGCGTTCTTGTCGAAGCCCGCGGCGAGGCCGACCGGATTGGGCAGGTCGATCCCGGCCAGCCGCGTCCGAAGTCGCGGGCCCGTCACGACGCCCGGCAGCGGCACGAGACCCGCGCCGAGCGCGCGCAGCGCGAGGCCATGCGCGCGTTCGGGATCGATCCGGTGCAGCGCGGCGAGGCCCAGCCGTTCGACCGCCTGCCTCATCCGACGCGGTCGGGCAGGGTGAAACCGTCATCCCCGCGTGTCAGGCGGGCGTTCCACAGGATGTCGGCACGTTCGAGGTTGCGATAGAGATGCGGGAAGAGGTCGCCGCCCCGCGCCGCCTCCCATTTCAACGCGGTTCCCAGCCTGCCCGCATCGCAGGCACAGAGGATCACCTCCTCCGCATCGGTGAAGTGTTTGGCAAGCGTCCCCTCGAGCTGGTCGGCCTTGGAGAGGTGGATATAGCCGTCATCGAGATCGACGGGAGCGCCGCGCGTCTCGCCCGCGCGCTCGAATTCCGCGAATTCCTGCGGTCTGAGGATCTTGTAGATTTCCATGACCCGTCTTTTGCCACGCGTCCGCATCCAAGACCAGTCCCGCCCGCCTGGCCGAGCTGCCCCCGCGGGACCTTTGACAAGCGACCGCCCCCCGCGCAGAGTTTCGGGGTGACAAACCTTCGAGGACCTTCCGCATGATCCGAACTCTCTCCGCCTCCACCGCCGCGCTCGCCCTTCTCTCGGGCGCCGCCGCGGCCTATGACCTGACCATCCTGCATACCAACGATTTCCACGACCGCTTCGAGCCGATCAACGCCTACGATTCGACCTGTTCGTCCGAGGACAACGACGCCGGCGAGTGCTTCGGTGGCATCGCGCGGATGGTCACGGCGGTCGAGGACGCGCGCGAGGCCGCCGCGGGGGATGTCATCCTGCTGGATGCGGGCGACCAGTTCCAGGGCTCGCTCTTCTTCACGCAATATGGCGGCGACCTTTCGGCTGAGTTCATGACGCAGCTGGGCTACGACGCAATGGCGGTCGGCAACCACGAATTCGACGACGGCCCCGAAGGCCTCGCGAAGTTCCTCGAGCAGGTGGAGTTTCCCGTCCTGTCGGCCAATATCGACGTCAGCGGCAACGACGCCCTGTCGGGCAACGTGCCGAAATCGATCGTGATCGAAACCGAAGGGGACGAGCGCATCGGCATCGTCTCGGTCCTGGCCGAGGATACGCCCGAGACCTCCTCGCCGGGCGACGACGTCATCTTCTCCTCCATCATCGACGCGGCGCAGCAGCAGGTCGACATGCTGACCGATGACGGGGTGAACAAGATCGTCATGCTCACGCATGTGGGCCTTCCCGCGGACCGGCGGCTGGCCGAAGGGGTGACGGGCATCGACCTCATCATCGGTGGCCATTCGCATACGCTTCTGGGCGACATGGAGGGGGCGGCGGGACCCTATCCCACGATGGTCAACGACGTTCCGATCTTCCAGGCCTATGCCTACGGCAAGTATCTGGGCGAGATCGACGTCACCTTTTCCGACGACGGCGAAGTGACGGAGATTTCCGGCACGCCGGTCCTGCTCGATTCATCGGTCGCCGAGGACGAGGCGACGCTGGAGCGTGTCGCGGCCCTCGCCGAACCGCTCGAGGAGCTGCGCCAGGAAGTGGTGGGCGAGAGCACGGCCGCGATCGACGGCACGCGCGAAAGCTGCCGCGCCGTGGAATGCGAGATGGGCAACCTCGTGACCGACGCCATGCTCGCCCGCACCGCCGATCAGGGCGTGCAGATCGCGATCACCAATGGCGGAGGCCTGCGCGCCTCGATCGAGGGGGGCGAGGTCACGATGGGCGACGTGCTGACCGTGCTGCCGTTCCAGAACACGCTCTCGACCTTCGAGGTCGACGGCGCGGCCATTGTCGCGGCGCTCGAGAACGGAGCGAGCCAGATGGAAGAGGGGGCCGGCCGCTTCGCGCAGGTCGCCGGGATGAGCTATACGGTCGATCCCTCGGCCGAGGTCGGCAGCCGCATCAGCGAGGTGATGGTCGGAGGAGAGCCGATCGACGAGAGCGCGACCTATGCCGTCGCGTCGAACAACTACGTCCGCAACGGCGGCGACGGATACCAGATGTTCGTCGATGCCGAGAACGCCTACGATTTCGGACCGGACCTGGCGGACGTCACGGCCGAATACCTGTCCCAGAACACGCCCTACACGCCCGTGATCGAGGGTCGCATCACCGTCCGCTGAGGGCGGTCACCGGATGCGGGCGGTCCCGGCCGGATCGCCCGCGAAGGGGACGCCGTTGGCGTCGGACCCTTCCAGAAATGAAAACGGCCCCGGAATGTCTCGCGCGCGAAACGCTCCGGGGCCGTCGTCGTTCTGATGCCGCTCAGGCGCTGGGCTGATCGTCCTCGATATAGAAGCGGACGTTCTCCTCGAAGCCGTCATCCGCCTCGAGCCCGAGCGCGCGGGCCTTCTCGGTGCGGTAATCGTAACGCCAGCCGCGCACGATGGATGCGATGTCCTCGTCGCCCTCGAACTTGATGAGCTTGGCGGGTTCCGGACCGGCGACCGCCGTCAGCGCGTCGATCATCTGCCGGATGGACAGCCGCTGCCCCGGCATCGTCATGCAACGCTGCTGGCCCAGATCGGCGGCGTCGAGTTCGGCCCCCTTCACGAGGTTCTGCACGCACCGGCGCGGCGAGAGATAGAAATGCTCCTGATCCTCGTCGACGGGGCAGATCGCCTCCTGACCGTTCAGGGGCTCGCGGATGATCGACGACATGAAGGACGAGGCCGCACGGTTCGGCTTGCCCGGCCGGACCGAGATCGTGGGCAGGCGGAAGCCGCGTCCGTCGATGAAACCCTTGCGCGAATAGTCGTTCACGAGGAATTCGCCGATGACTTTCTGCGTCCCGTACGAGGTCTGCGGGTTCGGGATCGTGTGGTCGGTGATCGGATCGGGGACCTCTCCGCCGAAGACGGCGAGCGATGAGGTGAAGACCACGACCGGCGCGGTCCCGAGCGCGCGCGCGCGTTCCAGCACGTTGATCGTGCCGAAGAGGTTGACCTGCATTCCGTCGTCGAATTCCGCCTCGGCATGGCTCGAGACGACGGCGGCGAAATGGAAGATCACGTCGGTGTCGTCCGCAATCAGCGCATCGACCTGGGCACGGTCGGTGATGTCGCAGGCGGCGGTCTCGACGGGAAAGGGGGCGTCGATCGGATCTGGTGCGGCGATGTCGGCAAGTGTCAGGCGCGAGATCTCACGGCCCCTGAGCGTGCCGCGGCCGGCAAGCTCGGCCGCGACCTTGCGGCCGATGAAGCCACCGCCGCCGATGATGAGGATGTTCATGGAAACTGCCTTCTGGCGAAAGGTCCGGGGACGGCGATGCCGCCCCCGGCGGTGGATTTACTGGGAGGTGGACCCGCCTTCGGAGGCGTCGGAGCCGCTGTCGGATGCTTCGGCACCGTCGCCCGACCCTTCGGACTCGACACCGAGGCCGATGCGCTTCTGGAAGGCCAGGTGGCTTTCGACGAGCTCGGCCGTCTCGGGCGTCCGGTCGGCCCATTCCTGCCAGCGGCCGACGGCCGCCTTGCGGAAGGTCTGGCGATCTTCCTGCGACCAGTCATGCAGCGTCACGCCCTGGTCGGGCAGCGACACCGCCGCCTCGCCGTTGGCGACGAGCATGTTGAGCATCAGCTTCAGCGCGATCGAGTCCATCGCCGTCTCGAGGATGGCCTTGTTGGCGTCGCTGAGGCTGTCCCACACGGCGGTGGAGCAGGCGAGGTGGTCGGCCGACATCGAATGGAAGCCCGGATAGGTCGCGTGCGTCGCGACGTCGTAGATCCCCATTCCGACATTGTTGGCGAGCGTGGAGGCGTCGGCACCGTCGATGATCCCGGTCTCGAGCGCGGTGAAGATCTCGGTGAAGTCCATCACGATGGGCGAGGAGCCGAGCTCGGCGAAGATCTCGCTCTCCATCCCCGGGGGCGAGCGGAACTTCCAGCCCTTGAGGTCGTCGACACCCGCCAGCGGCTCGGTCGAGTTCATCGATTCCTGGCCGCCGGTATAGGCACCGACGAAGTGCATCCCGTTCGCCTGGTAGAGGTTCTGGATCGCCTCCTCGCCGCCGCCGTAATTGATCCAGGCGAGGAACTGGAGCGGGGTGTCGTAGCCGCCCATCGGGTCGGCGACGAACTGGAAGGCGGGGTTGAGACCCGTCTGGTAGGACCCGTTCGTCATGTCGCAATCGAGAATGCCGTTGGCTGCCGCGGTGAAGGTCTCGGCGGTGGCGACGACGGGCGAGGAATAGAACATCTCGATCGTCAGATCGCCGTCCGACATCGCCTCGACCTGCTGGACGAATTCGCCGATCAGCTGACCCCAGACCGACTCGGCCGGCTGGTGCGTCTGGATGCGAAGATTGGTCTGGGCGGAGGCGGCACCCGCGGCCAGAATGGTCCCGCAAAGCAGTGTTGAAAAGGTCTTGGACATTGGTTTCCTCCCTGAAATCTAGTCCCGGCAAAAAGCCTATCGGGGGCGTGACTCGAAAGCCAGCCAATTCCCGACAGGCTTGCCGACCCTACATCTCGGGCCGCGCGGCGGGCTGACCGGTATCGCGCTCGATCCGGACGGGGATCGATTTCGAGGCCGGCGTCTTGGAGGTCAGGTCGTGATGGTCGATCGAGATCAGCACGTTGCATTCGGGGTAGTAGCCCGCGACCGTGCCGCGCGGAATCTCGTAGGGGATGGCGGCGAGCCCGCCCAGACGGCGCGACACGTCGTCCTCCGCATCCGAGACGAGCGCGATGAGATCACCCTTGACCACGCCGATCTCGCGCATGTCCTCCTCGTTCATCAACAGCACGTCGCGCGTCCCCTCGATCCCGCGGAAGCGGTCCGAATAGCCGTAGATCGTCGTGTTGAACTGGTCGTTCGATCGCACCGTGATGAGGCGATAGCGCCCCTCGGCATCGTCGAAACCGATGGAGTTCAGCCGGTCGGGTGCCGAGAAGATCGCCTTGCCGGGCTCGGTCTTCCAGATGCGGTCATGGGCGGCGATGCCGCGCCAGAAGCCGCCCGCCTGGTTCATGCGCTGGTTGTAGTCGCCGAAATCGTCGGGATAGGTCGCCTCGATCAGGTCGCGGACGCGGCCGTAATCGGCCTGCCACTCGTCCCATTTCAGCTTGGGATTGTCGCGCGCCAGGACCCGCCCGAGGCCGCAGACGATCGCCATCTCGCTTCTGAGATGGGGCGAGGCGGGGTCGCGCTCGCCGATCGAGCCGTGGATCATCGAGAAGCTGTCCTCGATGGTGATCGTCTGGTTGCCGGTCGCCTGCTCGTCGCGCTCGGCGCGTGACAGGCAGGGCAGGATATAGGCGTGCCGCGCCGGAAAGAGATGCGAGCGGTTCAGCTTGGTCGAGACCATGACGCTGATCTCCTGAGCGGCCCAGGCCTCCTCCATGCGCTTCTGTTCGGGGACGGCGCGGACGAGGTTGCCGCCGAGGCTCACGAAGCCCTTCACGCTGCGGTCGAAGAGCCCGTGGACGGCATCGACGATATGGACCCCGTCCTCCATCGGCGGATCGAAGTCGAAGAGCTCGCGCAGCTTGTCCATCGGCACGAGCGCGGTCTTCTCCGCGATGCCGACGGTGCGCTGGCCCTGCACGTTGGAATGGCCGCGAACGGGGCACATGCCGGCCCCCTTGCGGCCGATATTGCCCCGCAGCAGCATCAGGTTGACGAGCATCCCGATATTGAGCGCGCCGTGCACGTGCTGCGTCAGGCCCATGCCGTAGACGGCGATGACGCGCTCGGCCTTCATGTAGGTCTGCGCGGCGTGGCGCAGGTCGCCCTCCTTCAGGCCCGCCTCGCGGGTGATGTCGCCCCAGCCGGTCTTGCGGCAGATGTCGAGGAAGGCGTCGAAGCCGGTGGTGTGCTCCTCGATGAAATCCACGTCGAGCACGCGCGGCTTGCCGGCCTTCTGCGCCTCGTCGTCGGCCTCGATCACCGCCTTGCAGATACCGAGGATCGCGGCCACGTCGCCGCCTGCGCGAAGCTGGTAATACTGGTCAGAGATCTTCGTCTCATGGCCCGTCGCGAGGTGGATCGGGTTCTGCGGATCGACGAAGGACACGAGGCCCTGCTCGCGCAGCGGATTGAACGTCACGATCTTCGCGCCGCGATCCTTGGCCTCCTTCAGCGGATGCAGGAAGCGGGGCGAGTTCGTGCCGGGGTTCTGACCGAAGAAGAAGAAGCAATCGGTCGCTTCCAGATCCTCCCAGATGACCGTGCCCACCGGGGATCCGATGACGTTCTTGAGGCCCACGCTCGTCGTCTCGTGGCACATGTTCGACGATTGCGGCAGGTTGTTGTTGCCGAAGAGCCGCGCGAGCACGCCGTAGAGGTACGACGCCTCGAGCCCGGCATGGCCGGAGGAATAGAAGACGACCTCCTTCGGGTCGAGCTTGCCCAGGACGTTGCCGATCTCGGCGAAGGCCTGGTCCCAGGTCACCTCGACGTAGCGGTCGGTCGTCGCGTCGTAGCGCAGCGGCGCGGTCAGGCGGCCCGTGCTCTCGACATCGTGGTCGGACCAGTCGCGCAGCTCGGTAACGGTATGCTCTTTCCAGAAGTCGGGGGTGCAGCGGTCGCGCGTCGCCTCCCAGAGCGTGGCCTTGGCGCCGTTCTCGCAGAATTCGAACGCCTTGTAGTTCGCGGGCTTGGGCCACGCGCAGGACGAGCACATCATGCCGCCGGGCTTGTTCTGCCGGCGCAGCGTCAGGAAGGCCTTCGGATCGGGATGCGCGCTCGACCGCACGTCCTTCATGCCGCGCACCGACCCCCAGCCACCGGCGGGTCCGCTTTTCTTGGGAAGGTCGTCGATATTGGTCATGGTCGCTCCACGGCTCGAATGAAAGGGCCTCGGGGGGACGGGCCAGAGGCGCATCCCCCCGAGGGTCAGCTTAACGCGCTTCCTGCCCGGAACGCGAGGGTCAGTTCAGGGCCGCCGCCGCCTATTCCGCCTCGCGGATCTCGCCGACGCGGTTCGACGTGATGGCCGGTGCCGCGTTGCCGAAGGCGTTGCGCACGAAGGTCGTGACCTGGGCCACCTCCTCGTCGGTGAGCTTCCAGTCGAAGGCGGGCATGGCATGGGGCGTCGGATAGGCGTCCGTCACCGCCGCCCGCGCGCCGCGCAGGATGATGTGGACGACCGTGGTCGGATCGTCGGCCTGCGTCAGCGAGGACCCGGCGATGCCGCCGAAGATGTTCTCGACGCCCTCGCCCTCCATGCCGTGACAGGCCGCGCATTGCGTGGCGTAGATCTCGGCCCCCGCGATCATTGCGGGATCGGTTTCCCTGACGGGCTCGACCTCCTCGGGTTCGCCATCCTCGAAGGGAAGGTCCTTGATGTAGGCGGCGATGGCGGCGATGTCCTCGTCGTCGAGATATTGCGTCGATTTCTCGACCACCTCGGCCATCGGACCGATCGCGGCGGTGCGCCCGTTGCGTCCGGTCTTGAGGTAGGTGGCGAGATCCTCCTCGGACCATTCGCCGATCCCCTCGTGCGCGTCGCCGTCGCGCAGGCTCGGGGCGTACCAGCCCTCGGCATGGCCCCCGGTATAGCTCGCATCGCCGCCGCGCTGGGCCCCGAGCGGATTGCGCGGGGAATGACAGGCCGAGCAATGGGCGAGGCCCTCGACCACGTATTTCCCGCGATTCCAGAGTTCGGACTTCTGCGGGTCGGGGTCGAAGTCGCGCTCGTCGAAGAAGAGCAGGTTCCAGCCGCGCATCGCGGTGCGGATGTCGAGCGGGAAGGGGATGTCGGGCTCGGGGACGCGGTTGCGCACCGGCTCGATCGTCTGGAGATAGGAAAAGATCGCATCGCTGTCCTCGCGCGTGACGATCGTGAAGTTGGTGTAGGGGAAGGCCGGATAGAGCCTCTTGCCGTCGTGGCCGATCCCCTCGTTCATCGCGCGGTAGAACGCGTCGGCCGACCAGCTGCCGATGCCCGTCGCCTCGTCGGGGGTCAGGTTCGCCGAATAGATCGTGCCGAATGGCGTCGGAAGTCCGAAGCCCCCGGCCATCCGGCCCTCGCCCTCGACGGTGTGGCAGGCCTCGCAATCGCCCATGCGGGTGAGATAGAGGCCGCGTTCGACCGTCGAATAGGTGTTCTGGTCCTGCGCGGCCGCGGGCAGCGCGGGCAGCGCCGCAAAAAGGATCAGCGGGAGGAGGGAATGTCTCATGCCTGCACCAGCGGTCCGGGGTTCTGGAGATAGCTGCGCCTGATCTCGGCCAGCGAGTGATAGGCCAGCGCCGCGACCGTGCCCGTGGGATTGTAGCCCGGGTTCTGCGGGAAGTTGCCGGCCCCCATCAGGAACAGGTTCGACACGTCCCAGCTCTGGTTGAACTTGTTGGTCACGCTGTTGTCGGGACTGTCGCCCATGATGTGCCCGCCCGTGTTGTGCGTCGTCTGGTAGGGCTTGATGTCGTAGGGCACCTTGAGGGGGCTCACGTCGACGCGGTTGCCGCCCATGGCGCGCGCGATCTCCTCGACCCGGTCGGTCAGATAGGCCGACATGGCGATGTCGTTGCGCGAGAAGTCGAAGGTCAGGCGCATCAGCGGCCGACCATAGGCGTCGCGATAGGTCGGATCGAGGTCGAGATGATTGCCGCGCCGCGAATGCGATGCGCCATGCGCGCCGATGCCGATCGTGTGGTTGTAATTCGCGCGCACCGCCTGTTTCCAGCCGAGCCCGAAGGTCGGCGTGTCCGACGGCACGGGGTGATGCTCGATCGGGCGGCCGTTGGTCTGCCATTGCGCGATGTAGCCGCCGCCGATGAAGCCCAGACCCTCGTGGTCGAAATTGTCGCCGTTGAACTCGTCGATGCACTGCCCCAGCGCACCGGCCCCCACGAAGGGGTTCACCGAGAAGTCGTCGTCGTAGAAGACGTTGGCGCCCGACATCGTCTGGTAGGCGTAGTTGCGCCCGACCTGGCCCTCGCCCGTCCGGGGGTCGTAGATCTCGCCGATCCCAGACTGCATCAGCAGGTTCACGTTGTGCGTGATGTAGGCGCAGAGGAAGACCATGTCGGCGGGCTGGAAGAACTCGTCGCCCTCGGGGGTGACGTAGGTGACGCCCGTGGCCCGTCCGCCGCGCGTCTCGACCCGGAGGACCATCGCCCCGGTCTTGAGCGTGAAGTTCTCGCGCCGCATCAGCGCGGGCAGGATCGTCGTGGCGGCGGTGGCCTTGGAGTAGTTGCCGCAGGCGTATTTCTCGCAGAAGCCGCAATAGGAGCAGGGGGCCAGCGACACGCCGAGCGGGTTCGTGTAGGCCCGGCTCATATTGGCCGAGGGGCCCGGAAAGGGCTGGTAGCCCAGCTCGCGCGCCGCATCGGCAAAGCGCAGCGGGGCCGCGACCATGTCCATTGGCGGGTTCGGATAGGGCGAGGAGCGCGGCCCCTCGAACGGATTGCCGCCCTGCTGGATCTCGCCGCCGAGATTGCCGGCCTGGCCCGCGATGCCGCAGAGTTTGTCGAACGTGTCGTAATGCGGCTCGAGTTCCTCGTAGGTGACGCCCCAGTCCTGGATCGTCAGTTCCTCGTCGATCGCATCCGCGCCGTAGCGTTCCTCGTTATGGCTGCGGGCCTGGAAATCCGTCGGAAGAAAGCGCCAGGTCTGGCCGTTCCAGTGCACGCCCGACCCGCCGACATTCGTGCCGGGCAGGAACGAGCCCAGCATCCGCATCGGCAGCGCCTCCTGGTTGGACTGGTTGCGGAAGGTCAGCGTCTCGCGGCTGAGATCCTCGAACAGCTCGTCGCGATAGCGATAGCGGACCTCGTCCTGCGCGTTGTTGACGGCGTAGTCGGTCGAGGTGTCGCGCCAGTGCCCGCGTTCGAGCGCGAGCACGTCGAGACCCTCCTGCGTCAGTTGCTCGGCGACGATGGCCCCGGTCCAGCCGAAGCCCACGATCACCACGTCGCGGCGGGGAAGGATCGTGGTCATGGCACCATCCTCCCGCCGACGGAAACGGGGTCGAGGATCACCGCCTCGCCGCCATGGTCGATCCAGGGGCGGTAATCGTAGCGTGCGCCGGGGAAGTTGATCATGCGCCATGCCTCCATATTGCGGTTGCCGCCATAGACCGGGTCGCCGAAATAGCCTTCCTGCGTGTTCTGCCAGAGCGTGTCGAAGAAGGTCTTTCCGTCGGTATGGGAAAGTTCGCCCTCGCCCTTGGACAGGCGGGTGAGCAGGGTGTCCTTCTCGTCGTCGGGAAGCTCGATGAAATCGGGCTGGCCGGCGGCGGCGAGCCCGTCGCGGATGTCGGCGATCGCCTGCCGATAGAGAAGGGCCGGGGCCTGCGCCTGGTAGCCCTGCGTCGGAAGGCCGTCGCGGAACGGCCCCTCCATGTAGTAGATGTCGCCGCGTCCGAAGGGACCGGCAAGCTGGTGGTCGATGAAGTCCACGACGCCGAGCTCGGAGGCCGAGGGATATTCGTCCGCGGGGATCAGCCGGTCGACCGCCGCGGTGACGAAGGCGCGCTCTTCCGATGTCAGGAATGTCTGTTCGGGATCGTAGACAGGCGGCGGCACCGCCTTGCCAGGCTCCCACGGAATGCCGCCGCGGTATTCCCGCGCGGCCGAAGCGGCCGTCAGCGCGAAGGTCGACACCCCCGCGAGAAAGGCCCGTCTCGTCAACTGCATCTGCCACCCCCCTGGCTGGTCCTCACGAACTTGCTATCAGGTTGATGCGGAACCCCCCGGTTGGGTTCCGAATTTTCTTCGACGTCCTGCCGGCGGCGGCGCGGGTGTCACATCATTCGGTCATGCAGGTTCGACATGATCCAGAGCGTTCCGAATGCCATGATGGCAAGCAGCAGAATGGTGAAGAGCAGCATCAGCAGGTCTTCGCGCTTCTGCCGGCTGAGGTCGATATGCAGGAAGATGCGCAGATGGACGAGGATCTGCGCGAGCGCGAGCAGGATGATCACCGGGATCACCCAGGCCCGCGGCAAAAGGCCTGTCATCACTGCCGTGAACGACAGGACCGTCAGCAGGATGGATAGGACGAGGCCCAGCGAATAGAAGCTGCGCTCCTCGCTTTCCTCCTCGGTGAGGCTGCGCGTGAAATGCTTGACCGTTTTCTTCATGCGATCCCCGCGAGAAAGACCATGGAAAAGATTCCGACCCAGACGATGTCGAGGAAGTGCCAGTAGAGCCCGAGCCGCGTGACGCGCGACTTGACCGTGTCGGTCAGCCCGAAGATCAGGATCTGCGCCGTCATCGCGCCGACCCAGAGCAGGCCCGCCGCGACGTGAAGCCCGTGCAGGCCCACCAGCGCCCAGAGCGCGCTGAGATAGCCCGAGCGCTGCGGCACCGCGCCGATCTCGATCCAGTGCATGAAGTCGAGCCCCTCGACGATCAGGAAGCCCAGTGCCGATGTCGCCGCGAAGCTCAGATAGAAGAGGGTGCGCCAGCGCCCCTCATGGTACTTCATCGACAGGCTCGCCCAGCTGAACGCGAAGGAGGAGCCGAGCAGCAGGGCCGTCTGGATCGACACGCTCGTCAGGTTCGTGACGTCGTGCGGGCCGGGCCCCCCGGCGGTCGCGCCCGTCATCGTGCCGAAGATGGCGAAGACCAGCCCGAAGGTGACGAGGTCACTCATCAGGAAGACCCAGAACCCGAAGACCTTGACCTCCGCCTCGTGCTCGCCCTCGCCGTAGCCGAGGTTCATGCCCGGGTGGACGTTGAGGGATTTGGCGTTGCTCATGTCGCCTCCGCCATGTCGGTGGCGGCATAGCCGCGGTTGCGCTCGTTACTCTCGTCGTCGCGGGTGACGGGCGTGGCGAGGTCGATGGCCTCGACCCAGGCCTGGTTCGACCGGTGCACCTCGCGCGCGGGGATCACCACATGCGGGTGATCGCGCAGCGAATGGACGATCAGCCAGACGAGGACGGCCAGCGCCGACACGATGGCGAGCCACCAGATCCACCAGGTCATGGCAAAGCCAAAACCGGTCGTGGCGAGAAAGCACATGAAGCCCGCCATCGTGTTGGGCGGCAGGTGGATGTCACGGTACCGGTCCGGCACGACATAGGGCCGGCCCTCGACCTTCTCGATGGCGAAGGCGTCGCGCGCGTTGACCTCGGGGATGACGGCAAAGTTCCAGTGCGGCGGCGGCGCGGGCGTCGCCCATTCCAGCGTGCGCCCGTCCCACGGATCGCCCAGCGGCACGGCCAGCCTGTCGCGGTTGCGCACCGAGACCCAGATCGTGCCGACCAGCCCCGCGAACGCCACCAACAGGGTGAACGCCCCGATGACCGACACGATCATGTAGGGCATGAAGGCCGGGTCCTCGAACGCGGAAGAGCGGCGCGGATACCCCATGAGCCCCACGACGTAGAGCGGCAGGAACGTCATCGAGAAGCCCGCGATCCACAGGATCGCCGTGACCTTGCCCCAGCTCTCCTCGAGCCGGAAGCCGTAGGCCTTGGGGAACCAGATGTGGATGCCCGCGAAGATCGCGAAGAGCAGCCCCGGCAGCAGCACGTTGTGGAAATGCGCCACGATGAACTGGGTGTTGTGCACCTGATAGTTGATCGCCGGATTGGCGAGGATGATCCCCGAGAAGCCGCCGATCGTGAAAAGGATGAAGAACCCCGCCATGTAGACCATGGGCGTGGTGAACCGGATCCGCCCCCGCCAGAGCGTCGCCATCCAGACATAGACCTTCACACCGGTCGGCACCGCGATGATCGCTGTCGCGATCCCGAAGGCCGCGTTGATCGTGGGCGACTGGCCCATGGTGAAGAAGTGGTGCAGCCAGACGCAGAAGCTGATGACCGCGATCGACATGGTGGCCCAGACGAGCGAGGTGTAGCCGTAGAGCCGCTTGGCCGCGAAGGTGGAGGTGAGCTCGGAATAGATGCCGTAGGCGGGCAGGATGAGGATGTAGACCTCGGGATGGCCGAACATCCAGAAGAGGTTGGCGTAGTTCATCATGTTGCCGCCGAGGTCGTTCGTGAAGAAGTGGAACCCCAGCAGGCGGTCGAGCCCCTGCATCAGCCCCGCGACGGTCAGCGGCGGTATGGCGAAGGTCAGCAGGATCGACGTGCAGAGCGCGGTCCAGCAGAAGACCGGCAGGTGCATGTAGCTCATGCCGGGGGCGCGCAGCTTGTAGATCGTCACGGCGAAGTTCATCCCCGAGAACATCGAGCCGAGCCCCGAGATCACGATCGCCCAGACCCAGTAATCGGGCCCCGGACCGGGATCGAAGGCCGCGCCCGTGAAGGGCGGGTAGGCGGTCCAGCCGCCGGTCTCGAACGGCCCGAAGACGAGGCTCGCCATGACCAGCGCGGCGCCCGTCGCCGTCAGCCCGAGCGAGATCTGGTTCAGCATCGGAAAGGCCATGTCCCGCGCGCCGATCTGCAGCGGGATCAGGTAGTTCATGAAGCCGGTGATGAACGGCATCGCCACGAAGAAGATCATCACCGTGCCGTGGGTCGAGAAGAGCTCGGCCCAGTGGTGGTCGCTGAGGAACCCGCCGTTGAGCGCGGTCACCTGATGAGTGCGCATCACGACGCCCTCGGCGATGCCGCGCGCGAACATCACGAAGCCCAGGATCATGTACATGATGCCGATCTTCTTGTGATCGACCGTGGTCAGCCACTCGCGCCAGAGCCAGCCCCAGCTGCGCGTGAGGGTGATCCAGCCCAGCACGAGGATCGCGCCGATCACGACCATCCACGATGCGGTCGATGCGACGGCGGTATCGACACTCGGGTTCTCGAAGAAATCGAGGAGCGTGAGGTCGGACCATGAGAGACGCCCGAAGAGGCTGTTCATTCCGCGAGATCCTCGAGATTGGCGACGGAGTAGGGTTCCGGTGCGGTGCAGATGCCGCCATCGGGGACGGGCGCGTGGTGGCCATGCGCGGCCATCGCGGCCGGCAGGTCGGGCAGGCGGGCCGTTTCCGCGTCGTAGAAGGGGCTGCCCGGCTGGTTCTCGTGGGCTACGGCCTCGCCGCTCGTGTAGCGCGCGACGATCCGGGTGAAGAGCCGGTCGTCGGGCAGCGAGAAGATCAGCGGCCCTTCGCCGGGGCGGTCGAACTCGGCGCGCGCATCGTCGAGCGTGCCGCTTTTCGCGAGGCGCGCATAGGCCGCATCGTCGAGCGGCGGGGCGTTCCGCGCCTCGGCCAGCCAGAGCAGGTACTCGTCCCCGGGGACCGAGATCACCTGTGCGCGCTGCCGCGCGAAGCCGGGGCCGTTATATTGCGTGTTGCCCGAGATCGACCGCCCGACGCGATCCGCGATGAAGTTCAGCTCGGTCACCATGCCGGGCATCGCGTAGATCTGTCCGGCAAGCCCGGGTGCCATGTAGCTCTGCATCACCGTGTCGGTGGTCAGACGCATGGATACGGGGCGATCGACCGGGATGACCATGCCCCCGACCGTCGCGATCCCCTCTTCGGGGTAGAGATGCAGCCATTTCCAGTCGAGGCCGACGGTCTCGACCGCGACCGGAGGGCCGCTCAGGTCGAAATCGAAGGACCGGGCCATCTCGATGTCGATCTTGCGATAGGGGTCGATCCGGAACGTCGCCTGGGTAAGCCAGATGCCGAGCGCGATGATGATGACGACCGGCACGCCCCACATCACGGCCTCGAGCCTGTTGTCGTGGCCCCATCCGGGCGCATAGCCCGCATTGCGGTTCGACCGGCGATAGCGCCACATGATCCAAGGCACGCCCACGAAGACGGGCGCGATGGCCACGAAGATCATGATCGCGGCCCAGATGAGCTCGACCCGCTGGAATTCCGCGATGGGTCCGAGCGGGTCGAGGAACGATGCCGTGTCGGCGATCGCCGTGCCGCCGACGATCGCGCCGAGGGCCGAGAGCGACGCGACGCGGACGCGCCGGGGCAGGGGGCGGGGTGTCATGTGAGGGCGCATTCTTCGATGTGGGTGTCACCCCCCCAAACGACCGGAGGCCGCGCAGAAGTGCAACCCCCGAAACACTGCGTTTCCGCGCGCCCTATCGTCGCCCCGCGCGCGGGGCGCAGACCTCAGCGGCGGTCGGCGGTTCCGGCGAAGCCCGGCTTCTCGGGTGCGAGGGGGGCGTCTCCCGGCTCCTTCGAAACCTGGAAATCCTCGTGGTACGAGCGTTCGACATTGACGTTCCAGACGTCGTGATCCTCGCCCAGGATGTTGCGCGCGGCCAGCATCGCCGACAGCATCGAATGGTCCTGGTTGTTGTAGCGGTGCTGGCCGTTGCGGCCCACGGTCTGGAAATTCTCGAGCTGCTTCAGCCACTCCGTGATCGTGTCGAGCGCCGCGCGATACTGACCGTCATAGACCGGATAGGCCTTGCGCTGGCGGATGACCTTGTAGTCGATGACGCTTTGCGCGGGGGCGAGGCCGAGCTTCTCGAGCTCGTGCGCCGCGAGATCGCGCAGCGCGTCGTCCTCCATCGACCAGAGCCCGTCGCCTTCGTGGCAGAAATACTCCATCCCGATCGAGGCCGTCTCGGGATCGGCCAGCATCTCTTTGGACCAGGCCCGGAAATTCTGGATGCGCCCGACCTTCACGTCCGAGCTGTGGACGTAGATCCAGTTGTCGGGAAAGGGGTCCGCGTGATCGAGGCAGAGCGTCACGATCAGGAAGTCGCGGTATCTGAGCCGGGCGGCGGCCTCGCGCACCTCGGCGGGCGGCGGCGGATCGAAGGCCGCGATCAGGTCGTCGACGGCCATGGAATTGACGAAATCCGACCCGTCGATCCGCCGCGTCTCGCCCGGGCCGCCCTCCTCGGTCCAGGGGCGCACGTCCACACCCGTCACCCGCATGCCGTCGCGGTGGATCGCCGTGACCTCGGTCTGCATGTCGACGCGGCCGCCGCGCTCGGTCACGATCTCGCTCACCCGCTCCCACATCATGCCGGGCCCCAGGCGGGGATAGCGGAACTTCTCGATCAGCGAGGCGGTGTCGTTGGCCCCGGTCACGGCGTTGATGACCGCCTTCGGCAGCGAGAGGTTCTTGATCCTCTGCGCGGCCCAGTCGGCCTGGATCTGGTCGGGCGGAATGCCCCAGACCTTCTCGGTGTAGGTGCGGAAGAAATGCATGTAGAGCCGCCCGCCAAAGCGGTTGATGACCCATTCCTCGAAGGTCTCCTCGCGGCGGTGGGGGCGCATCTTCCACTTCACGTAGGACATTGCGATCCGCGACGCCTCGTAGGGGCCGAGATTGCCGAGCGCATTGAAGATCTTGAGCGGATAGTCGAAATACCGCCCCTTGTAGTAGATCCGGCTGGTGCGCGGCACGGTGATGAAATCGTCGCCCAGCACCTCGGTCCACATGTCCTCGACCTCGGACACCTTGGTGAAGAACCGGTGCCCTCCGATATCGAAGCGATAGCCGTTATGCGATTCGGTGCGCGAGATGCCGCCCACGATCCGCCCCGCCTCGAAGACATGGACCGGCCGCTCCGCCCCGCGTTTCTGCAGCTCGTAGGCCGCCGTCAGGCCGGCCGGACCGCCGCCGATCACGACGATCGGCGCATCCGGGGAAAGGGTCGATTGGGATGAGTTCGGCACTGGCAAGGACTTTCGGTCGGACATCGGTTTGGAGGCGGACACATGTCCCGGACGTCTTGTCCTTCCGGCACCGCGGCATGCAGAGGTCTGGCCCCGTCATTCTCGCGGATCCGGGACCGGGATCGGCCCTCGCAGGTGGTTCGCAGTTCGGTTAGCGTGCAGACTTCCCTATAGGGGCAGAACGCCCGCAATGGAAGGAGTGCGCGCGCGCGATGCATCGATCCCTCGCCACATCGTGGTCCGATCCGGCCCTGGCCGACGCGACGATCCTCTCCTGGCGCGCGGCGGCGGCGGCGTTCTGCCTGTCGGCGCTGCTCTGCTGGCCGATGCTCGTCTTCGGCGGTCCGATCGTCTTCTTCGATACGGGCCTCTATATCGGCAACGGGGCCGAGCTGTGGTCTCGGTTCGCGGACGCGCTCGGCTGGAGCGGTTCGGTCGGCGATGACGCGGCGCGCCCGGAAATCGGCCAGCTCCGGTCGGTCAGCTACGCGCTCTGGAGTTTCGTGACCTCGCGCACGTTCCTCTGGGCGCGCGCCCCGGCATTGCTCCAGACCTGGATGACGATCCTGATGCTCATGGTGCTGATCCCGCGCGGCACGCTCCGGCGGCCGCTCTGGATGATTCTGTCGGCCATGTGCCTCGCCGCCGTCACGACGCTGCCCTGGTACGCCTCCTACGCGATGCCCGACCTTCTCGCCGCGACGCTCGTCCTCTTCTACGCGGGGCTCGCGACGCGGCTCGACCGGGCGGGCTGGGGCTGGCGGGTCTTCCTTCTTGCCGTGGGAAGCTTCGCGGTCTCGTCGCATTACGGCAATATTCCGCTCGCCGCGGGCCTCGCCGTCATCGTCGTTGTCCTCAGGCTCGCGCGCGGGCGGCTCGCGGCATGGCATGTCGCCTGGGCCGTCCTGCCGATCCTCGCGACCCTCGCGCTCAATTCGGCCGGCAGCCAGGTTTCGGGCGGCGGCGGCTCCAGCATTGCCCCGAAGCGCCTGCCGATCCTGCTCGCCCGATCGGTCGCCGACGGACCCGCGCTCGACTATCTCTCCGGGGCCTGCCCGGCGGGGGCCGACCTCGCGATCTGCAGGCTCATGCCCGAGATCCCCGGTGACGTGGAGACGTTCCTCTGGTCCGATGCGGGCATACAGGGGCTCGATGCCGAGGGCCTCGCCGCGATCCGCGACGAGGAGATCGCGATCCTCTGGCATGCCTTCTTGGCCTATCCCGGCCGCCAGGCCGAGGCGCTTCTCGGAAACGCCACGCGGCAGCTCTTCGAGGTCGGCACCGACGATCTCTATCCCGCGCTCAGGGGCGATCAGGAAGAGATGCGCGCCTATCGCGACAGTTTCACGATCCTCGCGGTCTTCGATCCGGTCGTGAAACTCGGCACCTTTCTTCTTTGCGCATTCGCCCTCTGGCTCGCGCTCGCCCGGATCTATACGAGGGAGGAGGCGCTGGCGCTTGCCGTCTGCCTCGCGGGGATCCTCGGCAACGCGGCGATCTTCGGCGGGCTTTCGGCCCCGGTCGACCGCTACCAGTCGCGGCTGGTCTGGGTCGTGCCGGCGCTCGCGCTTCTCGCCTGGTCGCGTCACGCGGCCGGACGATCCATCCGACACCGAGGGAGATCCCCGTGAGCCGACTCTACGACAGCCGAAAGCGCATTCTCGTCACCGGGGGGGCGGGCTTCATCGGATCGCATCTCGTCGATCGCCTGCTGGGCGAGGGGCACGAGGTTCTCTGCGTCGACAACCTCTTCACCGGCACCAAGCGCAACATCGAACATCTGCACGACAACCCGCGATTCGAGTTCATGCGCCACGACGTGACCTTTCCGCTCTATGTCGAGGTCGACGAGATCTACAATCTCGCCTGCCCGGCCTCGCCGGTGCATTACCAGCACGATCCCGTCCAGACGACCAAGACCTCGGTCCACGGCGCGATCAACGTGCTGGGGCTCGCCAAGCGGCTCGGATGCAAGGTGCTGCAGGCCTCGACCTCCGAGGTCTACGGCGACCCCGAGGTGCACCCCCAGGTCGAGGGCTACTGGGGCCACGTCAATCCGGTCGGGCCGCGATCCTGCTACGACGAGGGCAAGCGCTGCGCCGAGACGCTGTTCTTCGACTATCACCGCCAGCACGGTGTCGAGATCAAGGTCGCGCGGATCTTCAATACCTACGGGCCGCGCATGCACCATGCCGACGGGCGCGTGGTGTCGAACTTCCTCGTCCAGGCGCTCAGGGGCGAGGACATCACCCTCTTCGGCGACGGACGTCAGACGCGGTCCTTCTGCTATGTCGACGATCTGGTCGAGGGGCTGGTTTCCCTGATGGCAACGGGGCCCGAGGTCACGGGGCCGGTCAATCTCGGCAATCCGCACGAATTCACGATGCGCGAACTGGCCGAGCGGGTCATCGCGCTGACCGGGTCCGGGGCCGAGATGTCCGAGCGTCCCCTGCCACTCGACGATCCGCGGCAGCGCCGGCCCGACATCACCCTTGCCCGCGATCTTCTGGACTGGACCCCGAGGGTCGAACTGGCCGAGGGGCTGGCCGAAACCATGCACTACATGAAGCGCCGCCTCGCCGAACTCGACGAGGTGACGCGGACATGAGGTCCGATCCTCCGATCGCCGTGGTCGTGCCCGCCCATCAGGCCGAGGGCGAGATCGGCGACTGCATCGCCGCGATCCTCGCCTCGGGCTTCACCCGCGAGGAGATCCTGGTCGTCGACGACGGGTCGCGCGACCGGACCGGAGAGATCGCGCGCGGGGCGGGCGTGCGGGTTCTGCGCAACGACACTGCCCTGCGCCCGGCGCGTGCGCGCAATGCCGGTGTCGCCGCGACGGCCTCGGACATCGTCGTCTTCGTCGATGCCGATGTCCTGATCGCGCCCGGCGCGCGGAACCGGATCGTGCGCTTCTTCGCGGACCATCCCGATCACGTGGCGATCTTCGGCTCCTACGACGCCGCGCCGCCGGCGCGCCAGCGCGCGGTCAGCCGGTATCGCAACATCCTGCATCACTGGGTGCATCAGACCTCGCGCCCCGAGGCCGCGACCTTCTGGACCGGCTTCGGCGCGGTCAGGCGCGCGGGGTTCGACGCGGCGGGCGGACTCGATCCCGATTGGGAGGATATCGAGGACGTGGAACTCGGCCTCAGGATGCGCGCGGCGGGCGGGCGCATCCTGCTCGACCGCGATCTCCTCGCCACCCATCTCAAGGACTGGACGATCCGCGGCATGATGCGCACCGACCGCAGGGGCCGCGCTGTGCCGTGGACACGGCTCCTCCGCTCGGGGCGGACGGGGACGGGCGATCTGAACCTGACGGGGCCGCGCCGCTTTTCCGCGCCGCTCGTGGCGCTACTGCCGTTCGCGCTGCTCGCGGGAATCGTCTGGACGCCCGCGCTCTGGATCGCGCTGGCGCTCTTCGCGGGCTATCTCGCTCTCAACGCACGGCTCTTCGCCTATCTCGCGCGGGTGGCGGGCCCGGGCCTCGCCCTCCGCTCGGTGGCCTACCACGCGCTCCATCTTGTGGCGGCGCTCGCCGGATACGTTCAGGTCCGTCTCTTCGAGCGATCGGGCCCCGCGCGCTGAGCGCGTGCCTGCCGGGCATATCCCGACACCATCGCGGCCTGCGACAGGAACAGGAGCGCCGATTGCGCGACCCGCGCGCGCCCCTCGCGCCCCAGCGGATACCGCACGAGATCGCCGTAGAACTTCAGCCGCTCGAATTTCGGCCGTGCGTCGCCGCGATCGTCCATGACGGTATGCAGGTGCCGCGCGCCGCGCCCGTAATTGCTGTGCTGGCGCAGGAAACTTCGCAGCGTCATCGCATGCGCATGCCCCACCACCGCATCCTCGGCGAAGACGAGCGTTCCGCCCGCCGCCCGCCAGCGCAGCCCGAAATCGCGATCCTCCGCCGCGGCGAGGGGAAAGCTCTCGTCGAAGCCGCCCATGGCCAGGAAATGCGCGCGGTCGCAGGCGATGTTGTTGGAGGTGAAGAACGGCATCTCGCCCGAGGCCGCATCGAAATACTCGTAGAGGAAATCGCAGAGCGACTGGCTCGCCGCCGCGTAGGTGTCGTCCTCCAGCAGGTTGACGACCCGCCCGCCCACGAGCCGTCCGGCCTCGCCGTCCTGCGCCCGTCGCATCGCGTCCACCCAGCCCCTCGCCGGGCGGCAATCGTCGTCGGTGAAGAGGACGAGCCGCCCGCCGCTTTCCGCCACGCCGCGGTTGCGCGCCGCGGCCGGTCCGCGATTGTCCTGCCGCAGACAGGTGACGCGCGGCCCGAACGGCGCGCAGACGGGCCCGAGCGGCTCGGGCGAGCCGTCATCCACGACGATCACGTCGAAGCTGTCGTCGGGATCGTCCATCAGCGCCTCGAGACAGGCGCGAAGCCTGTCGGGCCGGTTGAAGCTCGGGATCACGACGCTGGCGGTCAGATCGTCCATGACGCTCTCATTCATGCTGGGCTCGGCGCGCGGATGCGCGCGATCGGCGCGACAATCGCAGATGAGGGCCGGGCGTCAACGGTGACGGGGCGCGCGCGCCATCTTCCTTGAAATCCCGCCCTCGCCGCATGAAGGTGCTTCGACGTAAGGTCGGTCGAGGGAGGAAAGACCATGGCGACAGGCGCGCAGGACGCGGCCGCGATCCCGAACATGTCACTTGAGATGCGCGCGTGGAACATCCGCCGCAAGGCGCTCCGCATGGGCGAGGTTCAGGGACAGGGATATATCGGTCAGGCGCTCGGCATCGCGGACGTGCTGGCCGCGAGCTATTTTCACGCTCTGAACCACCGGCCGGACGATCCCGAATGGGAGGATCGCGACCGGTTCTGCCTGTCGATCGGCCATTACGCGATCGCGCTCTATGCCGCGCTGATGGAGGCGGGGATCCTGCCGGAGGAGGAGCTCGAGACCTACGGCATGGACGACAGCCGGATGCCCATGTCGGGCATGGCCTCCTACACGCCGGGGATGGAGATCACGGGCGGATCGCTGGGCCACGGGCTCGGCATCGCGGTCGGCATGGCGATGGGCCTCAAGCGCAAGCAGAGCGACGCCGTCGTCTACAACCTCATGTCCGACGGCGAATGCGGCGAGGGATCGACCTGGGAGGCCGTGGCCTCGGCCGTGCAGTGGAAGCTCGACAACCTGATCTGCCTCGTCGACTTCAACGACCAGCAGGCCGACGGCAAGGTGACCGACGCGCTCGCCCGCGTGCCGGAGGAGGGGAAATGGGCGGCCTTCGGCTGGCACGCGCAGCGGGTCGACGGCAACGACATGGAGGCGGTGGTCGCGGCCCTCGACACTGCGCGGAGCGCCGATCACGACGGGCCGCGCGTCGTCATCTTCGACACCACGATGTGCAAGGGCGTCGATTTCCTCGAGAGCCGCGAGATCACCCATTTCGTCCGGGTGGAGCCCGACGAATGGCAAAAGGCGCTCGACGTTCTGGAAGAAGGAAAGCCGCAATGACCGTCGATTCCATCAAGCGCAAGTACGAGCCGCGCCGCGTCATTCCCAAGGCGGAACGTCAGGCGACCTCGGCCATGATCGCCTCGCTCGACGCCGAGGGCTACGACACCGTCGCGGCGCCCTTCGGCCACGCGCTGGTCGAGGCGGCGAAAAAGGACGAACGCATCGTCGGCCTCTCGGCGGACCTTTCGAAATATACCGACCTGCACATCTTCGCGAACGAGATGCCCGACCGCTTTTACCAGATGGGCATGGCCGAACAGGTGCTCTTCTCGGCGGCGTCCGGGCTCGCGCGCGAGGGATTCATCCCCTTCGCCACGACCTATGCCGTCTTCGCCTCGCGCCGGGCCTACGATTTCATCGCCATGGCCATCGTCGAGGAGATGCTGCCGGTCAAGATGATCTGCGCGCTTCCGGGGCTCAGCACGGGCTACGGTCCCAGCCATCAGGCGACCGAGGATCTCGCCATCTTCCGCGGTCTGCCGCATCTGACGATCGTCGATCCGTGCGACGCCGACGACGTGCGGGGCATGGTGCCCCAGATCGCCGCCGATCCGGGCCCCGTCTATGCCCGCCTGCCGCGCGGCAAGGTCCCCTCGGTGCTGACGCGCCACAAGCCCGATTACAAATTCGAGCTCGGGCGCGCGCAGATGATCCGCGAGGGCCGAGACGTGCTGGTCGTCTCGACCGGTTTCATGACGATGCGCGCGCTCGACGCGGCCGAGGTGCTGGCCCGCGACGGCATCGACGTGGCCGTGCTGCACACGCCGACGATCAAGCCGCTCGATACCGAAACGATCCTTGCCGAGGCGCGCAAGGGCGGGCGGCTCGTCGTGACGGCCGAGAACCACACCATCATGGGGGGCCTGGGCGAGGCCGTCGCGCGCGAGCTGCTGACGGCGGGCGTGCACCCGACCTTCCGCTCCATCGCGCTGCCCGACCGGTTCCTCGAGGCGGGCGCGCTGCCGACGCTGCACGACATGTACGGGATCTCGAAGGACAAGGTCGTGGACCGGATCCGCGGCTGGGTATGAGGGAGGAACGAATGGCACTTCTCGATGGAAAATTCGCGATCTTGACGGGGGCCGCCTCGGCGAGGGGGCTCGGCCGCGCGACGGCCGCGATGTTCGCGGAACACGGGGCGACGGTCGCGATCCTCGATCTCGATGCGGCATCGGCCGAGGCCGCGGCGGCCGAACTCGGGGGCGATCACGTGGGTCTCGCCTGCGACGTCACCGACAAGGCCGCCTGCGAGCGCGTGGCCGCCGATCTGGCCGGGCGCTGGGGCCGGATCGACATCCTCGTCAACAATGCGGGCATCACCGAACCGCTCAGGATCATGGACGTGGAGCCCGCGAATTACGACGCGGTGCTCGACGTGAACCTGCGCGGCACGCTCTACATGACGCAGGCGGTCCTTCCGGGCATGCGCGCGGCGGGGACGGGCAGCATCGTCAACATCTCGTCCGTCTCGGCGCAGCGGGGCGGCGGCATCTTCGGCGGGCCGCATTACGCGGCCGCCAAGGCGGGGATCCTCGGTCTCACCAAGGCCGTCGCGCGCGAGGTGGCCCCCGACGGGGTGCGCGTCAACGCGATCTGTCCGGGCTTCATCGCGACCGACATCACCGCGGGCAAGCTCTCGGACGCGCAGAAAGCCCAGGTGCTGGCGGCCATTCCCGTCGGCCGCGCGGGCGAGGCACGCGACGTGGCGGGCTGCGCGCTCTTCCTCGCCTCGGACCTCTCGGCCTATTGCACGGGAACCGAGCTCGACGTGAACGGCGGCTCGCACATCCACTGAGGCCGGGTCCGGGCCGCCTCCCGCGGCCCGGACGCCCTCAGCAATCGAGGACGATGTCGCTCAGCGGGCGGCTCACGCAGGGCAGGATGAAGCCGCGGTCGATCTCGCGCTGGCGGATGCCGCCGTCATGGGCCATCCGCACCTCGCCCGAATGCTTGAACGTCTTGCAGGTCCCGCACATGCCGCGCGAGCAGGACGAGGGCAGGGGAAGCCCCGCCGCCTTCACCGCGCCCAGGATGGTCGAGGTCTCTGGGCAGTCGAAGGTCCTGCCGCTCTTGGCGAAGGTCACGGTCCTGACGGGCGTCTCGTCGGTGGCGACCCATTCCGTCTCGGCGGCCGAGAAATCGAAGCTCTCCTCGCCATAGCGGTCCTCGGGCACGCCCGCCTCGCGCGCGGCCGTCCGCACCATCGCCATGAACTCCACCGGCCCGCAGCAGAGCACGGTCCGCTCGGCGAAATCGGGCAGGATCCGCATGAGCATGCCCTCGTCGGGCCGCATCGCGCCCGGCCCCCGCGTGGGCACCTGCGTCACGACGAGCCGCGGCAGACGCCGCCTGAGCGCCGCGATCTCGTCCGCGGCGATCATGTCCTCGGGCGTGGGGGCCGCCTGGATCAGCACCGCGTCGAGGTCGATCCCCCGGTCGGCCGCCGTCCGCAGGATCGACAGCATCGGCGTCACGCCGCTTCCCGCCGCGATCAGCGCATAGGCCCCGTCGCCCCATTTGGCCGGTCCGAAGCTGCCCGAGGGCCCGTAGCCCTCGATCGTGCCGCCGACGGCGAGCGTGTCGTGCAGGATGTTCGAGCCGTGGCCCGCCTGCCGCTTGACCGTGATCTCGATCCCCGCATCCCGCGCGGCGGAGGACGCGATGGTATAGCACCGCTCGATCCGGCCGTCCGGCGCGTCGATGCGGAAGGTCATGAACTGGCCCGGATCATGTTCGATCCGGCTGCCATCCTCGGGGGTCAGCAGGAAGGTGCGCACGCCCGGAACCTCGTCCCAGGCGGCGCGGCAGACGAGCGTGCCCCAGCGGTCGGGGGGAAAGCGGCGGCGACGCCGCGCGCCCCAGGCGGCGAGGTCGGCCTGCGTCATGCGCGATGACCATGCGCCGCCATGCGGTCGACATACCATTGCGTGAAGTCGCTGAGCTGCCGCTCGGTGAACCTGGAATACGGGCCCGGGCGATAGCCGACCGACGAGGCCCCCTCATGCGCGATCTTGACGAGGGCCGCATCCTCGGCATTCGTCGCCGACCAGACCGAGATCAGGTTCTCGAGGTCGTAATCCTCGCCCTCGACCGCGTCGCGGTGGACCAGCCACTTGGTGCGCACCAGCGTCCGGTCGGGCCCCAGCGGATAGGCCGCGAAGACCACCGCGTGATCCGACATCACGTGGTTCCAGGAGTTGATCCCCCAGAGATGCACGTCCCCCATCCAGGGCTTGTCGGCCTGTCCCAGCGGCAGGCTGACCGCCGCGCGGGTATCGGGCGTCTGGCTTTCGCCCAGGCCCGCGATGATCAGCCGCTGGGTGCGGAAATTCGTGGGCCAGTCCAGCGTGTGCTCGACCGCCTCGTAGTCCAGCCCCTCGGCCTTCCAGTGCTCGCCGTAGCGCGCATAGGCATCGAGCAGCGCGTTGGCCTCGGCCTTCTCGGTATCGGTCATGCCCTCGGGGTCATAGCCGAAATCGGCGGCGTGGAAGGACAGGCTCAGCTCGGGGTGGTTCGACGCGCAATGATAGCATTCGCGGTTGTTCTCCATCACGAGCTTCCAGTTGCCCTCCTCGATGACGTCCTGCTCGAACGCGATCTTCGAGTTGCGCAGGTCGTAGGTGGCGAGCCGCGGCTCCATCACCTTCTCGAGCTCCGCGATATCCTCGGGCGGGTTCTCCGACAGGCAGGCATAGAGAATGCCGCCCACGTCGCGCAGCGCCACGGGACGCAGGTGGTGCAGGTCGCGCTCGAAATCGACGCCCATATGCGGCGCGAGGGCGAGCGCGCCGTCCAGGTCGTAGGTCCATTGGTGATAGGGGCAGACCAGCTTGCCGACCACGCTGCGTCCGGCCGGGACCAGCCGCGCGCCGCGATGGCTGCACACGTTGTGGAAGGCGCGGATCGCGTCGTCGTCGTCGCGCAGGATGACGATCGACGACGGCCCGATATCGACCGAGATCACGTCGCCCGGCTCGGGCACGTCGCACGACACGCCGACCGCGATCCAGTGCCGCGCGAAGATCGTGTCGCAATCGGCGTCGAAGGCTTCCTGCCCGGTATAGAGCGCCGCGGGAAGCGTGTATCCCGGCCGGTATTCCGAAAGGAGCGTGGCGACATCCGCGTGCTTGCGGGCTTGGAGCATATCGAGCATCTTGGCGTTCCCTCCTTGGAAAACAGGGCCAAGGTAGCTTGACGTGATTCTGTCACAACTGCACAAATGGGGTCGTGATCCATACGCGCAGGTTATGGATCGGGTCGTGAAAGCCCTCCGATGCACCGACTGAGACGCAAGATTCCGTCGCTCTCCGCCCTGATCTCGTTCGAGGCCGCGGCGCGCTGCGAAAGCTTTACGCGCGCAGCCGACGAATTGGGCGTCTCGCAGGCCGCCGTCAGCCGGAGAATCAAGACGCTCGAGGACGAGATCGGCGTCGCGCTCTTCACCCGCGCCAACCGCCATGCCTATCTGACCGAGGAGGGCGCGCGCCTCTACGCCGCCGTGATCGGGGCCTTCGACGGGCTCGCCGATGCGGTCGAGGCGACGCAGGCCCCGCGCGTCGATCTGACCGTCGCCGTCTCCGTGGCCTTCGGTCATTTCCGACTGCTGCCCGCGCTGTCGGCCTTTCGCGAAAGCGCGCCGTCGCTGGGCCTCAGGGTCATTTCCGAGGATATCTGGAACGCACCGCGCGATCGCCAGATCGACGTCGCGGTCCGCTACGGGCGCCCCCCCTTCGCGGGCATGACCGTGGTGGGATCGCTGCGCGAGGCCATCGTGCCGGTCTGTGCGCCCGATCTGGCGCGCCAGCTTGCGGGCATCACCTTTGCCGAACTCGCCGGGCAGGGCCGCGCCGCGCTCATCGACAGCGATGCGCCCGAGCCGAGCTGGCTCGACTGGACGCGGTTCCTCAAGCGCAGCGGCTGGTCCGGTCCGATGGCCAGTCCGCGTCTCAGGTTCAGCAGCTATTCCGATTCCGTCTTCGCCGCGATCAACGGGCAGGGCGTGGCGCTGGGCTGGACCGGGCTTCTCGAACGGCCCCTGTCGGACGGCCGGCTCGAACCGCTGGACCTGCCCGCGCTCTGGCCGGAGGAGCGGCAATACATCGTCGTGCCCGATCACGGCCGGCGCACCTACAACGCGGACGTTCTGATCGACTGGATGGAAAAGACCTTCCGCCTCAGCGACGGGCGTTGAGCGGCGGGCGGGCGGGCGGTTGCGCGCGGGGTGGCGGCTGCTAGGCTCCGCGCCACACGACGCAAGCAGGAGGTCCGCCCGCGTGGAGAAGCCCAACATCCTCATCCTCATGGTCGATCAGTTGACGGGAACGCTGTTTCCCGACGGGCCGGCCGAGTGGCTGCACGCGCCCAATCTGAAACGGCTGGCCGAACGCTCGCGCAGGTTCCGCAACTGCTATACCGCCTCGCCGCTCTGCGCGCCGGCCCGCGCGTCGTTCATGTCGGGGCTGCTGCCCAGCCGGACGCGCGTCTACGACAACGCCGCCGAATTCGCCTCCGACATCCCGACCTACGCGCATCACCTGCGCAGGGCGGGCTGGCGGACCTGCCTGTCGGGCAAGATGCATTTCGTGGGCCCCGACCAGCTCCACGGGTTCGAGGAACGTCTGACGACCGACATCTATCCGGCCGATTTCGGCTGGACCCCCGATTACCGCAAGCCCGGCGAGCGGATCGAATGGTGGTATCACAACATGGGGTCGGTGACGGGATCGGGCGTGGCCGAGATCACGAACCAGATGGAATACGACGACGACGTGGCCCATTGCGCGAAATCCTGGATCTACGACGCCGCGCGGGGGCAGGATTCGCGCCCCTGGTGCCTGACGGCCAGCTTCACCCATCCCCACGATCCTTACGTGGCGCGTCGGGAATTCTGGGATCTCTACGAGGATTGCGACCATCTGATGCCGCAGGTCCCCGAGATGCCCTACGAGGATCACGATCCCCATTCGCAGCGCATCCTCGACGCGAACGATCGCGGGAATTTCGACGTGACGCCCGAGGATGTCCGCCGCTCGCGGCGGGCCTACTTCGCCAATATCAGTTATCTCGACGGCAAGATCGGCGAGATCCTGAAGGTCCTCGACGATACGGAACAGGAGGCGATCGTGCTCTTCGTCTCCGACCACGGCGACATGCTGGGCGAGCGGGGGCTGTGGTACAAGATGAGCTTCCTCGAAGGCTCGTCGCGCGTGCCGCTGATGATCTCGGCACCGGGGATGGAGGCGGGGCTCGACGAGACGCCCGTCTCGACCATCGACGTCTGCGCGACGCTCTGCGATCTGGCGGGCATCGATATCTCCGAACTTTCCCCGTGGACGACGGGCGAGACGCTCGTCCCGCTCGGGCAGGGCGGCTCGCGCGACAGCCCGGTCGCGATGGAATACGCGGCCGAAGGGTCCTACGCGCCCCTCGTCGCACTGCGGCAGGGACGCTGGAAATACACCGCCTGCGCGCTCGACCCTGAACAACTTTTCGATCTGGTTGACGATCCGCACGAACTCATCAACCTCGCGGCCCGTCCGGAACACGCCGAAACGCTGGAGAGGTTTCGCCGCGAAACCTCCCGCCGGTGGACCCTCGACCGCTTCGACGCGGAAGTGCGCGAAAGCCAGGCGCGCCGCTGGGTCACCTACGAGGCGCTCCGGCAGGGCGGATACTACCCATGGGACTATCAACCGCTGCGCGTCGCGTCGGAGCGGTACATGCGCAACCATATGGATCTGAACGTTCTGGAGGAGACCAAGCGCTTTCCAAGGGGCGCGTGATTCCAAGGGAAACGGATTAATGTGCCGGAGGGCGCGGCGACGGGGGTCGCCGTGCCCTTTTTTATGTGGGGGGAGTGGTACGAACGTCGCGATTGACTTTCCGAGTATTTCGGTCAGGAATGGATCGAGCGATCCGACAGGCCCCATCCGAAGCGAGTTCCCCCATGATCCGAGCGACCTTTCCCGAGACAGAGACCGGCCATCCGCGCGGGGCCGCGCCCGTGGGGCAGCTGAGCGAGCTTCCCGCGCTGGAGAGGGTGGCGATCGGGCTCGACCGTGCGTGGTGCGATGGCGGGGAGGGCCGGGCCCTGATCGCGCGGGAGATCGCGCGGGTGCTGCCGCCGGCGGAGGTCTTTGCCGCGGTGGAAGAGTTCGACGACCTGATGCGGACGATGATCGCCGGTCAACGGCGCAGGATCATGCGCCACGGGCTCGAATGTCCGTGCTTCTGCGGGGACGAGGCGGCGTTCGCGCAGATGATCGCGGCGGCCGCCATGCGCGATCGCGACGATGCGATGCTGTTCGCGGCGACGCTGGTCTCGGGGCCCGCGGCCTTCAGGCTGGTCGCCATCGCCGAGGCGCTCGGTCAGGTGTTCCTGCGGCTCGCGCGGTCGGCGGGGCCCGCCGCGCCGCATGCGGGATGCGGCGCGACGCGGCACTGAAACGTCAGAGCGCCTTCAGAAGCTCGCGCGTGGGCCATGCATCGACGGGCATGCCGAGGCGGCTCTGTTCGGCACGGATCGCGGACCGCGTGCCCGCGCCCAGGATGCCGTCGATTTCTCCCACGTCATGGCCGCGTGCGGCCAGCCGCTCCTGAAGCGCGCGCATCTCGCCGTCGGACAGGGCGGGGGGAGGATTACCGGCATCGAAGACCGGCGCACCGTCGAGACGATTGGCGAAGTAGGCCGCCGTCAGCACATAGGTAAAGCTCTGGTTCCATTCAAAATAGACGTCGAAATTCGGATAGGCGACGAAGGCGGGGCCGAACCGTCCCTGAGGCAGGATGATCGAGCCCGGCAGGTCGGGCCGGTCGAATTCGCCATCGCGTGCCGCGACACCCAGCGAGCGCCATTCGGACACCGGGCGGGTCGTCTCGAGCCCCGTCGCGGCCCAGTCGAAATCCTGCGGCAGCGTGACTTCCTCGAGCCATGGCTCGTTCGGCCGCCAGCCCAGCGATTGCAGCATCTTGCCGCCGGACATCAAGGCGTCGGGCACCGATGTCTTGAGCAGGACATGACCGTCGCCATCGCCGTCCACGCCGTTTTCGAGGATGTCCTCGGGCAGCATCTGGACCATCCCGATTTCGCCCGCCCAGGCCCCGGTCGTGGTGTCCGGGTCGAGATCGCCATGCCGGAAGAGTTCGAGCGCCGCGAAGACCTGGGGCAGGAAGAGCTCGGGGCGTCGGCAATCATGGGCCAGCGTCATGAGCGAGTTGACCGTGTTGAAGTCGCCCTGCACAGCGCCGTAATCCGTCTCGAACGCCCAGAAGGCGAGAAGCACGCCGCGGGAGACGCCGTATTCGCGCTCCACCCGGTCGAACACGTCGTCGTGGCGCTGCGCGTTGGCGCGCCCGCGCTCGATCCGGTCGTTCGAGATCAGACGGCGCGCGAAATCGGTGAAGGGCAGGGTGAAGACCCCCTGCCGACGATCCGCGTCGATCGTGCGCTGGTCGAAGCGCGTGCCGTCGAAGAAGTCGCGCGCGACGCCCGGATCGGTGCCGCGGGCGACGGCCTCCTGTTCCATCGCCGCGCGGAAATCGTCGAAACTGCCGCCGCAGGAGACCTGCGCCGACGCCCCTCCGGCTGCGAGGGCGAGGGTCAGGGTGGCGAATGCGAGACGCATGGGCGAGGCTCCGGTCTGGGGATGTCGGCCGAGGAGTAGCATCCCGCGCGCCCGTCACAAGTCACGGGGCCGTCACGTCACCGGCAGCGCGACATCCCGCCCATGCGGCTCCCACCAGTCGAGGTCCGGATTGACCGGAATGATCCTGTTCGGATTGATGGTGTCGTGGCTGTAATGGTAGTGCCGAACGATATGGTCGAAATGCACCGTGTCGGCGATCGTGCCGCCATCGGGCGTCTGCCACTGATAGAGCTCGCGCGTGTAGGCCCAGAGATTCGGGTAGTCGATGATGCGCTTGCGGTTGCACTTGAAGTGCAGGTGATAGACCAGATCGAACCGCACCAGCGTCGAGAAAAGCCGCCAGTCGGCCTCGGTGATCCTGTCGCCCAGCAGGTAGCGCCGTTCGGCCAGGATCGATTCGAGCCAGTCGAGACTGTCGAAGAGCGGAAAGACCGCCGCCTCGTAGGCTTCCTGCGTGGTGGCGAAGCCGGCCTTGTAGACGCCGTTGTTGACCGTTTCGTAGACGCGGTCGTTGATCGGGTCGATCTCGTCCTGCAGATCCTCGGGCCAGTAATCGTCGGTATTGCCGGTGATCCCGTCGAAGGCCGAGTTCAGCATGCGGATGATGTCGGCCGATTCGTTCGACACGATCGTCTCGCGTTCGAGATCCCAGAGGATCGGCACGGTGACCCGGCCCGTCGTCTCCGGATCGGCCCGGAGGTAGATGTCGCGCGCGAAGGGCAGGCCGTAGACCTTGTCGCCGGTCGTGCCGTCGAAATCGGTATCGAAGGTCCAGCCGTCGCCCAGCATGTCGGGATGCACGACCGACACGTCGATGATGTCCTCGAGCTGCTTGAGCTTGAGGAAGAAGAGGGCACGGTTGGCCCAGGGACAGGCATAGGACACGTAGAGGTGATAGCGGTTCGGCGCGGCCTCGAACCCGCCTTCGCCCGTCGGGCCGGGGCTTCCGTCGGGGGTGATCCAGTTGCGGTAGTCGGAGGTCGATCTCTCGAACGCGCCGCCGGTGCTTTCGGTGTCGTACCAGACGTCCTTCCAGACGCCGTCGATCAGCTTGCCCATGCCAGGTCTCCATTCTTCGTCGCTGCGGGACCTAGCACGCCGGATGCGGGCGTCCCGCGCGCGATGAACCGGTCGTGATCGAATCGCACCCGATCGGTGCATCTTCCCCCTTGTCGAGACTTGATTTTTTGCCCGTTTGCGTCACCTTGGATCGCAACGGGGGAAGGGGGTCGAAATGGACGAATTCTGTCTCAGCGACATCGACATGTCGCTTGCACGCGATCGCAGGGCACCCCCCGTGACGATCGTCTCGAACGGCCATCGCATGCCCGTTCGCCGCCGCTGGCGGACCGGATTTTCGGTCGAAGGGCAGTATCTGCGTCATCTGCGCGGCCTCGTCGAGCTCTACGAGGGGGACCGGATGATCGGCTGGTGCCTCGTCTCCCATGATTCGAGCGACGGTAACGAGCACCGGTTCGAGTTCAAGCGCGTCACGTGGTGCGACGAGAGCCCTCCCGTCGATTTCGACGCGATGCCGGAGGATGTGGACGACGGCGGGATGCCCGTCCTCTAGCGCGGAAGCTCCATCAGGGCGTCCGAAAGGGTGCAGTCGCGGATCACGTCCGCCCCGCAGCGCCGCGGCGCGAGATCACGGTCGAGGCAGATCCGCACCTCCTGGATCCGGTCCGCGCGGCAGGTGACCGTCACGCCATCCGCAAAGAGCGCAGAATCGGCCGCGACGAAAGCCTCCTCCACCGCGCGGGCGGGGAGCCGGAGGGGGCGATCCGCATCCCGCAGGGCGGCGGGGCGGCGGACGGCCTCGAACGCGGCGCGGGAGGTGGCGAAATACGTCTCGGGCGGCAGGCCGGTGCACCGACCGTGCTTTTTCCACTGATGCCAGGCGGCTCCTCCGTCGCCCATGATATCGGCCATCGCCGCGGTCTCGCGCCGCGAGGGGTCGCGCGTCACGCGCTCGCAATATTCGGGGTAACCGGTCTCGTATTGCGGCCAGAGCCCGTGCAGCACCCAGCCGAACCCTGCCGCCTCGTCGCATTGCGGCGAGCCGCGCTCGCGCCCCGTCAGCGCGCACCACGTCGGCGACCACGAGAGCGACAGCACATAGTAGTCGAACCGCCCCGCGCGGTCCTGCGCGTGACCGGCCGGCGGAAGGACGAGCAGTGCGGCGAGAAGCATCCGGAACATTTGGGGTCTTTCCTTGGGAGGCACATTTCCCTATATGATTTTCCGAAGTTCCCCGACACTGCGAACTTGGGTCCCTTTCCGGGACCCGGCCCCTGGACCCGGGCCACGGGGAAGCCTTGTTTGAACGATGGAGCGCTCGCGATGTCCGATAAACCGATCATGGCAAAGGCCACGGCCGTCTGGCTGGTCGACAACACGACCCTCACATTCAAGCAGGTGGCCGATTTCTGCAGCCTGCACGAGCTCGAGGTGCAGGGCATCGCCGATGGCGACGTGGCCGCCGGCGTGAAGGGGTTCGATCCGGTGTCGAACAACCAGCTCACGCAGGACGAGATCGACCGCGCCGAGAAGGACCCGACCCACAGGCTCAAGCTCAAGTTCAACCCCGCCGCTGTCGGCGAGGAGAAGCGTCGCGGACCGCGCTACACGCCGCTGTCCAAGCGTCAGGACCGCCCCGCCTCGATCCTGTGGCTGGTGAAGTTCCACCCCGAGCTTGCCGATGCGCAGATCAGCCGTCTCGTCGGCACGACGAAGCCCACGATCCAGGCGATCCGCGAGCGCACGCACTGGAACATCAACAACATCGAGCCGATCGACCCCGTCGCGCTTGGCCTGTGCAAGCAGAGCGAACTCGACCAGCAGGTCCAGAAGGCCAATGCCAAGCGCGCGCGCGAAGGTCAGGTCATGTCGGACGATGAGCGCCGCAAGCTCGTCTCGACCGAGCAGAGCCTCGGCGGCGAGGCCGAGCCGAAGATGCCTTCCGCGATCTCGGGGCTCGAGACGTTCAGCCTGTCGAATACCGGCGAGGAGCTCGAGGAGACGGCGCATGACGTGCCCGACGCCGAGAGTTTCTTCAACCTGCCGAACGACGAGGCGGAGGACGAGACCGATACGGACGATGACGACCGCGGCGCTTGATCGGCGCGCGCGACCGCTCCTCTTTGCTTTTCCAAATACGCCGGCCGTCGCGCGGGGCAGGCACCGTCCTGCGGGCGGCGCACTGAGCGCGGGACGGTCGTCATGATCCTCGGGATCGGCACGGACCTTGCCAATATCGACCGGATCGCCGGAACGCTCGAGCGGTTCGGCGACCGGTTCCGCAACCGGGTCTTCACGCCCCGCGAACAGGCCAAGGCCGAGCGGCGCGCCGATGTCGCCGGCACCTATGCCAAGCGCTGGGCCGCGAAGGAGGCCTGTTCCAAGGCGCTGGGAACCGGCCTGCGGATGGGCATCGCCTGGAAGGACATGGCGGTCACCAATCTCGAGACCGGCCAGCCGGTGATGGAGGTCACGGGCTGGGCGGCGGATCGTCTCGCCGCCATGACGCCCGAGGGGTTCGAGGCGGTCATCCACGTGAGCCTCACCGACGATCACCCGTGGGCGCAGGCCTTCGTCGTGATCGAGGCGCGACGTCTGGACGCGCACCGGGGCTGATCGGAACCGGAACCGCGCAGGCCGGATCACGTTCGGGGCCAAGGTCGCCCGAGGACGAGAGGATCCCCCATGCCCCAGACGGAACCCACCGACGCCGAGAAGGGCACGCTTGCCCGCGCCATCACCCGCGCGCAGGGGCTGGCCGAGAAGGGCCACGACGCGCCGATCGTCGCCGCCGTCATGGAAGAGGACGACGTCCTCGCCTGGGGCGACAACGAGGTGCATCTGGATCACGACCCCTCCCGCCATGCCGAGATCGTCGCCATCGCCGCCGCCTGCGAGGCCCGCGAGAGCGCGGATCTGAAGGGATTGACGCTCGTCACGACGCTTCAGCCCTGCGAGATGTGCCTGGGCGCGATGCGTTTCGCGGGCATTTCGCGGATCGTCTTCGCCGCCGGGCGGCCGCATGTGGATGACCGGTATTTCGTCTATCACGGTCTTTCGCTGGAGGAATTCGACGCGGCCAGCGATGGCGGGATCGACTGGGCCGGTCACGTGATGGAGGAGGACGTGCTCAACCTCTACGGCAAGGGGGCGGCAGAGCCCGCCGCTTGACACGTCGGGCCGGGCCAACCATGAAGCGGCGATCTCCACGAAAGGACGCGCGCCGATGGCCAAGGCCGAAAAGAAGGAAGGCATCTTCGAGACGGTGAAGACCGTCGTCTATGCCCTGCTGATCGCCGGGATTTTCCGGACGCTCTTCTTTCAGCCCTTCTGGATCCCCTCGGGGTCCATGAAGGACACGCTTCTCGTGGGCGACTTCCTGTTCGTGAACAAGATGGCCTACGGCTATTCGCAATATTCGTGCCCCTTTGCCATGTGCACCTTCATCGATGGCCGCTGGTTCGGGTCCCAGCCCGAGCGCGGCGATGTCGTGGTGTTCCGCCATCCGGTCACGGGCAGCGATTTCATCAAGCGCCTGATCGGCCTTCCGGGCGACCGTGTGCAAGTGAGGGACGGCGTGCTCTTCATCAACGGCGAGGAGGCCCCGCAGGAGCCGGCCGGAGAGTTCATCGAGACGTTCGAGCAGCAGGGCCCGATCGGCAACCTGCCGCAATGCGCCAACCAGGGCGTGGGCATCGGCGGCGACTGCGTGAAGGAGCGGTTCATCGAGACGCTGCCCGGCACGGACGTATCGCACGATATCCTCAACATCCGCAATTCGCGCCTCGACAACACGGACGTCTACACCGTGCCCGCCGGGCATTTCTTCTTCATGGGCGACAATCGCGACAACTCGACCGACAGCCGGGTCAGCCCCAACGCGATGGGCGTGGGCTTCGTCCCGTTCGAGAACCTCATCGGCCGCGCGGATCGCGTGATCTTCTCGTCGGCGGGCCGCTCGATGCTGTTCTTCTGGACCTGGCGCGGCGACCGCTTCTTCGAGGAGATCGTGTGAAGCTTTCGGCCGAGCAGAAGGCCTTTGCCCTGCGGCTTGGCCACGAGTTCGACGACCCGGATCTCCTGATCCGTTCGCTGACGCACGGCTCGATCGCGTCCGCCTCGCGGCCCGACAACCAGCGGCTGGAATTCCTGGGCGACCGGGTTTTGGGCCTCGTCATGGCCGAGGCGCTGCTCGAGGCCGATCCGCATGCCCCCGAGGGGCATCTGGCTCCCCGCTACAACGCCCTCGTGCGGAAGGAGACCTGCGCCGAGGTGGCGCGCGACGCCGATCTGGGTGCCGTGCTGCGGCTCGGAAGGTCCGAGATGATGTCAGGCGGACGCCGGAAGGAGGCGCTGCTGGCCGATGCGATGGAAGCGGTCATCGCGGCGATCTATCGCGACGGCGGCTATCTGGCGGCGAAACGCGCCGTGCTGCGGCTCTGGGGCGACCGGATCGCCAAGGTCGATGCCGACAGCCGCGATGCGAAGACCGCGCTTCAGGAATGGGCGCAGGCGCGCGCGCTGAACCCGCCCCGCTATGTCGAGACGGCGCGCGAGGGGCCCGACCACGCCCCGCGCTTCACGATCGAGGTCCGCCTCGAGACCGGCGAGACCGAGCGCGCCGAGGGCACGAACAAGCGCGCGGCCGAACAGAAGGCGGCGCAGGCGCTGCTCGACCGGCTCGGGGGGTGAGCGGCACCCACGCGTCGGACAACCTGCGCGGCAGCCTCTTCATGGTGATCGCCATGCTCGCCTTCGCCGTGGAGGACGTGTTCTTCAAATCGGCGACCATGCGGGTCGCGCCCGGCCTCGCGACCCTGATCTTCGGGCTGTTCGGATTTTCGTGTTTCGCCGTGATGGTCACGCTTTCGGGCGGGCCGTTCCTGACGCGCGCGTTCCTGTCCCGGGCGATGTTCTGGCGGTCGGTCTGCGAGGTGGCGGGGCGGCTCTTCTATGCGTTGGCGCTGGCCTTCGTGCCGCTTTCGGCGACGGCCGCGATCCTGCAGGCCGCGCCGCTGGTCGTGACGCTCGGCGCGGTGGTCTTTCTGGGCGAACGGGTCGGGTGGGGGCGCTGGATCGCGATGGGCGTGGGGTTCGCGGGGGTCCTCGTGGTGCTCAAGCCGTTCGGGGCGGATTTCTCGCCCGCGCTGCTTTTCGCTGTGGCGGGGACGCTGGGCTTCGCGGCGCGCGACGTGGCGACCCGGGCGAGTTCGCCGACCCTCTCCACCGGGCATCTGGGGCTCGCGGGCTTCACCATGACGATCATCGCGGGGCTCGTCATCATGGCGGTGGAGCCTGCGGGGCCGGCGCCCGATGCGGGCGCGCTCTTCCGGCTCGTCTCGGCGGGGATCGCCGGAGTGGCGGCCTACTGGGCGCTGACGCGCGCGATGCGGCTTGGGGAGATCTCGGTGGTGGCGCCGTTCCGCTACTCGCGCCTGCTCTTCGCGATCGGATTGGCGGCTCTGGTCTTCGGCGAGCGTCCGGACCTCTCGACCCTCGCGGGCGGGGTGCTGATCGTCGGCAGCGGGATCTACACGCTGGTCCGGTCGGGCCGCGAAAAGAGGGCGTGATCGCCCAGATTCGCGCTCCCGCCGCTCTCGATCAGGCGGGCATAGTGATTCTCGAGACGCTCGGTCCCGTATTCGGGCGTCGCATCGGCATCGTAGCGGCAGGCGACCGGGTCCCAGACCAGCATCGAATGCGTGGCGTAATACTGACCGATCCGCGCAAGTTCGGCCTTCCGCGCCATGGCCGGGGAGACCCGTCCCGCGAGCGACAGGCCCGCGGCGATACGGCCGAGGAGCTGCGGAGGGACCCTGCGAAAGCGTGGCCTCCTCCCGGTGAGGCGGAAGAGGATCTCGGCCTGCGCGCGGGGCGTGAGGGCTGGGCCGGGCCCGCCGACGGGCAGGATGCGGTTCCGCCGGTCCGGATCGTCGAGGCAGCCTGCGAGGAACTCCGCCAAGTCGCGATCGCCGATCGGCTTGCAGGACGTCGCCTCGCCCGTGCCGAAGACGAGGAACGGCTTGCCGTCCCGGACGCGGTCGATCTGACCCGACAGCGACTTGAAGAAGGCGGTGGGGCGCACGATCGAATATGTCATCCCCGAGGCGATGAGATCCGCCTCGGCCGCGAGCTTGGCGTGCTGGAAGGCGAGACGCGGACGGGACACGCAGATCGCCGAGAGGAGCACGGCCTGGCCCGCGCCCGCGTTCCGCGCCGCGGCGATCGCGTCGCGTGTCGCGCGATGATCGATCTCCCACGCCTCGGCGGGTGCGCCGCTGCGCGAGGCGAGGCAGGAGATCACGGCGTCGATCCGCGCGCGCCCGATACCGTCGCGGGCGAGGGCATGCGGATCGGACGGATCGCAGTCCCGCCGGATCGCGCCCTCGGGCAGCGCGCGCGCACCGGGGCGGACGGGGCAGACGACCTCGTGCCCGCGCGCGAGCAGCGCATCGCAGGTCGCGCGCCCGATCGTGCCCGTGGCCCCGAGAAGAAGGATCCGTTTCGCCATCGCAGCGCCGAGCCTAACGGCGCGCGCGCCGTCTGGCCATGGGGCCCGCGATGGGCTAGATCGTTTCCCTGACTTCGCGAAAGGGACCGCCATGACCACACGCGCCGGATTCGTGGCCCTGCTGGGCGAGCCCAATGCGGGTAAATCCACGCTCATGAACCGCATGGTGGGGGCAAAGGTCTCGATCGTCACGCACAAGGTGCAGACGACGCGCGCGCGGATCCGCGGCGTGGCGATGGAAGGCGAGGCGCAGATCGTCTTTGTCGATACGCCCGGCCTCTTCGAGCCGCGCCGCAGGCTCGACCGGGCGATGGTCGCGGCCGCCTGGTCTGGCGCGGCCGATGCCGATATCGTCGTCATGCTGATCGAGGCGCATCGCGGCCTGACCGAGGGGGTCGCCCGGGTGCTTGCGGAACTGCGCGAGAAGACGCTGCCGGGGCCGGTCGTGCTCGCCATCAACAAGATCGACCGCGTGGCCGCGCCGGACCTCCTCGCCCTCACGAAGGAGCTGAACGAGGCCTACGAGTTTTCCGAGACCTTCCTGATCTCGGCCGAGAGGGGCCACGGGGTCGAGGACCTGAAGGCGTGGCTCGGTCAGGCGCTGCCCGAGGGGCCGTGGCTTTATCCCGAGGACCAGATCGCCGATTTGCCGATGCGGATGATCGCGGCCGAGATGACGCGCGAGAAGCTGACGCTGCGGCTGCACCAGGAGCTGCCCTACCAGATCACGGTCGAGACCGAGGGCTGGGAGGAGCGCAAGGACGGATCTGCGCGGGTCGATCAGGTGATCTATGTCGTGCGCGACGGCCACAAGGGCATCGTGCTGGGCAAGAAGGGCGAGACTGTGAAGGCGATCAGCCAGGCCGCCCGCACCGAGCTGGAGGAGTTCACGGGCCGCCGGATCCATCTTTTCCTGCAGGTGAAGGTGCGGCCCGGATGGCTCGACGAGGCCGAGCGCTATTCCGAGATCGGCCTGGATTTCGGCGATGGCGGGTAGGGCGGTCGCGACCGAGGGCGCGCCGTTCCGGGGTCGCTCGTGACGCGGCTGACCGCCGATTTTTGGGTCAGGGCCTATCTCAGGCGGCTCGAGGGGGAGGGGATCCCGGCCTACATCGCCGCGAAGGGCGATGCGACGGCGGGGGCCGTTCTGGTCGTGGTGGCGACGCTCGACGGATCGGCGCGGGCCTTTCAGCGCAGTTTCGACCTTTCGAGCGGGGAGCGCGTCTGGATGGAGCTCGTCTCGGGGACCGAGGCGGACGTGTCGGCCTCGGTGGCGGCGCAGAGACGGATGGATCCGGACCTCTGGGTCGTGGAACTCGAGGATCGCGGGGGACGGCATCTTCTGGGGGAGCCGGGGCTCGAGTGAGCCGCGCGAATGGCCCGCGTCGGGCCGGCGTATTTTGAAAAGCGAAGAGGGCGCGGTGCCGTGATCGAATGGAGCGAGGAAGGCGTCGTCCTTGCCGTTCGCAGGCACGGTGAGGGCAACGCGATCGTCGAGGCGATGACGCCCGCGCATGGACGGCATGCGGGAGTCGTGAGGGGAGGCGGGGGGCGCAGGCTCGGGCCGCTGATCCAGCCGGGCGCGCAGCTGAGTTTCACCTGGCGGGCGCGGCTGGAGGATCATCTCGGGGCCTTCACGGTGGAGCCGGTCCGCTCGCGCGCGGGCGCGCTCGGCGATCCGCTGGCGCTGGCAGGGCTCGCATCGGTGACGGCGCTCCTCGCGCATGTGCTGCCCGAGCGGGAGGCGCAGCCACGCCTCTACGCGGTCAGCATCGATCTTCTCGACCGGCTGATCGTCGATCCGGACTGGCCGCTTTTCTACCTGCGCTGGGAACTGGCGCTGCTGGAGGAGATGGGGTTCGGGCTCGATCTCGGGCGTTGCGCGGTCACGGGCGGGCAGGACGACCTTGCCTATGTCTCGCCCCGATCCGGGCGCGCGGTGTCGCGCGAGGGGGCGGGAGACTGGGCCAGCCGGCTGCTGCCCCTGCCACCCTGCCTCTTGTCGGGCGGTCCCGCCGGCGAGGCGCAGATCCTCGAGGGGCTGGCCGTCACGGGGCATTTCCTCGAGACCTGGCTCGCCCCGGCGCTGGGCGAGCGTCCTCTGCCGCCCGCGCGCGGGAGGCTGATGTCACGGCTCGAGCGGCGGTCGCGCTAGGATCATTTCGCGCTGGCGCGGAGCGCGGGAACCCGACATGGTCCGCGCCATGCACCTGCTGACCGATCTCCTGTCCCCGCATCTCCTGGCGTTCGCCTTCGCCGTGACCTTCGCCGCCGGATTCGTGAAGGGGGCGGTGGGCTTTGCCATGCCGCTCATCATGATCTCCGGGATCTCGGTCGCGATCGATCCACGGCTGGTCGTGGCGGGCATAATCCTGCCGATCGTCTTCTCCAATCTGCTCCAGGTCTGGCGCGCGGGATGGGCCGAGGCGCGAGACGCGTTGATCGAATATCGTCGTTTCGTTCTGGTGGTTTGCTCGACGATCCTGATCTCCGCGCAGTTTCTCACCATCATTCCCGCGCAGGCAATGTATGTCGTGCTGGGCGTTCCGGTGATCGCGCTGTCGCTGGTCCAGCTCGCGGGGGTCCGGTTTCGCGTCGCCGAGGAGCAGCGGCCGCGGTTCGACTGGGGGATCGGCATCGTGGCGGGTGTGCTGGGCGGGCTTGCGGGGACGTGGGGGCCGCCCACGATCCTCTATCTTCTGGCGCTCGACACACCGAAGGCGCGGCAGCTGGCGGTGCAGGGCGTGGTCTTCGGCCTCGGATCCGTGGCGCTTCTGGCGGGTCATCTGCGGTCGGGCGTGCTCGACGGCGAGACGCTGCCCTTCTCGGCATTCCTGCTCGTTCCGGCCGTGCTCGGGATGTGGGTGGGATTCCAGCTGGGCGATCGGCTCGATCAGGTGAAGTTCCGGCGTGCGACGCTCATCGTCCTGATCGTCGCGGGGGCCAACCTCGTCCGGCGGGGCGTGACCGGATGAGAAAGGGCCGGAGCGATCGCTCCGGCCCTCGGTCTCGGTTCAGTGCGCGTGAGGTTCAGCCACCGATTTCGACTTCGGCGTCGTCGGGAAGTTCCGCGTCGCTGTCGTAGTCGAAGTCCTCGGCGCTCTCGATCTCGCTCTCGGTGAAGTCGTCGACCATGAGCTGGCCGTCCTGCATGGTGACGCTGTCGAGCGCGACCGGCACTTCCTTTTCGCCGATGCCAAGGAAGCCGCCGCTCGACATCACGAGGTTCGGCTGGCCGTCGATCTCGACCACGGCGCTGGGATTGCCCAGATTGTCACCATTCGCGAGAACCACGTCCATGTCGAGCAGTTCGCCGACGGTCACCATCTGCATGTTAGCAGCCGGTGCTGCGTCTTCGCTCGGCATGTCGCCGCTATCGCTCTCGGAGGCAGCGCTTTCGGACGAGGTCGTCGCGTCCGGGGATTCGCTGGCATCACTGCTCTGCGCCCCTTCGGTGGCGGCGGCCGTCGTGGCACCCGATTGCTCGGCGCTGTCGGCGGTCGAAGCCTCGTCGGTCGATTCCGACTGGGCCTGCTCGTCGCCGCCGGCATCCGCATCGGACTGCGGTTGCTCTGCTTGCGGCTGCTCCTCTTGCGGCTGCTCTTCGCTGCCGGTCGCGGCATCCGACTGCGACTGTTCCTCGCCCTCGGCATTCGAGCCGGACTGGGCGTCCTCGGTCGGCTGGGCATTGCTCTGCGACTGGTCGGAACCACCGTTTTCCGATTGCTGGTTCGCGCGGCGCTGCTCACGCTCCTCGGCGGTTTCGAACGTGACGGAGGGCTCTCCGGTCTGTTCGATCTCGACCGTGGGGCTGTCGGTCATCGAGAACTGGACCTGCGGATCAGCGGATTGGTAGCTGACTTCGGGCTGGGCCTGTTCGATGTTGACCTGCGGCTCCTGATCGTCGCGGACGATCTCGACCTGCGGTTCGGGACTGGTCGTCTGCACGTCGCCTGACACGTCGGACGAGCTGTCGTCCCCCGATTGCGAGCTGTCGGACGAAGACTGGTCGGAGCCGTCCTCGTTCTGGGCGACGTCGAGGTTGATGTCCAGTTCGGGGTCGGGCTGCGTGACGTTCACGACGGGATCGCCCTGTTCCACCTCGACCTCGGGGTCCTCGCTCGAAACGCTCACATCCGGGTCCTGCGACAGGACGTAAATGTTCGGGGCAGGGATCTGCACGCGCACGACGATCTCGGGGATCTCGACGCTGATCGTGGGCTGCTGCTGGTCAAGATCGATCTGCGCGGGGTTCTCGGTGATGTCGACCTGCGACTGGCCCGGATTCACGCGGACCGTCGGGCCGGGAACCTGCACATCGACGATGGGCTCGGGGATGCGGACGGTCGCCTCGCCTTCGATCGTGGCCTCCTCGGAGGATTCGACCGTCTCGGACGTCTCTTCGCTGTCGCTGTCGCTGGCGGATGCGTCCTGATCGCTCTGATCGGAGGGGTCCTGTTGATCGGAGGACTCCTGAGGATCCTCGCTGTCCTGCGACGATGATTCCTGCGTGTCCTGGGAAGAGGTATCCTGGCTCTCCTGCGACTGGTCGTCGCCCTGGGACTGGATCTCCTCGGCGTAGGTCGTGCATTCCTCGGCGGTATCGTCGTTGATGGCGGTGACGATCGCCTGGGGATCGACGTCGCCGGGCAACGTATCGGTTTCCATGACGACCATGCCGAGGTCACGGCATTCGGCGGTCTTGCCGCTCAGCTGTTCCTCGTTGATCTCGATCGTTTGTGCGTAGGCTCCCCCGGCCAATGGCAGCGTCAGTGCGGTGGTCAGCAAAAGCGACCGCATTTTCGTGGTATTGGTCATCTACCTCTCCTTGATGATCGAGACCCGCAGGCCCCGACCCCTCAAGAAGCTGTGAAAGAGCAATGTTCCGCCTATTGCCCGAAAAACCGAAAATACCGGTTTGCAATGTCCCACGACATAGGGGGTGGATCAGCCCAGGGCGATGGCGCGCACGTCGTCGTCGATATGCGTCTCGTACTGTGCGAAGTTCTCGGAGAACATGCGGACGAGCTTTTCGGCCTGCCGGTCGTAGGCGGCACTGTCCTCCCAGGTGCGACGCGGATTGAGAAGCACGTCGGCCACGCCGCGCACCGCGGTGGGTACGTCGAAGCCGAAATTGGGGTCCTTGCGGAACTGTGCCTTTTGCAGCGAACCGTCGAGCGCCGCGGTCAAAAGCGCGCGGGTCGCCTTGATGGGCATGCGCTGCCCCTCGCCGAAGGCACCGCCGGTCCAGCCCGTGTTGACGAGCCAGCAGGTCGCGCCGTGCTTGGCGATCTTCTTTTTCAGCAGCTCGCCATAGACCTCGGGGCGGCGCGGCATGAAGGGGGCCCCGAAGCAGGTCGAGAAGGTCGGCTGAGGCTCCGTCACGCCGCGCTCGGTTCCCGCGACCTTGGCGGTGAAGCCAGACAGGAAGTGGTACATGGCCTGTGCGGGCGTCAGCCGCGCGATGGGGGGCAGCACGCCGAAGGCGTCGCAGGTCAGCATGATGATGTTCTTGGGATGGCCGCCCATCGCCGTCTCGGAGGCGTTCGAGATGTAGTCGAGCGGGTAGGCGCAGCGCATGTTGGCGGTGAGGCTGTCGTCGTTGAAGTCGAGCTCGCGCGTCGCCTCGTCGTAGACCATGTTCTCGATCACGGTCGCGAAGCGCTTGGTGGTGGCGAAGATCTCGGGCTCGGCGTCGGGGTCGAGGCCGATCGTCTTGGCGTAGCACCCGCCCTCGAAGTTGAACGTGCCGCGATCGGACCAGCCGTGTTCGTCGTCACCGATCAGGACGCGCGAGGGATCGGCAGAGAGCGTCGTCTTGCCCGTGCCCGACAGCCCGAAGAAGACGGCGGTGTCGACGGGATTGCCGGGCGCGTGGTTGGCCGAGCAATGCATCGGCATGATGTCCTTCTCGGGCAGGATGTAGTTCAGCAGGGTGAAGACCGACTTCTTGTTCTCGCCCGCATATTCGGTGCCGCCGATGAGGATCAGCTTCGCGTCCATGTTGATCGCGATCACCGTCTCGGACCGGCAGCCATGCCGTTCGGGGTCGGCCTTGAAGGACGGGCAGTTGATGATGGTGAAATCGGGCGTGAATTCGGCCAGTGCCGAACGGTCGGGGCGGCGCAGGAGGTGCCGGATGAAGAGCCCGTGCCAGGCGAGTTCGGTCACGACGCGCACGTCGAGGCGATGCGCCGGATCCGCCCCGCCGAAGAGATCCTGCACGAAATAGTCGCCGCCCTTCATGTGGGCGAGCATGTCGGCGTGCAGGGTGTCGAACTTCGCGGGCTCCATCGGGGCGTTGTTGTCCCACCAGATCGTGTCCTCGACCGATGGGGTGCGGACGACGAACTTGTCCTTGGGCGAGCGGCCGGTATGCTTGCCGGTCGAGACGAGGAGGGTCCCGCCCTGGCCGATCCGGCCTTCACCCCGCGCGAGAGCGGCTTCGACCAGCTGGGGCTCGGTCAGGTTGTAATGCGCGGCCCCGAGGCCGGTGATGCCCTGATGCTCGAGCGTGTGGTTCGCGTTGCAGGTTCCGTCGGTCATGTTCTCGCCCTCCCATGGAGTGAATCGACGCCCTCCGCGCCAGTCCGATGCGTATCGTTAGCATAACAAAATTCGAAAAGAACAACGTTTTCTATATGTTAGCGCAATCATTCGGGGTTAGCGCAATCGGGGTCGGCTTTCGGAAATGCGGAACAATTCAGCCGACCTTAAGAAGTTTGCCCCCAGATCGTGAACAGTGATTCGAAGATTGCGCCGGTCCCGCCACGGAGATCCGGCCAGTGCGGGAGAGGACTTCATGGCCAAGATCGCCCTCGTCGACGACGACCGGAACATCCTGACCTCGGTGTCGCTGACGCTCGAGGCCGAGGGCTTCGAGGTCGAGACCTACCACGACGGGCAACAGGCGCTCGAGGCGTTCGAGCGCAGGTTTCCCGACATCGCCGTCTTCGACATCAAGATGCCGCGGATGGACGGCATGGATCTGCTGCAGCACGTGCGTCGCAAGACGAGCATGCCGGTGATCTTCCTCACCTCCAAGGACGACGAGATCGACGAGGTGCTTGGCCTTAGGATGGGGGCGGACGATTACGTGAAGAAGCCCTTCTCGCAGCGCTTGCTTGTCGAGCGGATCCGGACGCTCCTGCGGCGTCAGGACGTGCTGTCGGGCGATGCGGGCGGCAAGGTCGAGCCGAGCCAGACCCTCGTGCGCGGGACGCTGACGATGGATCCCGCCCGCCATACCGTCACCTGGAAGGGGCGCGACGTGACCCTGACCGTGACCGAGTTCCTCCTTCTTCAGGCGCTCGCGCAGCGGCCGGGCTTCGTGAAGTCGCGCGATCAGCTGATGGACGTGGCCTATGACGATCAGGTCTATGTCGACGACCGCACCATCGACAGCCACATCAAGAGACTTCGCAAGAAGATGCGGAGCGTCGATGACGAGTTCTCGGCGATCGAGACGCTCTACGGCATCGGCTACCGTTACAATCAGGACTGACCCGGTGGCGACCGCAACACGGGATGCGGGCCTTCTGGCGACGGGACCGGACATGCCGCGCCGCCGGGGCATCGTATCGATCACACGTTCGCCGCTGGCCCGGAGGATCGTGGCGTTCAACCTCGTGGCGATGCTGTCGCTGGTGGCGGGCGTGATGATCGCATCGCCGTTCGACACCGCGTCCCTGAGGCAACGCGAGGCTGACCTTGTCCGCGAGGCCGCGCTCATCACCGGGGCGTTCGAGGCGCAGATGCGCCATGCGTCGGAGCGGGGGATCGAGGCGGACACGCTCGACCTTCTGAAGCTCAACATGGCGGGCGAGGTCTTTGTGTTCGACGCAGGCGGGCGCATCGTGGCGTCCGACCGCGCGCCGAGCGCTGCCTTTCCGGCGGTCCTCGAAAGCGTGCCCGCGACACCCATCAGCGACACGGTCGAGCGCATCATCGCCTCCGTCGCGGGCTTCGCCCGGCCGGAGACGGTGCCCGTCGCAGCCGATGACGTCCGGGAAACCCTTCGTGAACTCGGGAAAGGCCTGGCACCCACGGGCTTCGCCCTCGACTATCTCGTGGATGCCGAGGGCGGGCCAATCGTCGCCGTGTCGGTGCCCATCGTCCATGAAGGGCGGGTCGTGGGGACCGTGGGCCTGACTTCCGGCAAGGGCGAGATCGATCACCTGCTGCGGTTCGGGCGCGAGCAGATCCTGCAGATCTTCCTCGTGGCGGTCGCGATCTCGATCGGGTTGAGCCTGATCCTCGCCTCGAACATCGCCAATCCGCTCGCCGATCTCGCCGCCGCGGTGGAGATCGGGCGCGAGCGCAACACCCGCAGCATCACGTCCGGCCGCGTCAGGATCCCCGACCTGACCAGCCGCCCGGACGAGATCGGCAGGCTTTCGGGCGCGTTGCGCGGCATGGTCGCGGCGCTCTACGACCGGATCGAGGCGAACGAGCAGTTCGCGGCCGATGTCGCGCACGAGATCAAGAACCCGCTGGCATCGCTGCGCTCGGCGATCGGATCGCTGCGCGTCGTCGAGCGGGAGGATCTCCGGACGCGCCTTCTCGACGTGATCGAGCATGACGTGCGCAGGCTCGACCGGCTGGTTAGCGACATCTCGAACGCGTCGCGGCTCGATTGCGAGCTTGTCATGGACGAGGAGAGGCGTTTCGATCTGCTGGCCATGCTGAACGGACTTACCACATATCTGGGCGACGCCGCGCGCGAGAAGGGGATCGACTTCATCGTCAGCCTGCCGTCGCAGCCGATCTGGCTTGACGGGCTCGAAAGCCGTCTGGCGCAGGTCTTCGTGAACCTCATCTCCAACGCGACCTCGTTCTGCGGGCCGGGCGACGCGATCCGCATCTGGGCGCGCCAGCGCGAGAACCGCGTCCTCGTGGTGGTCGAGGATACCGGCCCGGGCATCCCCGAAAGCGCGCTTGGCAAGGTGTTCGAGCGATTCTACTCCGAACGCCCGGAGGCGCAGTTCGGGAACAATTCCGGCCTTGGCCTTGCGATCTCGAAACAGATCGTCGAGGCGCATGGCGGCGTCATCTGGGCCGAGAACATCCAGCCCAACGACGAAATGCCGGGCGCGTTGCCTGCCGGCGCGCGGCTGGTCGTTGGCCTGCCCGTATGAGCGATCCGACGATCCTGCACGCAAGCTGCGTCGCGGTGAGGGAGCGGGGAGTGCTCATCCTCGGCGCATCCGGGCGCGGCAAGTCGGCGCTGGCGCTCGAGCTTCTTGCGCTGGGCGGCGCGCTGGTCGCCGACGACCGCACCTGCCTCGCGCGGCGGGGTGCGGACCTGCTTGCCTGGTCGCCGCCCGCCATTCTCGGGCGGATCGAGGCGCGCGGTATCGGCATCCTCGCGGCCGATCCCGCGCCGCCCACGCGGATGGCCCTCGTCGTCGACCTCGACCGCGCGGAGGAGGCGCGTCTGCCGACCGCACGTCACTGGTCGCATATGGGGTGGTCCGGGCCCTTGATCCTCGGGGCGGATCACCCCCATCTTGCAGTCTCCGTCCTTCAGTATCTAAAGGGCGGAAGAACGGATCTGGAGGACGCGTGACGACCGGGCAGACGCATCTCGTGCTGGTGACGGGGCCCTCGGGGGCCGGGCGGTCGACCGCGATCAACGCGCTCGAGGATATGGGCTTCGAGGCGATCGACAACCTGCCCCTGTCGCTCATCGACCGGCTGGTCGTCCCGGGCGAGACGCGGCGGCTCGCGCTGGGTGTCGATGCGCGCAATCGCGACTTCTCGACCGATGCGATGGTCGCGCTCATCGCGCGGCTGACGCGATCGCCCGAGCTGCATGCCGAGATCCTCTATCTCGACGCGAATGCAGATATCCTGCAGCGTCGCTATTCCGAGACGCGTCGCCGCCATCCTCTCGCCCCGCAGGAGACGCCCGCGGCCGGTATCGCGCGGGAGGCCGATCTGCTGACGGCGGTGCGTGAACGTGCCGAGATCCTGATCGATACCTCGGAGATGAGCCCGCATGACCTGCGCGCCGAGCTCGCGAGGCTCTTCGATCACGGCGACGCGCCGGGCCTTGCGCTGTCGGTGCAGTCCTTCTCCTACAAGCGTGGATTGCCGCGCGGCGTCGATCTGGTCTTCGATCTGAGGTTCCTCAGAAACCCCCATTGGGAGCCGGGGCTGAGGGCGCTCGACGGGCGCGACGCGGCGGTCGCCGAATACGTCGCAAGCGATCCGCGCTTCGACGGTTTCGCGGCGAAACTGATCGATCTGATCCTCACCACGCTGCCCGCGTACCGCGATGAGGGAAAGACGCATCTCGCGATCGCGCTGGGGTGTACGGGGGGCCAACACAGATCCGTGGCGGTGGCCGAATATCTGGCAAAAGCGCTTGCGGAACATGGGTGGCGAGTGTCAACTCGCCACAGGGAGCTCGAACGCCATGCCGCCCTGCAGCGTGGTCAGGCAGGGGAATCTACGCCGTGATCGGCATCGTCATCGTCGCCCATGGGGGGCTCGCGCAGGAATTGCTGGCCGCCGTCGAACACGTCGTCGGTCCGCAACCCGGAATGTGTGCAATCTCGATCGAGCCCGAATGCGACCGTGTCGCCAAGAAGGCCGAGATCCGGGCCGCCGCCGACGCGGTCGATACCGGCGCGGGCGTCGTCGTGGCGACCGACATGTTCGGCGGATCGCCCTCCAATCTCAGCCTCGAGGCCTGCGCGCCCGAGGACCGGCGGATCGTCTACGGGGCGAACCTTCCGCTGCTCATCAAGCTGGCGAAGTCACGCCATCTCCCGGTGCACGACGCGGTCCATGCGGCCCTCATGGCGGGGCGCAAATATCTCGACGCGATGTCGGATCCCGCCTCGAACCTCCGTCTCGCCGGAGCAAAAGGATAGATCATGGCCAATCGCACGCTCGAAATCGTCAACGAGAAGGGCCTGCACGCCCGTGCGTCGGCCAAGCTCGTCGAGACGGTGGAGCGGTTCGACGCCCATGCCGAGATCAGCCGCGACGGCCAGACGGCATCCGGCGACAGCATCATGGGCCTTCTGATGCTCGCCGCATCGCGCGGGACCGAGATCGAGGTCGAGACAGGCGGCCCCGAGGCCGATGCCCTCGCCGACGCGATCGAGGAGCTGGTCCGGGAGAAGTTCGGCGAGGGGATGTAGCCCCCGCCGACCGTCGGATCAGCGCGTCGGAACCGGGTCGTCCCCCCGGTAATCGTAGAAGCCGCGCCCGGTCTTGCGGCCGAGCCAGCCCGCCTCGACATATTTCGTGAGAAGCGGACAGGGGCGGTACTTGGTATCGGCAAGCCCGTCATGGAGCACGTTCATGATCGCGAGGCAGGTGTCGAGGCCGATGAAGTCGGCGAGTTCGAGCGGCCCCATCGGATGGTTGGTGCCGAGCTTCATCGCCTTGTCGATCGAGCGCACATCGCCGACGCCTTCGTAGAGGACGTAGACCGCTTCGTTGATCATCGGCATGAGGATGCGATTGACGATGAAGGCCGGGAAGTCCTCGGCCACGGCCGCCGTCTTGCCGAGCCGTTCGACCACGCCCATCGCCGTCTCGAACGTCGCCTCGTCGGTGGCGATGCCGCGGATCAGTTCCACGAGGCTCATCACCGGGACAGGGTTCATGAAGTGGAAGCCCAGGAACTTCTCGGGCCGATCCGTTTTCGAGGCCAACCGCGTGATCGAGATCGACGAGGTGTTGGAGGTCAGGATCGTCTCGGGCTTGAGCGTGGGGACGAGCTCCGCGAAGATCTTGTCCTTGATCTCCTCGCGCTCGGTCGCGGCCTCGATCACGAGGTCGCAGTTGCCGAGATCGGCGAGCGTCGAGGTCGTCGAAAGGCGGTTCATCGCCTCGTTGCGATCTGCGTCCGAGATCTTCTCGCGGCTGACCTGCCGGTCGAGATTCTTCTCGATCGTCTCGCGCCCCTTCTCGAGCGCCTCAGCGTCGATATCGGTCAGAAGCACCTCGTAGCCTGCCAGGGCACAGACATGCGCAATGCCATTTCCCATCTGTCCCGCGCCAACGACGCCAACGATCTGGATCACCATTTCATAACTCCGATAGTAGAAGGCCGAGCTGACTTCCCCACGATTTCGTGCGATCGTAAACGTTCTCCCGGCTCGTAAGAGTACCCCGACGCAGTCCCTGGTAGGCGTTCTCGTCTTCGATCAGCTTCTGCACCGCTTCATGGATCGCATCTGCGCTGTTCGGCGTGAAGACGACGCAGCCGTCCTTGAGGAATTCTCGAGCCGGTACGACGGTGCTCATCGCCGAGGGGACGCCGTGTGCCGCGGCCTCGAGACCCACGACGGCGAGGCCTTCGTTGAATTCTCTGTTCGTTGGGCAGAGCAGCAGATCGGTGTTTCCAAGTTCGGCATGAACCTCTTCCGCACCGAGACGGCCTAGAATGGAAACGTTCTCGATCGCATTCGTGCGTTCCGACAACAGATCGAGTGCCCCACCATCGCCGATGAAGGTCAAATGAAGTTCGGGGTAGGACGATCGCAGCTTTGTGAAGGCATCGAGAAGCTCGAAGACACCTTTCGCACGCTCGACCCGCCCGAGATAAAGGAGCCGTTGGACTTTGGTCAGCTCCCGCAGAGGATACCGCTTCAGGACCTGAGGATACGGGACACGTATTTTCCTTCCCGCGCCGACCATTCCGGAAACTTGCCGGGCGCTTTCGTGAGATACGCAGATCGCCCCGTCGAGCGCCCGTGAACGGAACGCAAGAACCTTGCGCTTAAGCTTCCAGACGATTGTTTCGGGATTCTCGTCCATTGCCCAAAACGTGTTGTGCGCCGTGAGAACAAGCTTTCGTTCCTTTGCCAGGCGCGCCCAAGCTGAGTTCGGAGCATCGGAGCTGACAATGACGACATCCGGGTCAAACACGGCAACCGCTTCGACCAATGCGGTCGCGTAATTTGCCTGCCCACGAAAATAGGCAAGCCGACCTTTCGCCAGTCGCGGCCTCTCGACCGTCTTGAAGGTAAACTGACCGGTCTCGCCCTTGGGTACTTCGCGCGCAGTGATCACTTGGGCCGAGGCACCCAGCTTTTCTACGAGTTCGTAGAACATCGCCGAATAGGTTGCGATCGGAACGCGCCGGTCATGATGACCGGCGCGCCACTCAGTGTATGTCCCGCCGACATCTCCGGGGCCGGCGAGATAGCTGATCCTGAGCGGCCGGCTCGGGTCGCGGCTCAACTTGCCGATCGCCTCCGAGACGTCTTGCGGCAGTTCGACCACCGGCACGTAGGTCTCGGATGCGGTCATGTCAGAGCTTCTCCGTCAGCTCCGGAACAGCCTCGAAGATGTCGGCCACGAGGCCGTAATCCGCGACCTGGAAGATCGGCGCTTCCTCATCCTTGTTGATCGCGACGATCACCTTGCTGTCCTTCATGCCGGCGAGGTGCTGGATCGCGCCGGAGATGCCGAGAGCGATGTAGAGGTCAGGTGCCACGACCTTGCCGGTCTGTCCGACCTGCCAGTCGTTCGGCGCGTAGCCCGAATCGACCGCCGCCCGCGATGCCCCGACCGCCGCGCCGAGCTTGTCGGCGAGCTTTTCGACCATCGCGAAGTTCTCCTCCGACCCGATGCCGCGGCCGCCCGAGACGACGATGCCCGCGCTGGTGAGGTCGGGCCGGTCCGACTCGGCCACGTGGTCCTCGACCCATTCCGACAGGCCGGGTGCCTCGGCGGCAGGGATCTCGGAGACCTCGACATTTCCGCCAGTGGGGGCGGCGTCGAAGGTCGAGGTGCGGATCGACAGCACCTTCTTGGGATCCTTCGACTTGACGGTCTGGATCGCGTTGCCGGCATAGACCGGACGCTCGAACGTATCGGCATCGACGATGCCGGAGACGTCGGTGATCACCATGACGTCGAGAAGGGCCGCCACGCGCGGCAGGATGTTCTTGGCATCGGTCGTCGCGGGCGCGGCGATATGGTCGTAATCGCCGGCGAGCGAGTGGAGGAGTGCTGCGGTCGGTTCGGCAAGGCGATGCCCGTAGAGCGCGTCCTCGGCGACCAAGACCTTCGCGGCGCCCTCGATGGTGGCGGCCTCGCGACCGGCATCGGCGGCGCTTTCGCCGGCACAGAGAATGGTCACGTCGCCGAGCGGGGCGAGGGCGGTCACGGCCTTCGCAGTCGCATCCATGTTGAGTTTGCCGCCATCGACTTCGGCCAGGAGAAGAACGGCCATCAGAGCACCCCCGCTTCGTTTTTCAGCTTGTCGACCAGTTCGTCGACCGACTCGACGCGGATCCCGCCCTTGCGTTCCGCGGGCTCCGCGGTCTTCACGATCTCGAGCCGCGGCGTGACGTCGACGCCGTAATCCTCGGCCGTCTTCTCCTCAAGCGGCTTCTTCTTCGCCTTCATGATGTTCGGGAGCGAGGCGTAGCGCGGCTCGTTCAGCCGCAGGTCGACCGACACGATCGCGGGCATCTTCACGCGGATCGATTGCATGCCGCCGTCGACCTCGCGCTTGACGAGCGCATGTTCGCCCTCGATGTCGATCTTCGAGGCGAAGGTCGCCTGGCTCCAGCCCATCAGCGCGGCGAGCATCTGGCCGGTCGCGTTCATGTCGTTGTCGATGGCCTGCTTGCCGCAGAGGACGAGACCGGGCTGCTCTTCGTCGATCACGGCCTTGAGCAGCTTCGCGACGGCGAGCGGTTCGATATCCTTGTGGACATCGTCAGAGGCCACGATCAGGATCGCGCGGTCCGCGCCCATGGCGAGGGCCGTGCGCAGCGTTTCCTGGGATTGCTTGACGCCGATCGAGACGGCGACGACCTCGTCGGCGGTGCCGGCTTCCTTCATGCGGATCGCCTCTTCGACGGCGATCTCGTCGAAGGGGTTCATGCTCATCTTGACGTTGGCAAGATCGACGCCCGATCCGTCGCCCTTCACGCGAACCTTGACGTTATAATCGATCACCCTCTTGACGGGGACGAGTATCTTCATCGGCCATCTCCTTTGGTATTCATTTCAGGCCATAACGCGCCTTTCGGCGCGACGACAGCGTAAAACGCAGCACTTATTCCGGATCGCCCTACCGGTTCGCGCCCGGCTGCCAGAGGATGTCCGCACGGCCGTCGTCGTTGGCGAGGCGGGCAGCGCAGAAGCACCAGTCGCTCAGCCGGTTGAGATAGTGCAGCGCGGCCGGATTGACGTCCTCGAGCGTCGCCAGCTCCATCGCCAGCCGCTCCGCCCGGCGCGACACGGTCCGGCAGAGATGGAGCGCGGCCGAAAGCGCGCTGCCGCCGGGCAGAACGAAGCTGCGCAGGGGTTCGAGCCTCTCGTTCATCGCGTCGATCTCGGCCTCGAGCCGCTCGGTCTGGGCGGGAACCATGCGCAGCGGCGTGTATTCGGCCTCGTCGTCGCGATCCATGCCGGGCCGCGACAGGTCGGCTCCCAGATCGAAGAGGTCATTCTGGATTCGCGCGATGCGCTCGGCGATCTCGCCGGTTGCATGAACCCGTGCCATGCCGAAGCAGGCATTGGCCTCGTCCACTGTGCCGTAGGTGGTCACCCGGACCGAGTGTTTCGCCACGCGCGACCCGTCGCTGAGCGCGGTCTCGCCGCCATCGCCGGTGCGGGTGTAGATCCTGTTCAGTACGACCATGGCTCAGCCTCCCATGCGGCGGAAATAGACGAAGATCAGGATCACGACCACGGCAAGCGCCTGCGCGTAGATCCGCCACCGCATGTACTTGTTCGACGTCTTGGCGTTGTCCTCGCCCCCGCGCCCGAAGGACGAGATCCCGAGAATGAGGATCGCCAGGACCGCGAGCACGGCCACGACGACAAGGAGAAAGAGCGGATCGCTGGTCATGAGCCCTCCAATCGAGCGGTGCGGCAGGACCTAGCGGCTTCGCGCACGATTGCGAAGGGGGCGGCCGGCGTCCTGCGTCGCTCAGCCGCGCGCGAGAAGCGCGTCGAGCGCGCGGGAAGGCAGGATCCTCCGGGCGAACGCCATCAGTCGGGCGGGCGTGGTCACGCGGTAATAGGGGCGGGGGTTCTCCGCCTCGAGTGCGCGGATCAGCGTTCTCGTGGCGGCGGATGCGGGAAGCTGGAACCGGTCCGTTCCGGGCGGATCGTAGAGGCGTTTCAGAAGGGTCGCCTCGTACTGCGCGCGCCGGGGCGACGCCTTCCAGTCGATCCAGCGTTCGAAATGTGGAATGGAGTTCGCGCGGATCCGCGAGGCGATCGGGCCGGGTTGCAGCGTGACAACCTTGATGGGCGTGTCGCGCATCTCCAGCCTGAGCGTGTCGGTAAGTCCCTCGAGCGCGAATTTGGACGCGACATAGGCCCCGCGCCAGCGCATCGGCACGTATCCCAGGACGGACGAGCATTGCACGATCCGTCCGTGACCCTGCGCCCGCATGACCGGGATGACCCGCCTCGTCAGTTCATGAAGGCCGAAGACGTTGGTTTCGAAGACCGCGCGCAATGCGTCCGTCGGCAGGTCCTCGACCGCGCCGGGGCAGGCGAAGGCCGCGTTCGAATAGAGCGCGTCCAGCGTTCCATCGGTCTGCGAAAGGACGTCGGACAGGCCGCGCGCGATGCTGTCCGCATCCGACATCTCCATATTGACCGGAGTCACACCGGACGCCGCGAGGCGCGTGGACGTGTCGTCGTCGCGGCAGGTGGCGAAGACTCGCCACCCCCTGAGCGACAGGGTCATCGCGGCATCGAGGCCGATGCCGCTCGAACAGCCGGTGATGAGGATGGAGCGCGCCATGAGGACCTCGGATGGGATCTTCGGGTCCTCATAGGGCAAATGTTCCGCGCGCGAAACATTCCCGGTCGCATCCTCAGCCGGCGGCGGGCCCCACGAAACGGCCGAAGATATAGGCTTCCTGTCCGGTATCCTCCACGCGGATATGCATCCAGCCATTCGCGGTCTCGTCGAGCACTTCGACACGCTGGTCGAGGACGACCTGATCGACGACCTCATCGGCGGTCGACGGCCCCCGGCGGATGTTCACGCGGTTCCCGGTAATGACGTGGTACTGCACCATGGGTGCCGGATCCGCGGTCTGCGGGGTTTCGGTCACGGCCTGTGCGGGTTCGGCGATGATGCCGCCCGCGGCCTGTCCGGTCGCGGCGAGGGCCCGCGCGATCGCGCCGGCCTCGTCATCGAGCGCGAGACGGTTGGGATTGGCGGGCGCGACGTCCGTCGGGGTCGCCGACGCCCGCGCGACGTAGTCACGCCCGGTGCCGTCGCCGTCAAGATCGCGACCGGCCACGGCCATGGTAACGCCGATCATGGCCAGAAGCGCCAATGTCATCCGGATCATGATAGGGGTGCCTCGCAAGTTCGTTTCGGTGGAATCTTGCCGATTGAACCCCGAAACCTCCTAAAAGTTCGTTTGCGTCCTGGAATAAAACTGTTCTTGCCGGTCCCTTCACGCGCCGGTATCCCCGCAACCATGAGTGATGACAGCGTCGAGACAGACGATCCCGCAGGCCCCCTTTCGTCGACCGAATCGCTCGGACGGGCGATCGGCGAGCGGTATCTGACCTATGCCCTCTCGACGATCATGCACCGCGCGCTGCCCGATGCGCGCGACGGGCTGAAGCCTGTCCACCGTCGCATCCTGTTCGCGATGCGCGAACTCAGGCTCGGCTCCAACGGCGGATTCCGGAAATCCGCCAAGATCAGCGGCGACGTGATGGGCAATTACCATCCGCATGGCGACGCGGCGATCTACGACGCGATGGCGCGGCTCGCGCAGGATTTCGCGGTGCGCTATCCGCTGGTCGACGGGCAGGGGAACTTCGGCAATATCGACGGCGATAATCCCGCCGCCTCGCGCTATACCGAGGCGCGGATGACCGAGGCCGCCGAGGCTCTGCTCGAAGGGCTGAACGAGGACGCGGTCGATTTCCGGGAGAATTACGACGGCACGCTGACCGAGCCCGTCGTGCTGCCGGCCTCGTTCCCGAACCTTCTGGCAAACGGTGCTTCGGGCATCGCCGTCGGAATGGCCACCAATATCCCGCCGCACAATATCAGCGAGCTTTGCGACGCGGCCATCCACCTCGTCCGCACGCCCGACGCCCGCGACGAGACGCTCCTCAACTATGTGAAAGGGCCCGACTTCCCGACGGGCGGCGTGATCGTCGAGAGCCCCGAGAGCATGGCCGAGACCTATCGCACCGGACGGGGCGGGTTCAGGCTGAGATGCAAGTGGGAGATCGAGGATCTGGGTCGCGGCCAGTGGCAGATCGTCGTGACCGAGATCCCGTACCAGGTGCAGAAATCGAAGCTGATCGAAAAGATCGCCGAGCTTCTGCAACTCAAGAAGCTGCCGCTTCTGGCGGATATCCGCGACGAATCGGCCGAGGACGTTCGCGTGATCCTCGAGCCGCGCGCACGGTCGGTCGATCCCGACCTGCTGATGAACATGCTCTACAAGAGCTCGGATCTCGAGACGCGGTTCTCGATGAACATGAACGTCTTGATCGACGGACGCACGCCGATGGTCTGTTCGCTGAAGGAGGTGCTGCGCGCGTTCCTCGACCACCGTCGCGACGTGCTGGTCCGGCGCACGCGGCACAGACTGGACAAGATCGACCACCGGCTCGAGGTGCTCGAAGGCTTCATCACGGCGTTCCTCAATCTCGACCGGGTGATCGACATCATCCGCTACGACGACGATCCGAAGCGCGCGCTGATGTTCGAGGATTGGGGGCGCGACCACGTCCGCGCTACGGACGAGAGCGACTATGTCTCGCCGCTGCCCGCAAAGAGCGAGGAGCCCGACCTGTCGGAAGTGCAGGCCGAGGCGATCCTCAACATGCGGCTGAGGGCGTTGAGACGGCTGGAGGAGATGGAGCTCCGTCGCGAACGCGATGCCCTGATCGAGGAACGCGCGGAGCTGTCCGAACTCGTCGCGACGCCCGAAACGCAGTGGGCGCGGATCATCGACCAGCTGAAGGCGACCAAGCAGCAGTTCGGCCGCCTCTATGCGCGGGGCCAGCGCCTCACCCAGTTCGCGGAGCCGGGGGTGGTCGAGGACGTGCCGCTCGAGGCGATGATCGACCGTGAACCGGTGACGGTCGTCTGTTCGCAGATGGGCTGGATCCGGGCGATGACGGGCCATATCGACCTCGGTCGCGAGCTCAAGTTCAAGGATGGCGACGGTCCGCGTTTCATCTTCCACGCCGAGACAACCGACCGGCTGTTGCTGATGGGGTCGAACGGACGGTTCTACACCATCTCGGCAGGCAATCTTCCGGGCGGGCGGGGCATGGGAGAGCCCGTGCGCCTGATGATCGACTTGCCGAACGATGCCGAGATCGTCGAACTCAGGATCCACAGGCCCGGTGCGCGACTGATCGTGGCCTCGACCGCTGGTGACGGCTTCGTCCTGCCGGAGGACGAGGCGGTCGCGCAGACCCGCGCCGGCAAGCAGGTGCTGAATGTCCGCGCGCCGGTGCGTGCGCTGCTCGCCAAGCCCGTCTCGGGCGATCACGTGGCGAGCGTCGGAGAGAACCGGAAGGTGCTGGTCTTCGCGCTGGAGGAGTTGCCCGAGATGGGGCGCGGCAAGGGCGTGCGCATGCAGAAATTCAAGGATGGCGGCCTCAGCGACGCGACGACCTTCACGCTCGCCGACGGTCTTTCCTGGCGCGATCCGGCCGGACGCACCCGGACCGAGAGCAATCTTGCCGAATGGACCGGCAAGCGTGCGGGTTCGGGACGCATGGCACCGCGCGGCTTTCCGCGCGACAATCGGTTCAACTGATGGTGAGCGCGCGTTTCATCGCCGTGCTGGCCCTTGTCGGTCTCGTCTCCTGCGGTGCGCGTGCCCCCGAGACGGAGCGGGCGGAGCTGGGGGATTTCCGGCTCGGCTACAACATCGTGCAGGCCCGCGACGTGGAACGGGGCCCGTTCTCTCGTGCGGCGACCGCTGCGGAGCTGACCGGCGCGATCGAGGCAGCGGTGGAGCGGCGGCTCGCCCGGTATGACGGCGACGGGCTTTATCACATCGGCGTCGCGATCGCGGCCTACGTGCTGGCGCAGCCGGGGTTGCCGGTGATCTACACGCCGCGCTCGGTGCTGTTTCTCGACGTGAATGTCTACGACAACGCGACCGGGCAGCGGCTCAACTCCGAGCCCCATCGCATCACCGTCTTCGAAGGCATGCGCAATGCGACGCCGATCATCGGATCGGGCCTCGTGCGCGGCAAGGACGAGCAGCTCGCGAACCTCGCCGAGGAGGGCGCGCGCGCCATCGAGGCATGGCTCGCGCGCAATCCCGACTGGTTCGTGCCCGACCCGGCGAGCCCGCGGGTCGAGTTCGACCGCGAAGCTCTCGATGCGCGGGCCCAGGCGGCGATTTCCGCCCTGGAATGAGGTCCGGACAGGTCCCGCTTGCGTTTCCGGCATCCGCTTTGTAATCAGCGCGCGTCATGGAAACCGGGCCGGAAGGTTTGCTTTAGGCCCCTTTGAACAGATGAGGCGCTGACCGCGATGGCGAAGGCAAAGTTCGAACGCAACAAACCGCACGTGAACATCGGGACGATCGGTCACGTCGATCACGGCAAGACGACGCTGACGGCGGCGATCACGAAGTATTTCGGCGATTTCCGTGCCTATGACCAGATCGACGGCGCGCCGGAAGAGAAGGCGCGCGGGATCACGATCTCGACGGCGCATGTCGAGTACGAGACCGAGAACCGTCACTACGCGCATGTGGACTGCCCGGGCCACGCCGACTACGTGAAGAACATGATCACGGGTGCGGCGCAGATGGACGGCGCGATCCTGGTGGTGAACGCGGCCGACGGCCCGATGCCGCAGACGCGCGAGCACATCCTGCTGGGCCGTCAGGTCGGCATTCCGGCGATCGTGGTCTACATGAACAAGGTCGACCAGGTCGATGACGAGGAGCTTCTCGAGCTCGTCGAGATGGAGATCCGCGAGCTTCTGTCGAGCTACGACTACCCGGGCGACGATCTTCCGATCGTGAAGGGCTCGGCGCTGGCCGCGATGAACGGCGAGAACCCCGAGATCGGCGAGAACTCGATCCGCGAGCTGATGGCTGCGGTCGACGACTACATCCCGACGCCGGAGCGCGCCGTGGACCAGCCGTTCCTGATGCCGGTCGAGGACGTGTTCTCGATCTCGGGTCGCGGTACGGTCGTGACGGGTCGCGTCGAGCGCGGCGTGATCAACGTGGGCGACGAGATCGAGATCGTGGGCATCCGCGACACGAAGAAGACGACCTGCACGGGCGTCGAGATGTTCCGCAAGCTGCTCGACCGCGGCGAGGCCGGCGACAATATCGGCGCGCTGCTGCGCGGTGTCGACCGCGAGGGCGTCCAGCGTGGCCAGGTTCTCTGCAAGCCGGGTTCGGTGAAGCCGCACACGAAGTTCGAGGCCGAAGCCTACATCCTGACGAAGGAAGAGGGCGGGCGTCACACGCCGTTCTTCGCGAACTACCGTCCGCAGTTCTACTTCCGCACGACGGACGTGACCGGCACGGTTCAGCTTGCCGAGGGCACCGAGATGGTCATGCCGGGCGACAACGTGTCGTTCGGCGTCGAGCTGATCGCGCCGATCGCGATGGAAGAGAAGCTCCGCTTCGCCATCCGCGAAGGCGGCCGCACCGTGGGCGCGGGCGTCGTCTCGAAGATCATCGAGTAAGGTCCGCGCGGGCCTCCGGGGGCAAATCCCCCGGAGACCTGTTCGGCCCCACCGGGCGGCGTATGTCGGGCGAATGGGGATTTGAGTTCGAAAGGGTCCGGGCGCGGCGATGCGCCCGGACCCTTTTTCAATTTTGCAGCAGTTCCTTCATCGGGTCGGCCCGCGTGTATCTCTGTTCGCGACCTAGGCCATCATACCCCGCGGCCGACCGACGTGAAGCCAAGAGCCTGATGGATGCTGGCCAATCCATCGATAGAGCCGTCCCGGAGGCAGGCGATCCCAGATCGGGCTCATGGCATGGACGCCGATGACCGGGGCATTACAAGTTGCCCGGAACGGCCCGGCAAGCAGGAGGAGTCCCGATGACACGCCACATCATCTTCGCCCATCACCTGAGCGGCGATCAGAGAGGCGTGACGATCGCGCCAGACGACATCGTCGCGGCGCTGCGTGATCCTGCGCCGGCATGGCTGCACCTTCAGGCCGACGCTCCGGAGAGCGTCAGCTGGATCGACGAACATCTGCATTACCTCGACCCGGCGATCCGCGCGGCCCTGACAGAACCCGAGACACGGCCCCGGGCGGTGAAGGCCGGAAAGGGAGTCCTGCTGTTCCTGAGGGGGATCAACCTCAATGCGGGGGCCGATCCCGAGGATATGGTCTCGCTTAGGATCTATGCCGACAGCGCGCAGATCGTGTCCCTCTCGCGACGGTCGCTGCGGACGGTCGACACGCTCGCGCGGCGGATCGAGGAGGGCGAGGGCCCCGAAACCGCAGGCGGCCTGATCGCGGATTTTATCGAGGAACTGACGTCCCGGATCGAGACCCAGGTCACCGATCTCGAGAATCGCACCGAGGTGCTGGAGGCGGCCGTGATCGAGGCACCGCTGGCGGAGCATTCGAGCGAGGTCACGGATCAGCGGTTGGAGCTCGCGGATCTGCGGCGTTTTCTGCCGGCCCAGCGGGACGCGGTGAAGGATATGGTCAGGATGGACACCGATCTTCTCGGCACTGCGCAGAGGGTCAGCATCGATGAACAGCAGCATCAGCTCGTCCGGGTGGTCGAGACGCTCGACGCGCTGCGCGAGCAGCTGAGCGCGATCCGTTCGGAGATAGACGGAGCGCGCGACGAGCGGCTGAACCGCAATCTCTATGTGCTGTCCGTGATCTCGGCGGTGTTCCTGCCGCTCGGGTTCATGACGGGGCTTATGGGGATCAACGTCGCCGGCATGCCCGGCGAGCATTGGCCGCCGGCCTTCTGGGTGTTCTCCTTCGGGATGGCGGTGCTCGGGGCGGGCGTGCTCGTCATCCTGAAGTTCCTCAGAATCCTTTAAAGCGGCACGCAAAAAAAAAGAACCCCCGGAGGCAATACTCCGGAGGTTCGGACGGCTCATGCGGCCCGAGATCCGCATGACAGGCTACCTTAGGCAGCAGCCGCGTTAACGCCGCCCTTCGTCGCGATTTCGGTCATGTGGCGATCGCCCTGGTAGGTCTCGTCGAGACATTCCTGGAGCACCGCCGCGTCACCGTCGAGTTCGAGGCGGTTGGCAAACGCCACGAGGCAACCGTAACCTGCGAGGGCGTAATGCACCATGCGCTGATATTGCGTGATGATCATCGCGTCGCGCACGTCATCATCGCCGAATTCCTCTTCGAGCGCGTGCGAGCGCGCTTCCTTCACGAGGCCCTGCATTCCCTTGCAGAATTCCCCGTCGGGGTTGATCCCGTGATCCGAGCAGAGCTTCGAGATCTTCTCCATCCCTTCGGCGATCCCCTTGCCACCGGCGGCAAGCGCTTCGGAAAGCTCCTGATGGGTGGCTGCGTTTCCGAGTTCGGTGGTCGCGTCGAGGGATTGCTGGCAGGCCGAGTAAAGGTCCTGCATTTGATCGAGATAGACGTCTTTGAGGCTGTTGAGGGCCATGGTTCAGGTCTCCCTTCTGCATTCGTTCATATTCGGACTGCGAACAAGGCGGCGGCGGGATTTGTTCCCCCGATCCGGTCTTGACCCCCGGGCGGGGCTGGATTACCCACGCGACCGGATAGGGGTATAGCTCAGCTGGTAGAGCGACGGTCTCCAAAACCGTAGGTCGCGGGTTCGAAACCTGCTGCCCCTGCCAGACCGCTCAGGACGCGCAGCCGTCTTCCTTGAGCGGATCGTGGCCCCAGTTCATCAGCGAATAGCGCCAGGTCGTGTCCTCGACATCGCCTTTCGGTACCTGCGAGCAGTGCCGGTTGATGTATCCGACCACCTTCTGCATCCAGTCCCATTGATCGTCGCTCAGGTCGTCCTTGTTGGTGCGCTTGATGTCGACGATCTTCCGGCCCGATTCGTGTCCTGTCGATTCACCCTTGTCGCTGTCGCCGACGGATTTGCTCTCGTCGGTCTCGAGCCAGTCCTCGAGCTCCTTCGGGGCCATGTTGACGCGGTCGCGCCATTCGTCCCAGATCTCGTCACGTGATTTTGCCATGATGCGTCTCCTTCGACGCTTCAAAGGCAGAGGCGGGGAAGGGGTTCCCCGGGCACCTTGTCGCGGGCAGGCTAGCCGTCGGCCCAGTCCCATGCACCCGGATAGAGATCCATTATGCGGGTGACCTCGTCACGGTCCGACGGATCGTCGGTCGCGATCCGCGCGGCGAGACCGTGCTTCTTGTCCTCGACGACGCCTGCCACGCGAGCGGAAAGCCCGGCCTCGGAGAAGGCGCGGTCGTAGACGCGGGCGATGGCGCGGCGGCGCAGATCCGGTTTGAAGACCTTGCCGACGGCGGTTTTCGGCAGTTCGTCGAGGATCTCGATATATTTGGGCCAGGCGGCGCGCTCGTGGATATGCTCGCGGGAATGGGCCATCAGTTCGTCGACGCTGGCGGTGGCACCGCTGCAAAGCTCGACATAGGCGCAGGGCAGCTCTCCGGAATGGGCATCGGGCTGGCCGATCGCGCCCACCATGGCGACGGCCTCGTGGCCGGCGAGCGCCTCCTCGATCTCGGCGGGATCAATGTTGTGGCCACCCCGGATGATGAGATCCTTGGCGCGGCCGGTGATCCAGAGATAGCCATCCTCGTCGATGCGGCCGAGATCGCCCGTCCGGAGATGCTTGCCGTAGAAGAGATCACGATTGGCATTCGGGTCGGCATATGTGCTGCCGTGATGGACGCCCGGATTGTCGACGCAGATTTCGCCGATACTGTCGACCGGGCAGGGCTCGGGGCCGTCCGGGCCGTTGCGGAAGATCTTGACGTCGGTATGGGGGAAGGCCAGGCCGATGGAGCCGATCTTCTTGCGGCCCTCAGGAGGGTTGCAGGAGACGAGGCAGGTGGCCTCGGTCAGACCGTACCCCTCGCAGATCGTGACATTGGCTGCGGTCTCGAACCGACGGTAGAGTTCGACCGGCAATGGCGCGGAGCCGCAGAAGGCGATCTTGAGCTTCGAGATGTCGGCATCGACCTTCTGCTGCATGAGCGCCGACATGGCGGTCGGCACCGTGATCATGAAGGTGATGCCGTGACGCTCGCAGAGCTTCCAGAAGTTCTTGATGACCCCGTCGCCGCGATAGCCCGCAGGCGTCGGAAAGACGACATGCGCGCCCGAGGCGAGCGACGATCCCATCACGACGATGGCCGCGAAGACGTGGAACATCGGCAGCGGACAGATCATCGTGTCCGTCTCGTCGAAGAGGAGCCTCTGGCCGATCCACCCGTTGTAGATGATGCCGGAATGCTTGTGCTGCGCGAGCTTGGGCATTCCCGTCGTGCCGCCGGTATGGAAATTCGTGCAGATCCGGTCGACCGCGCGATCCTCGAAGTCGAGCGTCTCGTTCTGGCGATCGAGGGCGGCGTCGAAGGCATGGACCTTCGCGTCGTGCCGTCTGTCGAGCTTCGGTCGCAGGAACGGGATGACCAGCTTCTTCACGCCGCTCAGGTAATGGCGAAGGTCGATCTCGATCACGTGGCGGACATTCGGTGCCTCGGCGACGGCGGCCGCGGCCTTCTGCGCGAGGTCGGACCGGGGGAAGCTGCGCAACGTCACCAGAACGCGCGCACCCGTCTGGTTCAGCAGCGACGTGATCTGCGCCGGCTCGAGCATGGGGTTGATCGGCGCCACGATGCCCGCGACCATTCCGCCGAGATAGGTCACGACCGCTTCGTTGCAGTTCGGCAGCAGATACGCGACCTTCTCGTCTTCTGCGACGCCGAGTTCGCGCAGCAGGTTCGCCATCTGAGCGGTACGGGCGCGAAGGTCGTTCCAGCTGAGCGTCTCGCTCTTGTCGTCTGGGCCCGAGGTGAGCTGGAACGTGATCGCGGGGCGGGGGCCGTGCGCATCGGCCGTGCGGTTCAGCATCTGCCAGACGGTTCGCGGCAGGTCGCGTTCCGCCCAGGGGCCTTCGGCCTCGATCGCGCGGCGATCCTCGATGGTCGCAAAGGCCATGATGGTCTTCTCCCCCTTAACCGGCATTCTTGCGAAATGCCGCGTACGTCAGTGAAATCAGAAACGTTTCGTCATGCAAGCGCATCGCGACGGCGGCCACGGCACGGGCATGGCCATCGATGCTATTCCGCGGCGAGATCGGCGGTGAATTGCAGTCGGGCGAGACGGGCATAGAGGCCGCCATCGGCCACCAGCTCGTCGTGGCGGCCCGATGCCACGATGCGGCCGCGTTCGAAGACGAGGATGCGATCGGCCTTCTTCACGGTGGCCAGGCGATGCGCGACGACGAGCGTGGTCCGTCCGGTCGACAACCTGTCGACGGCCCGCTGGACGAGATATTCTGATTCCGCGTCGAGCGCGCTCGTCGCTTCGTCGAGAAGCAGGATCGGCGCGTCGCGCAGGATGGCACGCGCGATGGCGATGCGCTGCTTCTGCCCGCCCGACAGCATCACGCCTCGCTCGCCCACATAGGTGTTGTAACCGTCAGGCAGGGCGGTGAGGAAATCGTGCGCGGCGGCGGCGCGGGCGGCGGCCTCGACCTCGGCATCGGTGGCGTCGGGCCGGCCGAAGCGGATGTTCTCGCGCGCCGAGCTCGCGAAGATCACGGGGTCCTGAGGGACCAGTGCGATGCGGCGGCGGAAATCGCGTCGCGACATCTCTGAAAGCGGCATCCCGTCGAGCGTGATGCGGCCGCTCTGCGGATCGTAGAACCTCAGCAGGAGTTGGATGATCGTTGTCTTGCCTGCGCCGGACGGGCCGACCAGCGCCACGGTTTCTCCCGGTGCCACGTCGAAGGACACGTCGTCGAGCGCGCTCGCGGTGGGCCGCGCGGGGTAGGCGAAGCGGACGTTCTGGAACCCGATGGACCCGGCCGGGGCGGGCAGGGCGGCGGGCGCGGCCGGATCGACGACGGTGTCAGTCGCGGTCAGAAGCTCGACCAGGCGTTCCGTCGCACCGGCGGCGCGTTGCAGCTCGCCCCAGATCTCGCTCAGCGCGGCGACGCTGCCCGCGACCATCACCGCGTAGATCACGAACTGGACGAGTTCGCCCACGCTCATCGCTTCGGCACGAACGTCGCGCGCGCCGACCCAGAGAACGCCCACGATGCCCGAGAAGACCAGCAGGATGACGAGCACCGTCATCACGGCACGCACCGCGATCCGCGTCCGCGCCGATCGGAAGGATTCCTCGGTAACATCGGCGAAGCGGGCGCGGGAAACGCCCTCGTGAGTGAAGGCCTGCACGGTCTGCACCGAACTCAGCGCCTCGGACGCCTCGCCGGAGGAGCGGGCGATCCAGTCCTGGTTCTCGCGGCCGAGACGGCGCAGACGCCGGCCGAGCGTGATGATCGGCACGATCACCAGCGGCACGATCATCAGCACGAGGAGCGAAAGCTTGAACGACGTGAAGAAAAGGAGCGCCAGGCCGCCCAGGAGGATCAGCAGGTTCCGGAGCGCGATCGAGACGGAGGAGCCGATGACCGACAGGATCAGCGTCGTGTCGGTGGTGATGCGGCTGAGGACCTCGCCCGTCATGATCCGTTCGTAGAAGGCGGGCGACATGCCGATGACCCGGTCGAAGACCGCCTTGCGCAGGTCGGCCACGACACGCTCGCCCAGGCGGGTCACGAAATAGTATCTGAGCCCCGTACCGACGGCCATCAGCGCGGCGAGCAGGAAAGCGGCGAGAAAATATTCGTCGAGCAGCCGTTCGGCCGAGGTCTCGAACCCGTCGACGACGCGGCGCGCGGCGATCGGCAGCAGAAGCGACACGCAGGCCGTGAGGACGAGCGCCATGATCGCGACGCTGAGGAGGCCGCGATAGGGTCTGAGAAAGGGCCAGAGCGCGCCCAGGGCACCGATCTTGCGGGATCGTGCGCGGTCTTCGGTGCTTCGGGCGGCCAAGATGTGCCTCGTCTCGGGAAAGGAATGTCGATCTTCTAGGCAAAGGCGCGCTGTGCAGCAAGCGACGGCTGGTCGCGCATCGCTCGCACCGTGTCTCCGGTCCGGCGACGCGATAGTGCCGGGGTCTCAATCGGGTCGTAGCTGGCCCGTGGCGCGACAGGAGGCTGCAGCCGCTCCTATCCGCCGGGGTCGTGTGCGCCCAGGGGAAGCGAGGAGCGCGCGGCGTTGGGAAGCTGACAAATATGTAAGGTTGCCGAAAGTCTGGTGCAGGAGTGCGGTCCTAGATGTCCTGCATCGACACGGAATGCAGCTTTGAAGGAACGACCGCCATGGCCTCAGCCGAACTGAATGCACTGGTCCTGCAGGGCGGCGGAGCACTCGGTGCCTATCAGGCCGGCACGTACTCGGCCCTTGAAAGGGCGGGGTATTCCTTCGACTGGATCGCCGGAATCTCGATCGGTGCCATCAATGCCGCGCTGATCTGCGGCAACCGCAAGGAAGACCGTGTCGCCGCACTCAAGGCATTCTGGAACAGGATCACGTCCAACCTGCCGGTCTCTTCGCCCGTCTGGACGGTCGCCGGTCGCCGGGCGTTTTCGGAACTGGCCGCGACGGAGGTTACCATGGCCGGTGCTCCGGGCTTTTTCCGGCCGCGGCTGCCCATCGCGTTCTGGCCTTTCGGCCCCGAGCGGGCGCTCGGCTTCTACGACACCACGCCGCTTGCGGCGACGCTGAACGAACTGGTCGATTTCGACCTTCTCAACGACAGTGGTCCGCGGCTCTGCGTCGGTGCGACCGACGTGGAGACCGGGAACTTCGTCTATTTCGACAGTCGGACGACGCGGATCGACGCGCGCCACATCATGGCCAGCGGAGCGTTGCCCCCGGGTTTTCCCCCTGTCGAGATCGACGGTCGCCGGTACTGGGATGGCGGCCTCGTGTCGAACACGCCGCTGCAATACGTCATGGAAGAGGCCGAGGGCGATCAGCCGATCTGCGTCCTCCAGGTCGATCTCTTCAATGCGCGGGGCGGGCTTCCGGTCGATGTGATCGACGTGCAGCAGCGCGAGAAGGACATCCGCTATTCCAGCCGGACCCGGCTGACCACCGACCGCTACCGCCAGCTGCACGCGCTCAGCGCCGCGGCCGAGCGGCTGGCCGAAAGATTGCCCGACGCCCTCAAGGACGATCCCGATCTGGCGCTGCTGCGCGGAGCCGGCCCGTCCTGCCCGGTCACGCTGGTCCATCTGATCCATCGCAAGGAAGGCTTCGAAGGCAACGCCAAGGATTACGAGTTCTCGCGGCAGTCGATGTCCGACCACTGGCACTCGGGCCTCGAGGACGTCGAGCGAACGCTGTCCTCCAAGACGTGGAAGTCGCGTGTCCCCGGGGCGGACGGCTTGCAGATTTTCGATCTCGGAACACGCGAACAATAGGGAGATTGCCCAATGAACACGTCCGACCTCGTCTCGCAGGCCTTCGCGATGCCTGTGACCAGCCCGTCCTATCCCAAGGGACCATACCGGTTCGTCAACCGCGAATTCCTGACGATCACCTACCGCACCGACATGGAGGCCCTGCGGAGGGTCGTGCCGGAGCCGCTCGAGATCCCCGAGCCGCTGGTGAAGTACGAGTTCATCCGCATGCCCGATTCGACAGGCTTCGGCGATTACACCGAAAGCGGCCAGGTGATCCCGGTCACGCTGGACGGTGTCGCGGGTGGCTATGTGCATTCGATGTTCCTGAACGACGATGCGCCGATCGCCGGCGGACGCGAGATCTGGGGCTTTCCGAAAAAGCTCGCCGATCCGTCGCTTCGGGTGGAGAAGGACACTCTGGTAGGGACGCTGGATGTGGGGTCCGTGCGGGTGGCGACCGGGACCATGGGCTACAAGCATCGCACCCTCGACCACGACACCGTGCTCAAGGGCTTCGACGCGCCGAACTTCATGCTCAAGGTCATCCCGCACGTCGATTGCACGCCGCGGATCTGCGAGCTCGTCCGCTACTATACCGAGGACGTGACGTTGAAGGGGGCCTGGGAGGGTCCGGCGGGCCTCGAACTGCACCAGCACGCGCTGGCAACGGTCGCGGAACTGCCCGTTCGCGAGGTCGTATCGGCCGTCCATCTGCTCACGGATCTGACGCTCGGCCTCGGCGACGTCGTCCACGACTATCTACGACAGGAAGGATGACGGTCATGCAGACCGAAGAGCATCAGACCCCGATCGCCGCGACCTCGCGCCACAATCTGCCGACACGGCTGGTCCATGCCGGACTCGCGCTGGCCGTCGTCACACAGCTTCTCACCAGCCTCGTGCTGCAACCGGCCGAGGACGGTCACGCGGGAAACTTCTGGTTCGAGATCCACGAATATGGCGGCCTGAGCGCCTTTGCCCTGATCGTGCTGTTCTGGATCGTGCTGACGGCCCGCCGACGCGGGACGCCCGCGGGCCTGCTGTTTCCATGGGTCTCGGGCGAGCGATTGTCGGCACTCTGGTCCGACATCGTGCGGTACGCAGGCGCGCTTCGCCGTCTGCGACTGCCCCCACATGACGATGCGAGCCCGCTGGCCAGCGCGGTGCATGGGCTGGGCATCCTGCTCATCACCGCGATGGCGACGTCCGGCACGCTCTATTACTTCATCGGGAACGGTAATCCCGATGCCGGCGGGCTGGTGGGTGCCACGATGTTCGTTCACCGGACGCTCGCGAACCTCGCCTGGGCGTACCTGATCGGCCACGCGAGCATGGCCGTCCTCCAGCATCTCTTCACCGATTTCAATCTGCGCGGGATGTGGTCCCTCCACACCGCGCCAAAGAAGGAAGCCACGAAATGATGACCCTCAAGGAAAAGGTCTGCATCATCACGGGTGCCGCCAGCGGCATCGGCCACGGGATCGCCAAACGATATGTCGCCGACGGGGCGAGGGTCGTGATCGCCGATCTGAAACTCGACGCGGCGCAAAGGGCCGCGGACGAGCTGACCGCCCAGGGGCCCGGCGAAGCCATGGCCGTGGAGATGAACGTCACCGACGAGGATCAGGTCAATGCCGGCATCGCGAAGGTCGTCGATGCCTGGGGCAGGATCGATGTCCTGGTCTCCAATGCCGGGGTGCAGATCGTCCATCCGATCGAGGATTTCCCGTTCGACGAATGGAAGAAACTGCTGTCGATCCACCTTGACGGCGCGTTCCTGACCTCGAAGGCGGTGATACCGCACATGCAGAAGACCGGCGGGGGCGCGATCATCTTCATGGGCTCCGTCCATTCCAAGGAAGCCAGTGCTTTGAAATCCGCCTACGTGACCGCGAAGCACGGTCTGCTGGGGCTCGCCCGCGTCATTTCAAAGGAAGGCGCGAAGCATGGGATCCGCGCCAATGTCATCTGCCCGGGTTTCGTGAAGACGCCGCTGGTCGAGAAGCAGATTCCGGAACAGGCACGCGATCTTGGCATCTCCGAGGAGGAGGTCGTCAACAGGATCATGCTGGGCGAGACGGTCGATCAGGAATTCACCACGATCGAGGACGTGGCCGAGGTCGCGCATGTCTTCGCGGCCTTCCCGACGAATGCGCTGACCGGCCAGTCGCTGGTGGTCAGTCACGGCTGGTACATGAACTGACCCTGGGCGGAAAAGGAGACACGCCATGGAAAACGAGGACCTTCACGACCGTCTCGAGCTGCTCCGGCGGAAGATCGAAGCCGCCGAGGAAAGGCTGCACGAGCGGGACAATCCACCTCATGACGAGGCGCACCTGACCGCGAGAGAGCTGAAGGAGCGCTACAGGAGATTGCAGGCGCGTGTGAGCGACGAGGTCGCCGATGCCGAAGCGCACGGGCACCACGTGAGCAATCTCGAACGCTCCGTGAGACAGTGGGTCGACAGCTTCGATACCGCGCATACCGCGTCCGACTAGAAAGCAATCACGGACTGAAAAGGAGACCGTCATGTCCGAACTGACCGTCATCGAGGACGATACACCCGAACACGCCAAGACGGCCCGCGCCGACCTTGTGGCCATGCCACGCGAATGCCCGATCGATCTGGCCGGTACCGCGGCATTGCCGGGTGCGCCGACCGGTTGCGGGCTCGGCACCGATGACTTGCATCGCCCGATGCGGGTCTTCGCGGTGTCCCATGGGACGGAGGTCGGCGCATCCGCACCGGAGCAGGCATGACGTCCGTGCTTGTCGTACAGCCGCTTCTGGCTCTGATCGCGGGCATCCTGATCCTGGTGTTCCCGAGGCTCCTCAACTACCTGATCGCCGCGTATCTGATCCTCTTCGGGTTGGCAGGGCTCTTCCCCCATCTCTTCGGCGCCTGAGCGCTCGACCCAACCGGGCGCGAGTCCTAGAAAGGGACCCGCACCCGTTCCATCAGGCCAAGCATGAAACACCTCAAACCGATCATTCTCGTTCTCGCTCTTGTCGCCGTGGGTGGCGGATTGTGGCTGTGGTGGCAGCACGAACGAGTTCATCCGTCCACGGATGACGCCTATCTTCAGGCGAACGTGCTGACCGTCGCCCCACAGGTCGGCGGCGCGATCGAGACGGTCGAGGTCTCCGAGAACCAGCATGTCGAAGCGGGGGATCTGCTGTTCCAGATCGAGACCGACGATCTGGAGGCGGCGGTCGAATCCGCGCAGGCCACCTATGACGATGCACGGATGCAGAACAGCTCGGCGATCACCGAGCTGTCTTCGGTCTCGGCGCAGGTCGACAGCGCGAGGGCCGCGCTGACCGATGCGCAGGATGCCTATGACAGGACGTCAAGGTTGTTCGAACTGGGCGACGTGGCACAGGCTGCGCTGGATCAGGCCACCTCGACCCGCGATCAGGCAAGGGCCGCACTGGACAGTGCGCAATCCGCGCTGACATCGGCGCGCGAGCGGACGGGCGAGGCCGGAGACGACAACCCCGCCGTGCGTGCGGCGGAGGCGCAACTGACCCTCGCGCGGATCAACCTGGAGCGGGCGCGGGTGACGGCCCCCGTCTCGGGCTGGATCGCCAATCTCGATCTCAGGCCCGGCGCGCTGGTGGCTCCGAACATGCCGCTCTTCTCGCTGGTCGAGGACGGGGACTGGTGGATCGACGCGAACTTCAAGGAAACCGATCTCGCGCGTCTGCGCCCCGGTCAGCCGGTGACGATCGAAATCGACATGTATCCGGGCCTGACGCTCGATGGCATGGTCGAGAGCCTCGGTGCTGGGTCGGGGGCGGTCTTCTCGCTGTTGCCGCCGCAGAACGCGAGCGGAAACTGGGTCAAGGTCACGCAGCGCTTTCCGGTCCGCATCGGTCTCGACACCCGCCCCGACGATCCGGCGATGCAGTTGCGCGTCGGCGCAAGCACGAGCGTCACCGTCGATACGTCGGAACTGGACGACGGGCGATGAGCTCCGCCGAGGCGTCGGACGAGGCGGCACCTGCGCCGCGCGGCGGGGCAGGCAAAGCGGTTCGCTGGACGATCGTGCTGGCCGTCGTGCTGACGGCGGTGCTCGAAGTGCTCGACAGCACCATCGTCAACGTGGCGCTGCCGCAGATCCAGGCGGCCTTCGGCATCACCAACGACCAGACGGTCTGGATCCTCACCAGCTATATCGTGGCCTCGGTCGTGGTCATGCCGCTCACCGGGTTCTTCGTCCGGCGGGTGGGGCGGCGGCGACTGATCATCTCAGCCATCGTCGGCTTTGCCACCTTCTCGGCGCTCTGCGGTCTGTCGTGGAGCGTCGAGATCATGGTCGCCTGCCGCCTCGGGCAAGGTATCTTCGGTGCCTTCCTGATCCCGCTGTCGCAATCGATCCTCTTCGACAGCTTTCCCAAGGAAAAACGCGGGCAGGCCATGGCGTTCTTCGGACTAGGCGTCGTGGTGGCCCCCGTGCTGGGGCCCACGCTGGGGGCTCTCCTGACCGAGTACTTCTCGTGGCGGGCGGTCTTCTACGTCAACCTGCCCATCGCAGCCTTTGCCCTGACCATGATGTCGGGAGAGCTGAAATCCGAGGACACCCATGCGATCAGGGTCGACTGGGTCGGTCTCGCGCTCATGGTGGGGGCCATCGCGTCGCTGCAGCTGATGCTGGACCTCGGTCAAAGCCGCGACTGGTTCGCCTCGAAGCTGATCCAGATCGCCGCGATCGCGATGATCGGCTGCGGCGTCGCGTTCGTGGTGCGGGGCCGGGGAAAGGCCGACAACATCATCGATTTCTCGCTGTTCCGCGATCGCAGCTTTGCCGGTGCGAACGTCGCGATCATGGGCTTCGGCGTGGCGATGTTCGGTTCGATCGCGATCCTGCCGCTCTTCGTGCAGGGTCTTCTGGGCTATCCGGTGCTCGATGCGGGGTTCCTGTTCATCCCGCGCGGGATCGCGGCGGGCTTTTCGATGGTGCTGACCGGATCGGTGCTGGTCACGCGGTTCGATCCGCGCAAGCTTCTGGTGCTGGGACTGGTCCTGACGGGGACGGGCAACATGATGCTGGGTCTTCTGAACCTCGATGCGGGTTTCTGGAACCTCGCATGGCCTGGCGTCGTCTCGGGCCTCGGAATGGGGCTGTTCTTCGTTCCGATGTCGACCCTTGCGTTCCAGAATATCGGTTCGGACCGTCAGGACGAAGCCTCGGGCATCTATGGCGTGACGCGGTCGCTGGGCTCGTCGGTCGGCATTGCACTGGTCGGCTGGCAGGTCGCGAGCCGGATGCAGTTCCATTATGCAACGCTGGCATCCGGCATCACGCCTTTCGACGCAGCCGCGAGGGACTGGCTCGCGCCGCTGAACCTCGATCCCGGCTCGGCCGAGGGGGCCGCACGGATCGCCGCGCAGATCCAGCAGCAGGCCAGCTTGCTGGCGTTCCAGGATGCCTTTCTCCTGACGGGGGCCGCGGCATTCCTGATGTTGCCCGTAGTGCTGATACTGCAGCGCCCGAAAGCGCAGGCCGCCCCGGCGATCACGCATTGACGACGCGACCTGCGGCCTAGCCGGATGCCATGATCCGAACGGGGCTCTGCACTGCAATTGTGCAGGCCGGGGCCTCGATCCGGATTGCGGTCAGGTGCTAATCGTCCAGGCGAACGGATTGCTCTGGGTGATGATCCGGTAGCGGATCGCTGGTCGCCGGACGGACAACGGACAATCCGATGGAAAAGCCGATGATCAGGGCGATGACATGACCCGCATCGGCGAGCCGTTCCGGTGCCAGAGCGTATTTCCCCGCCACCATTCCGAGGATCGCGATCAGTTCGTAAGCGCGCTTGCCGTGCGCGGCGATCAGGACTCCGATCAGGCCGAAACCGCCCATGGACATGCCGACATCCGTGATCTTCGACAATGCAGCGAGGCCGGGGATCAGCGCGACCGCCGCCAGCAGGACCAGGGTTGCCGTGAGGTCGATCCCGAAGAACAGCCCGGCAGCACGCGGACTGCCCCAGAGCCATTCCGTGATGCCGATCGCGCTTGCCGCGAAGAGAAGTTGGCGCAGCAGCATGGCCGGATCGTGCGACAGGAATATGGCCGTTACGAATCGGGAGACGTCACCGTCGCGGATCGCATCGACGCCGATCCCCCTGGCCGTGAGCACAGTCCCATCGATATGACCCGAAAAGGTCCCGGCAACGGCATTGGCCGCCAGCATCACAGCGAGGAATGCCAGCGTGAACGGCACCCTCCGCATGCCGGTAGAAGCTATCTGCCCGAGCCGCGGATCAAGGCGCGACATGGACGACAAAGCTCCCAAGCAGCAGGAACAGGGCCATCACGAGCAAGAGCAGAAAGGCTTCGGCCGGGCCGTCATCGTCGGGCAGCCGCTCCTTCAGGTCGATCCGCCTGCGCACGTGCCGCATCCGAAGCCATGCGATGACCACGACGGCACCGCCCGCTGCAAAGAGCAGATAGGTCGACCAATGCGGCACCGAACGCTCGCCCAGCCGGGCGGCGGCAAGTCCGAAACCGACGATCGCAACGGCGGTGCGCACCCATGCGAGGAACGTCCGCTCGTTCGCGGCATGGGTCTGGAAATTGACGATCATCGAAGGCCCTTCCTATTTCATCAATCCGCGCAGCCCGCCCGAGACCAGCACGTTGACCTCATAGAGGATGCGGGGCGCGGCCAAACCGCCGGGGCAGGCGATATAGTTCGGCGACCAGACGGGATCGAACTTCTCCTTGAAGGCGCGCAACCCTTCGAAGTGATAGAAATGTTCGCCATGTTCGTAGATGAACCCGCCGATCCGGTTCCACATGGGTGCGAGCTGGCGGTTCTCGACCCCGGCAAACGGGGCAGCCCCCAGTGACATCCAGCGATAGCCCTCGGCCGCCCCCCTGAGCATCATTTCGGCAAAGAGCGCATCCATGGCAAAATGCGGAGCGTCGGGGAGATAGCGCATGAGGTCGAGCGACAGCTCGTGTCGGCCCGCGCCCTGGAAGAGGTTGGCGAATGCGATGATCCGCCCTTCGGGATCGCGCAGCACGGCCACGTCGAAATTACGAATGTATTCTTCGGTAAAGGCCCCGAGGGCAAAGCCCTTTTCCTCGCCCTGCTTCCGCGCGAGCCATGCGTCGGAGATGTGCCGCAACTCCGGCAGGACAGCGTCCAGTTCTGTACGCGGGACGACCCCATAGGTGAAACCGTCGCGGAGGGCCCGGCCGCGCGCCTGCCGGAGGCCCTTGCGCCTTGAGCCGTCGAGCGTGAAGCCCTGCAGATCGACGCGTGCAACCTCGCCGATCTTCAGGATGGAGAGCCCGAGATCGAGGTAGGTCGGCAGATATGCCGGTGACACCGCGTAGAACGCCACGCGCTTGCCTGCCCGATAGGCGCGTTCGCGCAATGCCCATATCAGGTCCTGTCCGGCCTTCGGGTCGCCCACGGGATCCCCCTTGGCGATCAGCGAAGTCCCGGTATCCGCATAGGTGATGAACGCGGTTTCGTCGTCGGAGACGAGGAACAGCTTGTCACCCGTCAGCGCGATGTTCGCCTCGGTATCCTCGCTTTCCGCCACGAGTTTTCGTACGATATCGGGGATCTCGGGCAGCTCGCGAACCGGAGGGCGGTAGCTGATGAGCGAGTTGACGATGACCGCCGCAAGTACGATGGCAAGGATCAGGCTGGCACGAAGGAAGCGCGATGCATCGCCGTTCCAGCTGAATTGCCACCACAGGGCGTTCCGGTAATCGACGTGATCATAGGCGAACAGTCCGATCCAGAAGATCGCAGCGGCCAGCACGACGATGCTGATGATCCACCGCCGGTCGAGGCGGAACAGGGAAATGCTTTCGGCGCGGTAGAATGCGGGGCGCAGCAATCCAAGCGCGATGAGCGTCGCGGCCATGGTAAGCGCCTCGATCCAGTCAAGCCCCTTGGCAAGCGAGACGACCGAGCCGACAGCGATGAGCGCCATGGCAAAGAGCCATGCGCGGTAGAGCTTTCGGTAAAGCCCCGCCGCCACGACGATCAGCAGGGCACCCGCGAGGCTTCCGGCGAGATGGGAGGCTTCGACGACGCCCAATGGAAAGACATCGCGCAGAAGATCGAGCCGCGTGCCTTCGGCGGGCAGGTTGCCCGAGACGAGCAGGATGATGCCGGCGAGCATGGCAAGCGCCGCGGCAAGGACCGGCACCACGGGTTTGGTCGCGCGCCAGACGACGCCTGACATGGCGTGTAGTTTTCCTCGATTGGCCAAGGCGGCCGCGACGGCCAGCCCGATCGCCGCGATCGCGAAGGGCAAAAGGGTATAGATGAGGCGATAGAGCAGCAGCGACGCCAGAACGTCGGGTCGGCCCGTGGCCCCGAGCCCGGCGATGATGGTCGCCTCGAACGCGCCCAACCCTCCGGGCGCGTGGCTGAGGATGCCGAGCCCGACTGCCGCGAGGAAGACCGTCGCGAAGACGGCGATGTTCGGTGCGATGTCGGGTGGCAGCAGCACGTAGAGGGTCAGGGCGGTGCCTGCGACATCCATGATACCCGCAAGCGTCAAGCTCGCCGCCTGTGCCGGTCCTGGAAGGTCGACGACGTACTCGTCCGATCTGACGCGCCTCCTGCCGGTGGCCAGCCAAAGCATATACGCGGCGAAACCGGCTAGAAGGACCGCGCCGATCGACGTCTCGACGACGGGCGGGATATCGACGACCGCGCCCAATCCCGCGGGATGCAGGGTCAACAGCGCGCCGAAGGCCAGAAGAAGCGCGGATACGAAACCCGACCACGAGATCCCGACGATCGCGGTGACCTTGACGAAGTCGAGGCCGAAGGCGGAATAGACCCTGTATCTGACGGCCGTACCGGTCAGATACGACACCCCGAGGAGGTTCGATATCGCGTAGCCCGCGGCCCCGGTGACCATCGGTACCGCTGCAGGCATTCTGTTCGGTGCGACGATCCGCGTTGAGAGGAAGTCGTAGGCCGCGATTCCGGCAAAGCTCAACAATGTGCAGGCGAATGCCACGAGGAGCAGTTCGGGCCGTGCCGACGCGAGATCGGCCTTCACCTCTGTCCATCGCACGTGACCGGCGAGTTCGTGCAGCACGATGACGGCGATCATACCGATGACGACGGGGATCAGGATCTTTGTTGCCGGGTGTTCGATCAGCCGGATCGCCCGCTTGACGAATGTCGGGGTCTTGATGGTCGCCATCCATGCCTTCCTTGAAAGAATCGGTTCGGTCATTCCTGAATATGCGGAAATGAGTTCTGCCAGCTCGGGAAATCTGGTGGGACCGGCGGGGAGGTCGCCATCGGTTCGCCGAATGTTCAGGACGAGGGCCAGCAGGGGGCCGACGGGACCGTACCCGGAACGAGTTCGCTCATCCCCACCATGTCAGCGCATGTTTCTTGCCGGTTTTGCCAGCATGACCAGCGACAGGCCGGTCGACAGAAAGTTGAGACCCATCATCAGGCCCAATGTCCAGCTTGCGGTCCATGGCCATCCGAACAGGATAACGACACCCGCGGCAAAGGAACAGAGACCGCTGAACACGAGCCATCCCCAGTTCGACACATGCGCGCTGCTGCGAAGCCCGAAGAGGATCGAGAGGATGCCCTCCATCAGGAACGAAAGCATCATCAGCACTGTCAGTGCGGCGATTCCCGCAAGCGGAAAGAGGATGAGGGCGACCCCCACGAGGAACAGGAACCCGAAGGCGGCGAAGCCATAGCGCCATTCCGGCGCGGGCCGGATCGACCGGGAGAACCAGAGGCCAACGGCCCCCCACAGGGTCAGCATCCATGCCACGAGCAACTCGGCCTCGAAAGTCGCCACCCTAGGCAAGAAGATGGCGAGGATGCCGAACGCGGCAAGGATACAGCCGACAACTCTCAGGTTCCTAAAACCGTTCCTTTTCGCGGTCGGGCGCGTCGGCGATCGAGGATGAGTCTGCATTGGAAAAGCTCCCACGGGCCCGAGGGGATCTGTCGGGCACGAGAGAAGACTAGGCGCGGGTCATCGCCCGGATCTCGCTCGAATCTTACTTCGATGCAAAGAAGCCCGTTTCGCTGGCACCGAGGGGCAGGGTCTCGTTAGATGGCGGCAAGGAGATGGATGCAAATGAAGATCATGCTCGCGGAAGACGATGCCAAGGTGGCCGACTACATCGTCGCCGGATTGTCGGAACATGGCCATTCCGTGGATCGGTTCGACGATGGTCGCGATGCGCTCAGCTATTGCCTCTACAACGACTGTGATCTGGCGATCCTCGATCGGATGTTGCCGGGGATGGACGGATTGTCGGTGCTCAAAGCGCTCAGGGCGTCGAACAAGTCCCTGCCGGTCCTTTTCCTGACTGCGCTAGGACAGGTCGACGATCGCGTCGAAGGGCTGGCAGCGGGGAGCGACGACTACCTTACGAAGCCCTTCCATTTCTCGGAGCTCGTCGCCCGCATCGACGCGATCGTCCGCCGCAAGACCGAGACCAGCGTCCAGCCCGTCCTGACCGTGCACGATCTGACGCTCGATCTGATGTCCCGCACCGCGACGAGGCAGGGAAACGTCATCGAATTGCACAGCAAGGAATTCAGCATCCTCGAGGTCCTGATGCGAAATTGCGGGCGTGTCGTCACCCGGACGTTGCTGCTGGAGCGGGTCTGGAACTTCAATTTCGAACCAAACACCACCGTGGTCGAGACGCATATGAGCCGGCTGCGCGCCAAGGTCGACAAGCCGTTCGACACGCCCCTGATTCACACGATCCGAAATACCGGGTATTCCATGCATGGACCGCGGTGACGTCCTTTCGGGTGCCGCCTTCTCGGCAGTCCTGCGCTCGGCTTTCGCGTTCGTCATCGTCCTCGTGCTGTTCGGCTGGGCCGCACTGATCTACGTGGAACGCAGCCTGGTGGCGGAGCTGGGCGACGATGTGGAGCAGCGCTGGCACATCATCGCCACGGACCATGCGAACGAAGGAGAAGACCACGTCGTCGACACGATCACCGAGGTGTCGCGTGTCAGGTCGGGCGGGCACCACGCCGTCGCGATCTTCGGGGCAGCTGACGACCTCCTCGCAGGGAACATCGTGACCCCGCCGGGGGGCGAGGGGCTGCAAGTCGGCCCGCTCGATCATGTCGATGCGATGCCGGGCGACGTCACGCGTGACTACGTCTATTTCTCCGGCCCGTTGCAAGGTGGCACACTGGTTGTCGGTCAGCGGCTGGACCTGCTTTTCCACACGCAAGTTCTCGTCTTTCGAGCGCTCACCCTGAGCGGCTTCCTCGTCGTTCTGACGATACTGGCCGTCGGCTACTATCTGAGCGGCAAGAGCCTGCGGCGATTGCGGGAGATCGAGGCCGCCCTGTCGAAAACCAGCGAGGGGGACATGGCGGTGCGCATTGCGGAAAGCGGCGGCACGACGCAGATCGATCGGATCGCAAGGCAGATGAATCACCATCTCGACCGGTTGTCGCGAATGGTCGCGACCACGCGCAATACCGCCGCCGCCGCGGCACATGATCTGAAGTCGCCGCTCGGCCGCGCCTATCTCTCGCTGGGCAAAGCCACCGAGTTGGTGGAGCGGGGCGAAGATCCCGCCGGTGCGCTCGCCGACACGCAGGACGAACTCGAGAACATGCGTGTCATCTTCGATTCCTACCTTCAGCTTTCCCGCATTGAGGCTGCCGGAGAAGATCACCTGACCAGGCAAGTCGATTTGCGCGCTTTGATCGCCGAACTGGTCGAGACCTTTGCCTTGATCGCCGAGGATGAAAAACAGGGGCTGTCCTTCGAGGTGGAAGAAGGGGAGTACGGGGTCATGGGCGATGGTCAGATGCTGCAGCAATTGGCGGTAAATCTTCTGCAGAATGCGGTCACCCATGGTGGCGATGGCAACATGATCACGGTGGGATTGAGCCGCGCGCCGGGGTGTATCCGGTTCACTGTCGCGGATACCGGGCCCGGAATTCCCGAGGCATCCAGAGATCGTGTCTTCGAGCCGTTCCACCGTCTCGATCCCAGCCGGTCAAAACCGGGAAGCGGCCTCGGGTTGGCACTCGTCCGTGCGATCGCCGAGAAACACAATGGGACGGTCACGTTCGGGGACAATCGTCCGGGGCTGATCGTCGAAGTCGACCTTCCCGCAGTCCTCCATCGCTGACCAATCGCCGCGTGAGGCTTTGCAGCTTGCTTTGGCTCGGCCTAGCCGTGGCCCTGTCGGGGGCGATAACCAAACCTGCATCAAGGCCGTCCACGCGGTTACCCGAATCGGACGATTGTCGCAGCCGAGTGACTGTGATCCGAACTTAAGCAGGCCGGCACGTTCGATCTTGAGGGATCAGTAATAACGTCGCAAGAGTATCCGCCTGTCATCCTCCGATCATCTACCTGTCACCCTTTTGCCGGTTCTGACCCCGCCATTCGCGCAAGGTTGAAGCGGCCAAGGATCGGCCGGTGATCCGACGCGATGCGTGTCAGGTGAGTATCCACCACACGGCTCTCGACGAGGTCGGCCCCATTCGACCAGGCAAATCGATCGAGACTCAGGAACGGGCGGCCCGCCGGAAAGCTGGGTCCGGGGCTCGCTTGCCGCATCGTGTGGCGAAGGGGCTCCAACCCCCGATGGGCGGACCATTCATTGAAATCTCCCGCCAGAATGGTCGGGCAGGGAGGCATCTCGCGGACCCTCTCCTGCAGGAAATGAAGTTGCGCGCGACGATTGCGCCGCAGCAAACCGAGATGGACGCCCGACAACCGAAATCGCGTGTTCGCGATGTGTGCCGTCACCACGACGGCTCCCCGAGGCTCCAATGCGGGCAGGTCGAAACGGAGCGTCTCCTCGATAGTGACGCTGGGCGAAAACAGGATCGCGATCCCATGCCAGCCGATGCCGACACCCGAGCCGGAGATCGGCAGGACATTGTAACCGGCGATCTGCCAGTCGGAGCTCGGAAGAGCGGACGGGCGTGGATGACGACGAAAATCGGCTTCCTGCAGGACGATGACATCGGCCCCGAGCTCCGAAATCACCTCGATCGTGCGCTCCGGCCGGCGCTTCAGATCCCGCCCGAGGCCGGCGCGTACGTTCCAGCTGGCGACCGTCAATCCGACGTCGTCATCTTTCTTCATTCCGAAGCCGCCTCCGAAGACAAGGGTGGGCCGGTTTTTGCCCCGTGGGAAAAATTCTATTTCTGGCTATCATGAACCGGATCGACCGCACCAGCAGGGTCAATTGCCAGACGTTGTGGCGAAACCTTCACGTCGGACATGACTGCTTCTCACCTCCTGACGTTATGCCATCCGGGCGATCGCGAAATTGCCGGGAGCCGCGACATGCTTGCGAGCATCCGAGCCGTTTGGCGAAGCGTCGAGTTGAACGGGAGCTAGATCTACAAGCAGTGTCGTATGTTCGAACTGGAGGACGCCCGCGGCGCTTTCTATGCGGCGTGCCAGATCATCTCGCAATCCGTTCAGCTCAGCGGCGACCACTGGTTCGCGTAGCGAGGTGTTGCGATGGGAATTGGTCGTTATGCGATGCAGGACCTGAGCTGCTGACGCGGACATTGATGATATCGAACTTCGTCAAGTGGATGGCTGCGCCCCAACCAAAGCGGTAGATCCGGAATGGCACCGGAACGCGACGAGAATTTCGATCGGATGAGCGATAGGCGCTTAAAATCTAACGCATCAGCGTTCGATTGATGCTTCAACAATCCGCAGATTGGGGGGTGGAGCGGGCGACGGGAATCGAACCCGTATCATCAGCTTGGAAGGCTGAGGTCTTACCATTACACAACGCCCGCGTCGGAACAGCTTCTACCATCGGGCGGTCAGGGGCTGCAAGACGGAATACGACGATGGAGGTTCGCTTTCGCCTTGCAGGATTTTGCATTGCAATATCCGACAATAATAATCAGAAATGGTGAAGGTCCAGCTAATCCGCATCTCTAGCGGGTCAGCCCGATCCTGTGACTGAATGACCAAGAGGGCGAGATGACCCATATGTTCGAACTGGCCGCAGCACATTTCGATCGACCCGGCCGGGGTCGGCGCGACCTGCGCAGGGCTACCCGGCCCTTCGGAGGATGGAGAATGGGATCACAACCCGCTCTGAATGGAATCCGGCCTGATGGCCCTGTGGAGGGCCCGGCATGAATGCGCACGGGCAAAGTTCAGGCGCGGCAATTCCCGTTCTCCGCGCGGATGACATCCTGAAGGGTGGCAAGGACGCACGGATCGTGCTGGGCGATCAGATCTATTGCCTGCATCTGACCAAGGCGGGAAAACTGATTCTTACGAAATGACAGGCGACCCCCCGTTTCACGATGGAGAGATCGCCCAAGCAGGAATGCTGGACGCGTGGGAGAACCCGGCCCATCTTTCACCGAAAGGCGTCGTGGGTCTGGCGACACGCGGCGCGACATTCGGAGCGAGATCATGGCCAAGACCGCGACCCCCTGCATCGATGTCTGCAAGTTCCGGCGAGATGGTGCGGCCGGCAAGCATTGCATCGGATGCTCGATGACCGAGGCGCAGAAAAAGATAAGCAAGAAACAGAAAAAGCCGCGGGAGGCCGCGGCTTTCGTAGCGCTCGTCGTGGCGCAGCAAAACGTTATGGGAGGCTACACGCATTGGCGCGACGCGTTTGTGAAACGATGCGTCAAGAAGGGCCGCCCGGTGCCCGATTGCGTGGGCGGCCCCGCTTCGAAGGGATGATTCAGGCGAGGTGGGCGCGGAGCATCCAGGCGAACTTGTCGTGGATGCGGCCACGTTCGATGGCGAGATCCTCGCTGCGGATGTCACCGTGCTTGGCGGCGATCTCCGACAGACCCGCGAGCGTTGCTCCGATCGTCTCCTGCGCTTCGGCAAGATGGCGGATCATCTCCTTGTCGGAGGCGGATTCGTCGCCTTCGGAAACCTTGGACCGTTCCAGATGCCCGGCAAGCTTGCCTTGCGCCGTCTGACCGATGGCGCGGACGCGCTCGGCCAGATCGTCCTGACCGACGAAATGATCTTCGTAGATCTCCTGGAACAGCGCATGCAGCGGGCCAAAGGCCATGCCGGTGACGTTCCAGTGATAATTCTGGGCGAGCATCGTGGTCACGACCGTCTCGGCGACAGCCTGATTCAGTGCATCGGCGATTTCGGCGCTGGCATCGGGTGTGAGATCGGAAGCGGTTTCGGCCATGTTTCTACCTTCCTGTGACGTGAGGGAGGGGATGGCTCGCGGTGAGCTGGCTGCCCCTTAGGGACCCCAAGATATTGTCCGCTCAGTAAATGTCCAGTGATCCGACCATGCCACGCATCAGCAGCATCAGTGTCGGGGCGGCCTGGGCATGGACGCGGCTCCTCACGAGAAAGCGCGCGCTCGAATGATCGCCATGCGCGATCGCGCGGGCAAGGGCCAGCAGCCATTCCTCGTCGAAGGACCGTCCCGATGCCCCGGGTCGCCAGAATACCGGCCGATGCCTCAGCATCTGCGGCAGCGTCCGGGTGAGCAGGGCTGCATGCGCCTCGGCCCCGGCATCGGGATCGAGCAGTTCGCAGGCCTTGAGGGAGCTGCGGGGGGCCGCGCGGCAATCGAGCGCCGCCATGCGGAGGCATGACACAAAACCCGGCTGAGGTTCCTCGGGGAGGGGAAGATGTTTGCGGAGTGCGGTCATCCCGGGCCTTTCGGTCGAAACGGCATCATCGTTCCTGACCAAGTTAGTCGGAATCATCGGCCGTGGGAAGAGCCCTTTGCGAAATGCGCGTCACGGAGCCGCGACGGAAGCATGCGCCTGGCGAAAGTCGCCGGGCGTCATGCCGTGCCGTTTGCGAAAGGCACGGATAAGATGCGGCACGTCGCAGAAACCGCAGGCCAGCGCGATATCCGTGACCGAGCGCGTCGAACCGGCGAGAAGGCGGGCCGCGTGATCGAGCCGCAGATCCATCGCGATCCGCGACGGGGGCGCACCGAGATCATCGCGGAACCGACGTTCGAGCGTCTTGCGGCCCACCCCGAGTTGCCGGGCGAGATCCGGGATTGATTCGGGCTCGTCTATCGACTGCTGCATCCTGATCAGCGCCTTGCGCACGACAGGATCGCGTGCGGGAGGTGTCTCGGGCAGGGCGGGTTGTGGACGTTCGCCGCTTTGCGCGCCGTCGATCATCAGGATGCTGAGGCTCTTGGCCGCGGCGACCTGACCCAGATGTCGCTCTACCACGAAAGCCGCGAGGTGGGCGGCCGAATGTCCGCCTGAACAGGTCAGGCGGTCGCGGTCGACGACGAAGATCTGGTTCGACACGGGCGTGGCCCCTGCGAAACGATCGGTGAAGTCGCGATGGTGGAACCAGCTCACGCAGGCGCGATAGCCTTCGAGAAGGCCGGCCGCGTAGAGCTGGAACACGCCCGTGCAGAGCCCGACCAGCGGCACGCCGGCTTCGGCATTCTCCCGCAGATAGGTGACGAGTTCCGGCGTCAGCGTTTCGCCCCGGCCGATGAGGCCGCCGACAACGACGATGTAGTCGAAGCGTCCGGCCAAGCGGAGCCGGGTGTCGGGCTGGATCCTGACGCCCGCGCTGGAGACGATGGGGTTCATGTCGGCGGACAGGACCTGCCAGTCGCAATGGATGCGTCGCGAGCGATCGCCTTCATCCGCCGCCAGCCTGAGCACGTCCACGAAATTCGCGAAGGCAGAGAGCGTGAAGTCCCGCGTCAGCACGAAGCCGACGCTGAGCCGGTTCGGCGGTACCGCATGCGTGATGTCCATGTCGCAATCGTACAGTCGCAAAGGGGCAATCGTCCAGTGCGTTGGTTGCCCCGCCTGATAGCTGTCGACAAATTCCCGAAAGGTGCCGCGATGACCAAATTCTCCGCCTTCTCGCTTCTGAAGAATGCCGTCACCGGGAATACGGGCTGGACCGAGCAATGGCCGAGCGCCGAGCCCAAGAAGGAATACGACGTCATCATCATCGGCGCGGGCGGCCACGGGCTGGGCGCGGCGTATTACCTCGCCAAGGAGCACGGGATCACCAATGTCGCCGTGATCGAGAAGGGATGGCTCGGCGGTGGCAATACTGGCCGCAACACGACGATCATTCGCTCCAACTATCTCTACGACGAGAGTGCGCGGCTCTACGATCATGCGCTCGACCTCTGGGAGGGGTTGAGCCAGGAGCTGAACTACAACGTCATGTTCTCTCGTCGGGGCGTGATGATGCTGGCCCACAACGTCCACGACGTTCAGAGCTTTCAGCGTCATGTGCATTCCAACCGGCTGAACGGCGTCGACAACGTCTGGCTGACGCGAGAGCAGGCGAAGACCTACTGCCCGCCGCTGAACATCTCGCCCGATGCGCGCTATCCGGTGATGGGCGCGGCGCTGCAGAAGCGAGCGGGAACCGCGCGCCACGACGCCGTCGCCTGGGGCTATGCGCGTGCGGCGGCGGCGCGAGGGGTCGACATCATCCAGAACTGCCCCGTCACCGCGATCCGGCGCGGGCCCGATGGCGCGGTCGAGGGTGTCGAGACCGGCAAGGGTCTCATTCGGGCGAAGAAGGTCGCGGTGTCGGCCGCGGGGCATACGAGCGTCGTAATGGAGACCGCGGGCGTGCGGATGCCGCTCGAAAGTTATCCGCTGCAAGCCTTGGTGAGCGAGCCGGTGAAGCCGATCTTTCCCTGCGTCGTGATGTCGAACACGGTCCATGCCTATATCAGTCAGTCCGACAAGGGAGAGCTGGTGATCGGCTCGGGCACGGACCAGTACACGAGCTATTCGCAACGCGGCGGCCTGCCACTGATCGAGCATACGGTCGCGGCCATCTGCGAGGTCTTTCCCATCTTCAACCGCATGCGGATGTTGCGGAAATGGGCCGGCATCGTGGATGTGACGCCCGACCGGTCGGCCATCCTCGGCAAGACGCCGGTGAAAGGGCTCTACGTCAATTGCGGCTGGGGCACGGGGGGGTTCAAGGCAACGCCAGGGGCTGCACACACGCTCGCCTGGACGGTCGCCAAGGACGAGCCGCACGAGATCAATGCACCCTTCACGCTTGAGCGGTTCACCACCGGCCGCCTGATCGACGAGGCGGCTGCCGCCGCCGTCGCACATTGAGGAGAGAGCGATGCTCCTGATCCATTGCCCCTATTGCGACGAGACGCTGCCCGAGCTTGAATTCGCGTATGCGGGCGAGGCGCATATCGTCCGTGCACCGGATCCATCCGGAACGAGCGATGAGGAATGGCGCGATTTCCTCTTCATCCGTTCGAATGCCAAGGGGCCGCATTACGAACGCTGGCGTCATATCCATGGCTGCGGGCGGTTCTTCAACGCGGTCCGCGACACGGTGAGCGACCGGTTCCTCGCGACCTACAAGGCGGGTGCCGCAAAGCCGGATCTCGCAAGCTTGACGGGGGGCGATCAATGAACCTCTTCCGCGTTCCGGGACGGGGCCGCGTCCGTCACGACCGCCCCGTGACCTTCACCTTCGACGGCCGCGAGGTCGCGGGGTGCGAGGGCGATACAGTCGCCTCGGCTCTCCTCGCAAATGGTCGTCATCTGATGGGGCGGTCCTTCAAGTACCACCGTCCGCGCGGTCCCGTGGCCGCCGGGTCGGAGGAGCCAAACGCGCTGATCGGCACGCGGCGCGGCCCGGGGCGGTCCGAGCCGAACACCCGCGCCACGATGCAGGAGATCTGGTCCGGCCTCGAGACGCTGAGCCAGAACACCTTTCCAGACCTGCGGTTCGACCTCGGCGCGGTGAACGACCGGGCGCACCGGCTGCTGTCGGCGGGATTTTACTACAAGACCTTCATGTGGCCGAAGAGCTTTTGGGACAAGGTCTACGAGCCCTTCATCCGTGCGGCCGCCGGCTTGGGCGTATCGCCCACCGAGGAAGATCCCGACAGCTACGCCTCCCGCTATCTGCATACAGACATACTGGTCGTGGGCGGCGGTCCCGCGGGGCTGGAAGCTGCGCGCGCAGCGGCGCAATCGGGGCTGCGCGTGACACTCGTCGACGAGCATGCCGAACTGGGAGGGACGCTGCTGAGCGAGCCGCAGGCGCGGATCGACGGGCGTCCCGCCTGGGACTGGCTTGCCGCCACGGTCGAGGCGCTCGAGGCGATGGGCGTGCGGATCATGACCCGCACCACTGCCATCGGCTACTACCACCAGAACATGATCGGCCTGTGCGAGCGGCTGACCGACCATCTGCCCGAGCTTCCGAAGGACACCCCGCGCGAGCGTCTCTGGCGCGTGCGGGCGGGGCAGGTGATCCTTGCGCAGGGCGCGCTCGAGAAGCCGCTGGTCTTCGACGGAAACGACCGTCCGGGCGTGATGCTGGCCGGCGCGGCGCAGACTTATCTCAACCGGTTCGGAGTGCGGGTGGGGAATCGCGTGGCGATCGTCACGAGCCACGACAGTGCCTATTGGGCGGCCTTCGACCTTGCCGATACCGGTAGCCAGATCGTGGCCCTTGTCGATACGCGGGACGCGCCGGGCCCCGATGTCGCGGCAGAGGCAAGGCGGCGCGGCATTCCGGTCCTGACGGGACAGACGGTGACCGGCACCCGCGGGCGGCTGCGGATCAACGGCGTCTTCATCGCGCCGGTGACGGGGGGCGATGTCGGCAAGTCGCGGCGTGTTCCCTGCGATGCGCTTCTGATGTCGGGTGGATGGACGCCGTCGCTACACCTCTTCTCGCATACGAAGGGCAGTCTCGCCTGGGATGCCGACCGGCAGACGTTCCTGCCCGACCGCGTCACCGAAGCCTGCCATATCGCAGGTGCGGGCCGTGGCCTCTGGGGGATCACCGCGGCGCTCCATGACGGGGCCGAGATGGGATCCGCGGCGGCGCGCGCGATGGGGCTCGACGCCGATCCGCGCCGTATCGACGTCTCGCAGGATCGCGGTGGAAAGGGCGTCAGCGTCACCGAACTGCCAAGCGGCAAATCCGCCGCCAGCACGCGCGCCTTCGTGGACTTCCAGAACGACGTGACCGCCAAGGACCTGCGCCTTGCCGTAAAGGAGGGGATGCGCTCCATCGAGCACGTCAAGCGGTACACCACGAACGGTATGGCGACCGATCAGGGCAAGATGTCGAACATCAACGGGCTCAACATCGCGGCAGAGGCGCTGGGCAAGCCCGCACCCGAGGTCGGCCTCACCACCTTCCGCCCGCCCTATACGCCGACGACCTTCGGGGCGTTCGCGGGCTATCACCGCGGTGCCCATTTCGAGGTGACGCGACGGACCCCGATCGACGCCTGGGCCGACGAAAACGGCGCGGTGTTCGAGCCGGTCGGCCATTGGCGGCGCGCGCGATATTTCCCGAAGCCGTGCGAGGACATGGATGCGGCCGTCGGTCGCGAATGCCGTGCCACGCGCGCCTCTCTGGGGATCTTCGACGCTTCGACCCTGGGCAAGATCGAGGTGGTCGGGCCCGATGCGGCCGAGTTCATGAACCGCATGTACACGAATCCCTGGACGAAGCTTGCGCCGGGGCGTGCGCGCTACGGTCTGCTGCTCGGCGATGACGGTTTCATCCGCGATGACGGCGTGATCGGACGGCTGGCCGACGATCGCTTTCACGTCACGACCACGACCGGCGGGGCGGCGCGCGTGCTGAACATGATGGAGGATTACCTTCAGACGGAATGGCCGGACCTGAAGGTCTGGCTCACCTCGACGACAGAGCAATGGGCCGTGATCGCGGTGAACGGCCCCAACGCCCGGAAGCTGATCGAACCCTTCGTCGAGGGGGCCGACATCTCGCCCGATGCCTTGCCGCACATGTCGGTCGTCGAATGCAGCTTCGACAATCTGCCCTGCCGTCTCTTCCGGCTGAGCTTTACCGGCGAACTGGGCTTCGAGATCAATGTGCCTGCGCGTCACGGCCGGGCCGTCTGGGAGAAGCTGATGGAAGCGGGCAAGCCGTTCGACATCACCCCATACGGAACCGAGACGATGCACGTCCTGCGGGCCGAAAAGGGGTTCATCATCGTCGGTCAGGATACAGACGGCACCGTCACGCCCTACGATGCGGGAATGGGATGGGCCGTCGGCAAGCAGAAGGCCGATTTCGTCGGCATGCGCGCGCTGATGCGCCACGATCTCGTTGCCGCGAACCGCAAGCAGCTGGTGGGTCTTCTGACCGAGGACGGCGAGACGAAGCTGGAGGAAGGCGCGCAGATCGTGTTCGATCCGAACCAGCAGACGCCGATGATCATGGCCGGCCATGTCACCTCGTCCTATCACTCGGACGCGGTCGGTCAGCCCATCGCGCTTGCCGTGATCGAGGGGGGGCGCGAACGGATGGGCGAAACAGTCCATATCCCCATGCCCGATCGCACCGTGACCGCCAAGATCACCGCACCGATATTCTATGACCCCAACAACGACCGCGTGAAGGTCTGATCCCATGCTGAATATTCCCCCCAAGGATTTCACAACCGGCATCGTCGCCGAAAATGCTGCCGCTCGAGTCACGGCGCTCGATCCGGTCGCGCGCTTTTCACTTCGCGCGCATAAGGGCGATCGCGAGGCTGTGGGCTCGGCCCTCGGGCTCGATCTGCCGATGCGGGTCGGGCAGGTCGCCGGCGAGGAAATGCGCGCGCTCTGCATCGGGCCCGACGAATGGCTGGTCCACCTGCCCGAAGCTGCGGCAGATCGCGTGCGGGAGGTTCGGATCGACGCGCCGCACAGCCTGACCGAGATCACCGACCGGGAGCTTTCGTTCCGCATCGACGGGCCGCGTGCGACCGAACTCCTGACGCTGGGCTGGCCACGCGATCCCGCGAGCATCGCGGTGGGAGAGGGGCGTCGCACGGTCTTCGACGGGGCGAGCGTGATCCTCTGGCGCGACGGCGAGGAGGATTGGCGCATGGACATCTGGCGGTCCTTCGCGCCGCATGTCGTCTCGCTCCTCGTCACGGGTTGCACGGAACTCGCTGCCGGGTGACACTCCGCCGTCCCTAGCCAAGGTCCACCGATGTTCCTGTCCGTCTTCGACATCTTCAAGATAGGGATCGGTCCGTCATCGTCGCACACGATGGGTCCGATGAGCGCGGCGGCCCGGTTCCTCGACGATCTGCGGCGCGGCGTCGATCCGGTGCCGGGGGCGGGCGCGCTCGCCGGGCTTGGGGCGGTCCTTCACGGATCCCTGGCATTCACCGGCAAGGGACACGCGACCGACCGGGCAGTCCTTCTGGGCTTCTGCGGGCTGAAGCCCGACACGCTCGATCCGGACGAGGCCGAACGGCGCGAGGCGGAGGTCCACCGGACGTGCGAGGTGATGCCCGAGGGGCTCGGACCGCTGCGCTTCGACCCGGAAACGGATCTCGTCTTCGATTACGGCCCACCGCTCCCATTGCATGCGAACGGAATGGTCCTCAGGGCCTTCGATGCCCGCGGCAACCTCTATCATCGCGAAACCTATTACTCTGTCGGTGGCGGCTTCGTGCTGACGGAGGACGAGCTACTGGCTGAACGTGAGGGCAGGGGCGGCACAGAAGGCGGGCCCGTCTTTCCCTATCCGTTCCGAACCGCGCGCGAAATGCTCGAGATGGGCAAGAGGTCGGGGCTGACGATCGCCGCCATGAAGCGCGCCAACGAAGAGGTCCTGCATGGGCGCGATCTCGATCGCAGGATCGACCATGTCCTGACGGTTATGGACGAATGCATCGACCGGGGCCTGCGACAGGAGGGCGTCCTGCCAGGGGGTCTGAAGGTCCGTCGACGTGCCGCTGCCATTCATGACCGGCTGAAGGCCGAGGCGGGCCACAATCTTGCCCAGCCGCATGTCGCGAACGACTGGATGAGCGTCTATGCCATGGCCGTCAACGAGGAGAACGCCGCCGGCGGTCGTGTCGTGACCTCGCCCACAAACGGTGCGGCAGGCGTCGTGCCGGCAGTCATCCGCTATTACCGCGACCATTGCGTCGGAGCGTCCCGCGCGGGCGTCCACGAATTGATCCTGACGGCTGCCGCGATCGGGGGCCTGATCAAGCACAACGCGTCGATCTCGGGTGCCGAGGTTGGCTGTCAGGGCGAAGTCGGATCGGCCTCTGCCATGGCGGCGGGCGGGCTTTGCGCGGCGCTGGGCGGCACGAACGAACAGGTCGAGAACGCCGCCGAGATCGCGCTCGAGCATCACCTCGGCATGACATGCGATCCGGCCGCGGGTCTCGTTCAGGTGCCCTGTATCGAGCGCAACGCCATGGGGGCGATCAAGGCGGTTTCCGCTGCATCACTCGCGCTGAGGGGCGATGGCGCGCATTTCATGCCGCTCGACAATTGCGTGAAGGTCATGGCCGAAACGGGGCGTGACATGGATGTGAAGTACAAGGAAACTTCGACAGGCGGGATTGCGGTGAACATCCCGGAATGCTGATCTGGTACGATCTGCCCAGCTCATTCGGACCCCAAATGATCCTTCGCGCCGCTCTCCTCCTTCTCTGTTTCTCCATGCCTGCCGTTGCGCAGGACCGCGCCGGTGTGGAGCGTCATTTCCGGTCATGGCTCGACCAGACGATCTGGCCCCGTGCGGCGCAGCAAGGTGTCTCGCGTGCGACGTTCGAAAGCGCGCTGGGGCAGGTACGTCTTGATTGGGACTTGCCTGACCTTGTTCCCCCCGGCTCCGCCCCGGGACCGCGCGCACAGGAACAGGCCGAGTTCGGTGCGCCCGCTGGCTATTTCCGCTCGGTCGCAGGAGCCGCCTCCACAGGACGACAGCTGGCAGCGCGACATTCCGCGACCCTCGACCGCGTGACACGTGCCACCGGCGTCCCCGGTCATATAGTCCTCGCGATCTGGGGTCGCGAAAGCGGTTATGGTCGCGTCGACATTCCGCACGACGCCTTCCGCGTGCTTGGCACGAAGGGTTTCATGTCAACGCGGGCGGATTATTTCGCGGATGAGCTCGTGGCCGCGCTGCAGATCGCCGAAGCCCGCCATGCACCGCCCGGTGCCATGCGATCCAGCTGGGCCGGAGCGCTGGGGCAACCGCAGTTCATGCCGTCCTCGTTCCTCAGTTTCGCCGCCGACGGTGACGGCGACGGCCGGGCGGATATCTGGAGGTCGGAGCCCGATACGCTCGCATCGATCGGTACCTATCTCGCGCGTCATGGCTGGCAGGCGGGTCGCGACTGGGGCTTCGAGGTGGACGTCCCGGCCCATATCTCCTGCGCGCTCGAAGGTCCCGACAATGCAAGGCGGATCGCCGACTGGGTCGAGATGGGTATCACCCGTGTCTCGGGGCGCCCTTTTCCTGCCCACGAACTGGGACAATCGGGGTCCCTTCTCATGCCGGCAGGCCGCCTGGGTCCCGCATTCGTCGTTACGCCGAATTTCTATGTGCTAAAGGACTACAACATGAGCGATCTCTATGCGCTCTACGTGGGCCATGCCGGGGACCGCATCGCCTATGGCTCGGGCGATTTTGCGCGGCCCTGGCGGCCCGTCGACAGGCTGCTCCGCTCCGAGATAGCCGGGATGCAACGGGCCCTGCAGGCCATGGGGCATGATGTCGGGGGTGCCGACGGCCTCCCGGGGTTCAAGACCCGGCGATCCGTCGGTCTCTGGCAGGCGGCCACGGGGCAAGCGGCTACTTGCTTTCCGGCGTCGGAGATGACGAAAACCCTGCGGTAGTTTGGGCTCATCGTGATTTTCGCCTTGCACCCCGGTGCCGACACGATTATCCCGCCCCCAACGCGCTGGTAGCTCAGTTGGATAGAGTATCTGACTACGAATCAGAGGGTCGGGGGTTCGAATCCTCCCCAGCGCGCCACTGCCTTCCTGTCACACGCCAGATAGTTTTTCCTGTACCGACACAAAGGTTTACCTTTGGGTCCGGTTTGGCCAAATCGGTTGGGGTCTGATTCGCCTGCAGCCTCACATCCTGCCCCAGTCCAGCGGCCCCGGAAGCTCGAGGTCCGAGGTAAGAATCACGTCCCGCAGACCTGCTTTCGTATAGATGTGGCCGGTGTCCTTCGGGACCTGGCGCGGCAGGATTTTAAGTTTCGGCAGTTCGAAGCGTAGGCGCTGGAACGACAGGCCGGTGGCTTGCGACAGGCGACCGAGCGTCGTGTGATCCGTCAGGAAGCTGTCGATGGAGGCGCGGGTCACGGCCGGCATGGTATGGCCGCGCAGGGCCGGGCCCCGTTTCTCAAGTGCCAGCTCCCCGGTGGAGAGCAGGAAATCCACCATCCGCAGCGATCCGCCAAGGATCTTCGCAGTCTTCAGCTTCGGCACTGCGTCGAGCAATTCGCCGGTAACAGCCGTGCGGACCTCTTCAATATCGACGTGGATCGCAGCGAGGCCCTGCATTGTGGGGTCGATCGCCGAGGACGGAACCTTTCCGTCCTGGATGAGCGCTTGGACCGTAAGCAGTGGTGTTCCGATCTTCCGACACGCCTCAACGAGAGACATGCGGTCCGCACTTGGGTGGAACGACGCGCGGGTCGATATCGCTGACTTCACGTCAGACAGAAACGTCTCGATCTCGGCCGCGGCGTAGCGCGGTCGGCGGTCTGTAGGTTCGGTGTGACGTCGGATCAGATCCGCGAGCCGCAGTTGCCGGAAGATCGACTCGCTGGCTCCCAGCCGCGCCTTTGCCTCTTCGCGGCTCAGCAACCCAGCGGTCGGCGCCAGACGGGGCGCCAGGTCTTCGGCGCGGAGCGGCCGCAGGAGGGTGACGCGGTCCGGGCTGCCGTTCGGCGCGGCCAGCCCCGCCGCAACGAGCTTGGCGTTGAGCCGGGCGCGTGAGATCCGGAACGCCCTCTTGGCGCTGTTGATCGAGTAGACTTGCGTTCGCGGGCAGGCCTGTCCCAGAACCATTGTCCCTGCCTCGACGGGGTAATTGCGGAAGACGTGCTCGCGGACCACAGCGCGGAGCGCCGCCATGCCATCGCCATTCCCGCCACAGCGGAGCCAGACCCAGAAGGGTCCGAGATCGAGCTTGTGGCTGGCATTGCTTTGAAGGGGATCGATCTGCAGGCGGTGGAGCTCGGCGATGAAGGCCTCGTGCCCGTTCCTGAGCACGTCAAACCCCGCCGCCCCGGCCTCGTACAGCAGATCGTCGTCGGCATCCCGCGCGGCATCCCGGTACCAGATCCGCGTAAGCCCGAGCGCCTCGGCGAACCGTATGACGAATGCCAGCGGCATGGTGTCGAGGTAGGGGATAGCTTGCAGCCCGTGCAGGCGGTCGAGGATGTAGCGCTCGTAATCGGTGAACGGCCGTGCGTCGTCTTTTCCAGCAGCGTTCTCGATCAGCGGCATCGTCGCCTCGACACGAGCGACGATGTCGTAGTTGCCGAAAGTGTGCTCCAGCCATGGCAGTTTGAGGAGTGGCCGCCAGTGACGTTCGCACGTCCGGATGGCCTGCAGGTTCCAGTGCATACGCCGGTAAGCGCGCCTGAGCCCGCCTGACGCAAGATCCTCGAGGATACAGGCCGGACAGACGCGCAAGCGGCTCCGCAGGAGAGTCTTGTTCGGCACGACGTCACCGCCGATCCTGAAGCGCAGCGGGCCCATGGCGCGGATCGACCAGCGTTCAAGCACGTCCGCAGACGTTCCACCGCGAGCGGCGAGACGTCGGATTGAGATCGGATCGCCACGTACGACGGACTTCCAGTCGAGGCCGACATCGAGACAGAGATCGAACGGATCGGCGGCCCGCGCGAACCGCGCAAGGCGCGAGGCGTAGGAAGTCGCCGTCTCGTAGGGACATGCCGGGTGCGCGAGGTTCAGTGCAATTTCCCTCACCTTAGCCGGCCTCCGAGGGACGCCGGGGGTGCGACGGGTACCATATCGAAGAGCTGTCGTGGATCGATGCTCAGGTAATCATCGGTCAGGAACGGGTTCAGCCCGTCGATGCAGCCCGACCGTCGCCGGAACGCGGCCGCGAAGTGGGATCGGTCCAGCACGGAGGCGCCGCTCCGCAAGGCTTCCTCGATCGCCGCGATCACGGTTTCCACGATCAGCCCGAACTGCGTGGCCCCCGCATGGACGAGGCGCGCGACGAAGTCGTCTTGGACGAGGTCGGTATTCGGAGAGAGATTGGCCTTCTCTGCGTAGGTGGCGACAAGGGATCGGATCATCGGGCCGTCTGCCACCCAGGAGACCGGGGCGATCTCGATCGGGTAGGTGCGCCGGGCCAGCTGCGGATCGGCGTTCAGCATCGCCTTCACTTCCGGCATGCCAGTCAGGATCAGCCCGACCGGCCAGTCGCGGTTCTGCATCAGCGACTTCAGGGTATTGATCACTGATTGCTGCGCCCCGGCGCTGCGGGCGGTATAGAGGTCCTGCGCCTCATCGATATGCAGAAACAGCGTCTGCCGCTCGCGCAGGAAGTGGCGGACACGGTCCCAGATGATGCCCGACGGCTTGTCGCGCTCGAGCGGGTAGCCGAGCGCGGCCAGGGCGGCCATGCCCACGTCCTTCAAGGTCGCGGGCGACGGGACGAGGAAGCTCACGACGTCCGCCCGGAGCCGGTCCGGCGCCGGCAGGACGAGGTCCGGATGCGTGGCGATCAGCCGCTCGGCCGCGGTGGTCTTGCCGCAGCCCGAGGGGCCGATCAGGGCAATGCCGCGGGCCTCTCCGCGCAAACCCTCGGCCACCTCGACCTGCCTGCGTCTAAGCAGGCGATCGAACTGGTCGAAGAGAAGCCGGTGCTGCGGGTGGCGGAAGAACAGCGTCCGGAGGCGCGCTACGGTCAGGTCGATGTCGTCTCGATCTCGCATCAGTCTTCCTCCAGGCCCCAGTCGTCGTTCGGCTGCTCCTCACCCGGCGAGCCGTTCGGCGAATGCGCGGTTTGAGGCTCCTCGACACCATTGATCGAGAACAGGTCTGGCGGGGTATCGCCGAGCGGGACAACCTGCCCGAAGCCGTCTTCTGCGTTCGGGAGGTCGATTTCGGGTGCGGCGTCGACGTCGATGGTCAGGCCCAGGCCAAGCTGGCGCTCCTCCCGCTTCAGGTCCTCAGCGGAAAGATACGGCAAGCGCACCCGCATAGTCTCGAGCTGCGCCGCGTTGATCTCCCTGATCTTCTGCAATGTACGCACGATCAGGTCTTCGTGGAGTGCCGCGTTGCGTCTGTGTCTGGACCGAAGTTCCAGGACGGTGAGGCGCCAATCGGCAAGGCTGACACCGTTCATCACCGATCGTAGCGCATCGGCGACATGCCATATGCCGTCGACCCGAACCATGATCCAGCCGAGTTCGGCCGGGTCGACCCGGATCGTAACCTGTGTGTCGTGGCTGTGCCGAAGCATCTCCCGCAGGGCATCGCAGGCGTAGTCGTTGCCGAGGACCGTGACGCCCTTGCGAGTGACCTTACGGGTCAGCTCGATCCCCAGGGCGCGGCAGCGGGTTTGCGGCACCGGTGGCGGAACTATGCTGCGCGACTTCTCGAGGCGCTTCCAGCAGTCGGCCGGTGTCTCGTCGCCGAGCCCGGCATGCGGCTTGTGGTGGTAGATGTCGACGACGTAGAGCGTGAGGATCTGAAGGAGCGTCTCGCGCGAATGCACCGCGAGGTCCTCGGACGGGTAATCCCCCCGGTCGATCGGATTCGAGAACGTTCTCCCGGCAAGAAGTGCCATCAGCTCGGTGCCGAACGAACGGAACAGGCGCTCAATTCGACCGCGAAGCGATGCGATGCCAGCCGGCGGTCTCTCGGGACCCCCTCCTAGGGCGTGGATCGCGTTCACGAACGGAATGCTGGTGAACGCGGCGCCGTTGTCGGTCACCACGGCCGCGAGACCGCCATGCTGCGTCCAAGCGTTTACACAGCCAGCTTGTTTCGACAGATCGCTTTTGTCCCTCGTGGCATCCGCCAGGGTCAGCACCGCGTCGTCGGCATTCGGCGTTGAGGCGAGGCGCAGTGCCAGAATGCACCGGGTGGCGCAGTCGATGGCGACGTAGAGCCAGAGGCGCTCGTGAATGAGGCCCGCCCGCTGTTCTTCGGACATTGTGTCGAGTGCGCCGATCTCCGTGATCAGCGTCAGCACATCGACGTTCCACTCGTCGATCTCGATCCGCTCCATCGGGTATCCGGCCTTGATGCCGAGCTCGATCGCGGCGAATTTCTTGTTCGCGGCCGCAACGCCATAGCGACCGGCGTAGGTCTGGTAGGGATCGAGTTTCCCGATCTTGCGCTCGATGCATCGCTTGGATGGCTCTGAGATCGGAGGAATGCCAAGTGCCTTTCGTTCCTTGTTGAGCTTCCTGAAAGCATCAACGCAGTCCCTGGCGACTTCGCGCTTTGTCGGGCGCTGGATGGTCGCGTATTTCCCAAGCTCCTTCGCAATCAGTTTCGCGCCCTCGATGCAGAACCGGGAGACCGCGTTGCCGGACCGATGGGTGCCGGGAACGAGCGAGAGAGGGTCTCGCCCGGAGTTCTCGAATCTCCTGACCCACTCCAACACCGACCTCGGGCAAGGCGCGTCCTGGATGGTCGATTTGCGACCCGCGCGCTTCTTTCGGTTGCCGCGCTGGCGAATGACGTCGATCGTGTCGACCTCCTTCTGGAGGTCGTACATCGCGCAAGAGATCGACGTCTCGGTGCGTTTGATGAGCGACCGTTCATAGAGCGCCAGGAAGGCTTCGACGTATCCCCATCGCCAGAGAACGATGTGCTGCGTCTTCTTGGGCAGGTCTCGGAGGCATTCGACTCCAGCGTCGATCCGCGCTCTCGACCTGCCTGGATCGAAGTAGCCACGCTCGAACAGGCTGTCACGGTCCATTAACCGCTCGGCGAGTTCGTCGGACGAGAGGCCTAGGGTGACACCAGGATCGTCGACGGCCTCAAACACGTACCCGGCGCCTGTTGCCGTGCCGAGACGCCAGTGACGTTTGTTGAGGAACAGCCGGTCGCTATTGGAGATGAGGAAGCGGCTCATGCCTTGTACTCCGCGTTGACGGGCAAGGACAGACGGGTGCTTTCAGAGATTTCCGCGCTCGTCTCCGCATGGAGGTAGCCGTCGTAGATGCCCACCACGATCGCCTGGAACCCGACGCCACCCATATCGAGATGCGCCACTAGATCACCGACGGTAATCGGGAACGCGGCCGTGGCGAAGCGGCCGTAAGCCGTGACGAGGACCTCCGGCGACAGATTGCGGCGGAATTGATGCAACCTCTCGACGTTAAGCGCCTCGTCCCGGGTGAAGTGAGCGTCGGTGATGAGGCGTAGCTCGTCGGCGTAGTCCTTGCGCAGTCCAGCACGGATCGCGGCGAGTTCTTTCTGGAACTCGGGTCGAGCGGCGCGGATCTGCGGCTTCACGACGACGGCCCACCGGCGTCCGGTCGTGAAGGTGACGAGGAAGTCGAACGTATGGTGACGGGTTCGTCCGTCCGGCGCGATATAAGCGATGGCCGGAGGCTGATCCCAAATGTCCCATAGGTCACGACGGGCGAGGAGCAGGAACAGCACGCGCTGCTCGAGCTTGCTCTCGAACTGGATTATGCGGTCCCGGCCGCCCGATCCGGGCGGACTTGCTGTGATCGCGCCTCGCGAACTCGCTTTCGATCGCATGGATATGGTGCGCGTAGCGCGGCTGGGCAGCGGTGGCTGCGTCGTGTCGTCGGTGGTTTCGTCCATGATATGTACAGGGGCTGAGCACGGCGTGCTCTGCGCACACCGGACCACCCCATTCCCTCGAGAATTGGTGCAAGATTGGCCAAGCGGACCCGTCGCATCCGGAGGATCCGTTCTTGACTTCGATCGGTTCTCAGGGGAAAGTTCGTCTGATCCACCAAGATCAAAGACTTCCAGAGGGCCCTGCTTTTGTGGTGATTGCAGGGCCTTCGTCTTTCCCAAGATGTAGAATCTTATGTCATGGCTGAGTCTCCTTGCAGTACGAGGTGATCGGCCTGCAAAGACGCTGGTAACACGCCATTTTGAGAAGGCCGCCCATCAGCTTTGCGATCCTGTTTGGTCAGGATAGCGATCCGGCCACAAAAGCGAAGGACACGTTCCGAGTTCCCGCGCGATTGCGGCCTCGATCCGTTTCGATGTTCGGTGTCCCTGGCAGACCGTCGTCACGCTGGTGGCGCCGACGCCGAGTTCACGACTGATCTCTCGAAGAGAGCTCCCGCAGATTCGCAGATCACACTTGATACGCTCGTGGCGAGCCAGATCGACGTTCGGCACCGGCGATCCCCTTATCGATTCGAAGTAGCTCTGAAGAAAGCACACCAAAAGTGCGTTTGCGAGTCATTTAGCGAACAATTTCCGATGCTTACACTTCGAAAGCATTTTGCAAGAATTATAAATTTGCCAGATAGCGATGTTTGTGAAAAATGATGTCGAAATGAAAGAGTCCGGCTTCATCTTCTCGACCTGGCACTATCCAAAACGTGCTAAGTCGTTGTTTCATGGTTGGAACGATGGCCTTGCGACGATATCCGTCCCGGATGACGATTATCCGGGAAGCTTCACCTTCACCTACCGAAGCGAAGAAGAGGCGCGAGAAGTGTTCTTACGGCGCCGAAGCATTGCTGATCTCGACGATGTGTTTAACCTGACCCGTCCGGGAATGAGACGGTTTCTTGCTGGGATGCAGATAAATCGCGAGGACGAGATCTGTCGGAACCGCGCGGAGGGAATGTCGCTCGCAAAGATAGCGAAGCTGCATCGAACCGGCGCTGCGACTGTAAAGGGGATCCTTGAACACCGAGGGTTTGAAATCCGTCCTGGAAATACTCTGAAGCGTGAACCGTCTACCGATGATCTTTTACGCGCCAAAGCGGAGGGGAAATCTATCAACGCCATAGCAAAACAGTTCGGCGTTCATTGGATGACAATTAAGAGGCGACTCGATGACCTCGACTAGCAAGCATCCGAACTCGTTGCCTGTACCAGACGCACGTCAACTCGTTTGTCGGTTAGGAGCGGTACCGCTATGGGACTGGGCCTGAGCGTTGGGGCACTTTGCGCGGTCTTTCGCGCGGCGGTCGTTTACCGCGAAAATCTGCTGTCTGAGGGTGGCCGATTCTGACGCCTTTCGGGCCCTGAGCGGACATTCGCCCCTCGGTCCAGATGCTGCAGTCGCGCTCCGCATTGCGGACATTGCATCATGAGAGCAGCATTTCCCTATCCTGGATGACGGCATCGCGGACGAAGCTGCGGTTCGCGTCACCAATTTGACTGTCCGCTTCGGCAATGCCAATGCCAATACTGTCCTCGCCAATGCGCAGCCGGCTCAGGAAAAGAAGATCATGGCGACAACAAGATCCCAGGCTCGTCCCTTTGCCCCTCCTTGAGATCCGACAGGACGACGAATATCCAGGCTGGGTCAAAGAGGGGCGGCGAAATGTGCTGCCTTGTTCTCGCGAATTTGGAAATCTGACATCTCTGAGACGGCAACTTCTCGGGCCCGAACCCTTCGGGTCCAATCACGCAGGTTGTCAGCGTGATGTCGCCCGAACAGCGCTGTCGGACAAATTGGAATTGGTCCGACAGCGCCATTTTCGTCTAGGCGCTTCAGTAGCTACCTAAGAGTGAAAACCGCTCCAAAAATCCGCGACCAGCTCTCAGCTTGGCGGGACGACCGCGTTACATGTGCTGCCATTCTTCTGGAACCCAAGCGTAGGCCCCGTCTTTTTCTTCGACATGACCGATACCAGGGAACGGCAAATGGGTGCCCGCAACGGCAATCTCGTCGGCAACCACCATATCCAGAACACGGCGGCGCGTCTCGGCGGCCTGCGCGCTATCTGCGTCAAAGGCGATACCGGCATCGGGGTGGCTGAACTGCAGCGACGCCACAGCTGTGCTGTCTCCCCATATGATCAACTGATCAGAGCCATCCGACACACGGAGCCCGCTGTGTCCTGGGGTATGCCCCGGCATTGCCAAAGTGGTGAGCCCGCCACCAAGATCCGTATTGTCGCCAAACATCTCAGTCCGCTGGGTGTAGGCCTCGCTGACAGCACGTGCCAGGGCAAAAAAACCTTGCGACGATTCCGGCGCACCCGACGCGATCGTCTCGTCCGTCCAGAAGGCATGATCGGTTTCGCTGACATGCAACGATGCATTCGGGAAGACCGGGCCATTATCTCCCATGAGTCCCCCGATGTGATCCGGGTGCATGTGAGTCAACACAATGCGCGTGACGTCTTCAGGTGCAACGCCAAGCGATTCCAGCAATGTGCGCAACCGGCCTGCCGTTGGTCCAAAGGAACCGCCCGCACCAGCATCGACCAAGCTGACCTGGTCCCCCTGACGAATGACGTGAGTACTGATCGCTAGCGGAATCGGGTTTGCGGGGTCAAGATAAGCCGCCTTTAGTGCTTCCTCGATTTGCTCCTCCCCGAGGTTCGTAACAAGGTTCTGTTCGAGTCCAAAATACCCGTCTAGCAATGTCGTCACGCGCAGATTGCCGACCATACGGTCATAGAAGGTTGGAAGTGGTGCCATCGTATGGGCCGCGGCCTGCAGGACCTGTGGGCGTCCGGCTGCAAGAAGAGCAGCCCCACCCGCGGCGCCGAGGATCATTCCACGGCGCGAAAGATCGAAAGAAGTCATGAGTTATTCCCTGTTTCAAATGCAGAACTTCAATTCTGCGAATTGTATGCGTTTATTCAAATAGGTCTGAATTTCAGTTGACCAACCGCTGAGAGCATAGACAGACCAAAGGCCCTCGAACGAACAGCGGACATCTTGCGGATTTGCGGCATTCCACAACTCGGGCTCGGAGCGGACGTGGGATGCAGGGCAGAAACCTGTGATATAATTGCATAGTCAACGTCGGGTTGTCGTTGTGGAGGGCATGGCGGATCGGAGGATCAGTCATGGAAACACCAAACCTACCAGCCATTCGCGCACTTCGCCCTGCATGGAACAAGGGCCGCATCGTCGGGCAGAAACGACCACTGAAGCCAAAGCATGTTTGGGCAATCCGCGTTCGACTTGAACTGGCCGAGAACCATCGCGACCTCGCGCTGTTCAATATGGCCATCGACAGTAAACTTCGAGGCTGTGACCTGGTGAAGATGAAAGTCGTCGACGTCATGGCGTCTGGTCAGATCAAGGAGCGTGCCACGGTGCTGCAAAGCAAGACGCAGAAACCGGTACGCTTCGAGATTTCCGAAGGCACCCGGACCTCAGTCGCGGAGTGGATGGAGGATGAACTCATGGTCGGCTCAGAGTACCTTTGGCCGGGCCGCTTCCATGAGCGTCTTCATATCTCGACCCGCCAGTACGCGCGGATCGTCCGCGATTGGGTCACTTCGATCGGTTTAGAGGCGAGTGCCTACGGCACGCATTCGATGAGGCGAACAAAGGTAACCCAGATCTACAAGAAGACCGGCAACTTGCGTGCGGTCCAGCTTCTGCTTGGACACACCAAGATGGACAGCACCGTCAGATATCTGGGTGTTGAACTCGAAGATGCCTTGGCGATTGCTGAAGCAATTGAGATCTAAACCGAAGGGCCGTTCGCGAGGACGGCCCTTTGCGGACATTCGCAAGTGGGTCAGCTGCCGCGGCGTAGCTTCACCGAAGCGGTCGTTCGTGCGTAGCGCAGCATTTTTCGACGGCAGACATCGGCTGAGCGGGACCTTCCTGCCGTTCGCCACATCTGCTCAGTATTTGCTGCGCCTGCAATCGCGTTTCGTATTAGGGCGAGCTAAGGACCTTCGCCGCGAAGACCGGATGGTTTCGAAAAACCTGCGAAACCAGACTTTGTCGGCTCCGTGGCATCCAGTTATATGAACCGCGCCGGGTTTGCCGGAGACCGTTTGCTTCACTTTATGCGACCATATCGAGCGCGGCACGCTGCGCATAGTAGTTGGCTTCGGCCTCGACAGGCGGGATGTTCCCGATGGGTTCAAGCAGCCGGCGGTTGTTGAACCAGTCCACCCATTCGAGGGTCGCCATCTCAACAGCCTCGAGGTTTTTCCAAGGACCGCGACGGCGAATGACCTCGGTCTTGTAGAGGCCATTGATCGTTTCGGCCAATGCGTTGTCGTAGCTGTCTCCGACGCTTCCTACTGAGGGCTCGATGCCAGCGTCGGCCAAGCGCTCGGTGTAGCGGATGGAAACGTATTGGGACCCGCGATCGCTGTGATGCACCAGGCTGCCGTCACCATCGGGGCGTCGTTTGTAGAGTGCCTGCTCCAGCGCATCCAGAACGAAGTCCGTCTTAGCCGACCCTGACACCCGCCAGCCCACGATGTGGTTGGCGAATGTGTCGATCACGAAGGCCACGTAAACGAAGCCGGCCCAGGTCGAGACGTAGGTGAAGTCGCTCACCCACAGCACGTTCGGTGCCGGGGCCCGGAACTGGCGGTTCACCTTGTCTTGCGGACATGGTGCCGACATATCGCCTTGCGTGGTCTTGATGACCTTGCCACGCACGGCCCCACGCAGCCCGATCTGGGTCATCAGCCGCGCCACCGTGCAACGGGCGACATCAAAGCCTTCCCGTCTGAGCTGGTGCCAGGCTTTGCGCACGCCGTAGACTTTGAAGTTGGCGTCCCAGATCCGCTGAATCTCGGGACGCAATGCTGCATCCCTTTGTTGTCGCGCCGACGCCTTGGATGGATCGGCACGGATGGCCAGGTGCGCATAATACGTCGATGGGGCGATCGGCAGAACCCGGCAGATCGGCTCGACCCCATAGACGACACGATGATCGTCGATAAACCCGATCATCGCTTCAACGGGCGGTCGAGCTCCGCCTGAGCGAAATAAGCTGATGCTTTGCGGAGGATCTCGTTCGCCTGACGCAGCTCACGGTTCTCGCGTTCAAGCAGCTTGATCCGATCGCGCTCGTCGCTACTCGTGCCACCCGCAGCACCGGCGTCCTTGGCGGCCTTCCTCAGCCAGACTGCAAGCGTCTGCGGAATACAGCCGATCTTCGGTGCAATCGCCGCTATCGCGGCGCCCTGCGTTTCATAGGAACTCTGGTGTTCCAGCACCATCCGCACCGCGCGGGCGCGAACCTCAGGTGAATAGCGGTTGGCCATCTTGCTCTTTTCCATGACTCTCATCCTTCTCAGGTTTCAAGTCTCCGGCAAACCCGGCGCGGTTCAATATGCTGCGCGCCGCGCGACCGCTCCGCGCCCAGAGCGACCGAGGTGCGCCAGCTCCAGTTTGCATTTGCAGCGACCTGACGTGAGATATGAAGGGCCCGAAGCGGAAGCATCGCGCTGGCGCGGAACTGCGAAAAGTAACCTTAGCCGCGCGCGACACTTTTTGGTAAAATACGTACGGAGTTGCTATTCGCTTTGGGGGCCGAGCTTACGCTGCGACCGCGAAGCCATCCACAGGGTTGGCGGGAAGCGGATCTTTGCTGCGAACCGAACGAAGGTTAGCTTTGCGGTTTACCTCCAATGAACAGGGGGAATTACACCCAAGGAGTTTTTTCGGAGCATTGTCTTGGCTGGTTTTCTCTTCAAGGATCGGGAGTATTCGACCCCCATCCAGTTCACCATCGACCTCTTCGGCGCTGTGGTGGCGATCTGGGCGGTGCTGCAGATTGGCATCTTCATCGAACCCAAGGTGCTGCTCGGGGCGCAGGTTCTGCAATACCTTCTGCCAGCCGTTGCGCTTGCGGTCGTGCTCATTCATATGGGCCTGCGCGCGCTGCGGATAGGCCGGGCGCTGCGCTCCGGCTTGCGGCTTCCTCGGTGGCGGATCACCGGTAGGCTGGCGATCCTGTGGGCGGGGCTATTTCCCGCGACCTGGGCAGAACGGTCCGCCGACCGCGTCTTTCGCGGCGAATGGCATTACCTCGCAGCCTTAACCTTCTGCATCAGCGGGTTCTATGGCTTCGCGTCTGTCAACATCTCGGACCGGCTCGACGTCCAACAGATCGCGCAGGAAGAGATCGGACAGCGTGGGATGCGGTTCTCGACTGAGAGCTACCGCAACGCATTCTATTTCCAGAACGCCAAGTCGCTCGACCTTTTCCACGAGGCCTTTGGCGTGGACCAAGACCGGATGAGATGGGACATGTTCGAGCTCACCCTGAGCCGCCCGGCCCCCTTCACCGGCCGCCCGATGTTGCACGAGTTGATCGACCGCGCCGATTGCGACGACCTTGCGGAGGACGCAACACTGACCGCGGACCAGAGTCGGCGGCGCTGCGACGCGCGGGTCGACGCTTTCCTCGACATCTTCGACGCCGAGGTGCGGCGCGGGCCGCCATGGCACGCGGCGGCGCTCGGCTGGATCGGGATCGCCCGGGCGGAGCGCGAGGAGCCGGAGGCGCTTAAGTATCTCGACCCCGGGGCGCTCGACTTCCGCTTCGCGCTTCTCAACGAGCGCGGCGCTTCGGATTTCGACTGGGATGGCGAGGCGGGCAATTTCGACGGCGACAGCGAGGCTCAGCGTTTGGCGGTGTCCGTGCTCGCCCATGCGCTGAGCCGCCGCGCCGGGCACCTGAGCGCGCGGCTTGCCCAAGACTACGGCCTCACGCTCGACGCCGACGGCTTACTGCCCGCGGGCGCGGCCCCGCCGGACACGCCGGATTTCGACGAGCTGCACAACCTCGCCGTCGCCGACCCGCTGACGGCGCTGCAGATCCTGCACGAGCGCAATGGCCGCGTAACCGCCGCGCGGCTGGCGTGGACGGTCGAGGAACTCGACGCGATGTACGCCGCCATCTGCGCGGCTACGCCCGGACGGGTCGCGCACTTCGCTGCCCGCGCGGCGGGTCCGGTGCGCGACTGCGACCTCTCGCGTGCTGACCCCCAGATCGGACCGCGCGCCCTTGGTGGCTGGACGGCGGCGCTAGTCCTCGAGCCCCTGGACGACGAACCCGACACGATGCTGGCGCATTGGGGCCGCCTTACCAGCCTGGTGGATGACGGTACGACGCGCTCGGCGCGGATCAGGGGGCTAGGCGCGGTGGCGCTCCGGGACGAGCGGCTGCTCTGGGTGCCCGAGGATGCCGAGCTTCCGCTCATCGCGGCCGTGGGCACGCGACCCGGCCTCTTCGCGGGCCAGGGCCACATCTTCCTTCTGCACGACGGGGCCGCGACCGCCGCAATCAAGTTGAAGAAAGGCGGGAAGGGCGCGGCGAGTTTCGAGATCGTGCCTCCGTTGCAGGAGGTCACGGCGGCGATCCCCACGGACCTGCTCGAGTTGCGCCTGCCTCTGCAAGTCCGCGCCCGCGCCGAGGGCGCGGAGGTTCTGCTCGGCGTCTCGGGTGCCACAAGCGATGCGCCCTTCCGGATGCGGTCCATGGCCGAGAACTGGCGCGACATCCCGATCCCGCCCGGTGCGAAGCAGGTGACGCTGGTCGTTCTGGTTCCAAAGGGGGGCGCGCGAGACACTGTCCTGAGCTTCTCGATCGAGGAAAAGACCGGCCTCACCTGCCGGCCGGGCCCGGCGGGGCTAGTCGGTCCGGGCATAGAAAGCGAAACGCGACTCATGCCCGAGGCCGATGCGCTCGGGGCGTGCCGTTTCGCCGTTCGCGAGGCGGTGGATACGGAATTCGAAGCGTCAGGCTTCGCGCCGCTCGACGTGGATTACTCCATCTTGCGCACTGGCCCTTACAAACCCGGCTCCACCGATTGCACGACCCTGGCGGAGGCGGGGGCGACCGAGAGCGTTTTAACGGCGTTCGGGGTCGAGGACGATGTCGAGCGGGTGTCGGGCGCGCTCGATCCTGGCTGTTATGCGGTCGAGTGGAACACCGCCGCCGCCGAAGTCGCAGCGCCCTTCACCATGCGCATCGCCGCCACCGCAACCGTGCCCGGCGCGACAAGCGGATCAGCGATCCCGATTGCGCAAAGCGGGCGTTTCGAGATGAACCGAGGCGACCCACTCGCGGACCGCGCGGAGATGTGGGTCGACGTCTCAGACGTGAGCCGGCCGGCGCGCATCGTGGTCGAAGGCTTCGAGGGAGACATCGACCTAACGGTCTTCGATGCCGACAACGTCGAGATCGACAGGGCCCTCAGCGTCGAGACGCCGGAGATCTTGGAGACCGACCTGACAGATGCGACGCGGATCAAGGTAACGCAAGTTGCGGGCGAACCAGCAGCGCTCGGGGCGTTCACGTTGCGCATCGACTGAACCTGAGCCGGTAGAGGCGCGCTTTCTGCGGTCACTGACCTTATCGGGCTCCTTGATCCCGAATACGGAAAATTCCGTGAGCCATTCCGCTTCTACTTGTTTGACAAACAGCGATTATTCACCACGGCCTTCTTGAGCTTTTCATCGCTCGCCCAGTGATCAAACTCAGCCGTTCGGCGTAGTAAGCTGGCCGGAAGCCATTGCGGTATTCGATTTGACGCGCCTTCGACCTTTGCGACGAGATGCACAAGCAGACGGTTAGTCGTTGGCTTAGTTTGCTACGGAGGCCAAGTTGCTACGGCATGTATCCACGGCAGCTTTGACCCGAGGCAACGCAGCATCCTAGCGCTCGGTGAGGGGCCTGGAAGGGCCTCGTAACGCCCCGCGCGCAGCTGCACCTGCAAAACTCAACTGGCGCAACTGGGTCACTCTGGGCTCGAAGCCGACTTTCGCCGCGGATTTGTGGTATGGTGATGCGTCGGCGAAGTGTCGAAGACGTGGCGGGACCGGTGGAGCGGAGGAACCACCATGTCTACCGCCAACCTACCAGCAATCCGCGCCTGCCGTCCCGCTTGGAACAAGGGACGCATCGTCGGCCAGAAACGTCCGCTGCAACCGAAGCAGGTCTGGGCGATCCGGGTCCGCCTCGAGATCGCGGAGCGGACTCGCGAGCTGGCGCTCTTCAACCTCGCCATCGATAGCAAGTTGCGAGGCTGCGATTTGGTGCGCCTCAAGGTCGCTGACGTCTATGCGGCGGGTCAGGTCAAGCATCGCGCCGCGATCGTTCAGAGCAAGACAAGGCGGCCGGTCAGCTTCGAGATCACCGAAGGAACCCGGAAAGCAATCGGAGCATGGCTCGAGGCACCGCTGATGGTCGGATCGGAGCATCTCTGGCCCGGAAGGTTCCATGAGCGGCGGCACATCTCGACCCGCGATGGTGTCCCGTGCCGTGGTGTAGCTCACGATGGGCCTAGCGCTTCTGGGCGGGCCGAGCTGGTCAGTTGCACTGTGCTGCAGGCAGGCTGACGGTGAGATCATCGCAGAGAGGGGCGAGCGTTTCCAGCGTCATGTATCGACCACGCTGCACAGTCCATTCTTCGGTCTGTTCCATGAGGATCGCGCCGACGAGACGGCGTATCGAGGCCTCGTTGGGAAAGATTCCGACGACATCGGTGCGCCGCTTGATCTCGCCGTTCAGGCGCTCGATGGGGTTTGTCGAGTGCAGCTTGGTGCGGTGTTGCGGGGGAAAGGTCATGTAGGCCAAGACGTCCTCCTCGGCTCCATCCATGAGCGTTGCGAGCTTCGGCAGCTTGGGCCGCATCTGGTCAGCGACCAGGCGCCACTGCACTTTGGCCGCCGCGTGGTCCGGTTGAGCAAAGGCCGTGGCGATGAATGCTGAAACGACCCGTCGGCTGTTCTTGCCAGCGTGAGCCAGGGCATTGCGCTGGAAGTGAACGCGGCAGCGCTGCCAGGTCGTGGACAACACACGCGCCGTCGCGGCCTTGATGCCTTCGTGTGCGTCCGAGATGACGAGCTTCACGCCGTTCAGACCGCGACGGACAAGGTCGCGAAGGAACTCGGTCCAGAACGGTTCGGCTTCCGAAGCGCCAATCGCCATACCCAGGACCTCTCGGCGTCCGTCGGTGTTTACGCCCACCGCCAGGGTCACCGCGACGCTGACGATGCGACCTCCCTGACGAACCTTGAGGTAGGTGGCGTCAATCCAGAGGTAGGGCCATTCGCCATCGATCGGCCGGGTCAAAAATGCATCGACCCGCTCGTCGATTTCTTCGCAGAGCCGACTGACCTGGCTCTTGGAAATGCCTGTGCCGCCCATGGCCTGCACCAGATCATCCATAGACCGTGTCGAGACACCGTGGACGTAGGCTTCTTGTATCACGGCTGTCAGCGCCTTCTCTGCGGCCCGCCGCGGCTCGAGGAAGGACGGAAAGTAGGAGCCCGTGCGCAGTCGGGGGATGCGCAGCTCGACGCTGCCCGCCCGGGTCTGCCAATCCCGGTCGCGGTAACCATTACGTTGCGCCAAACGCTCAACGCTTTTCTCGCCATAGTCGGCGCCCGTCTTGGCGCCAACCTCAAGGTCCATAAGCCGTTCGGCTGCAAAGCCGATCATCTCGCGGAGTAAATCGGCATCGGCGCTCTTTTCCACGAGTGCGCGCAGGTCCATCATCTGTTTGGTCATCGGGTTCAATCCTCGGTTCAGGTTGGTGGTCACAACCCGACCCTACCGAAAAACCCGATGGCCACCGTAAGCTACACCACCTCCGGGGACGTCACCCGACCCGCCAGTATGCTCGACTCGTCCGAGACTGGGTGACATCCATCGGCCTTGAGCCGAGCGGTTATGGCACCCATTCTATGCGGCGCACTAAAGTCGCGCAGATTTACCAAAAAACCGGCAACCTGCGGGCGGTGCAACTCCTCCTTGGACACACGAAGATGGACAGCACGGTGCGTTACCTGGGCGTCGAGTTGGAAGATGCGCTCGCGATTGCCGAGGCGGTAGAAATCTGAACTGAGCGGGCCGGCTGTCGCGGCCGGCCCTGAGCCGACCTTGAGGCAACACAAAATCTCTGCGATGCAGCTTTCCGAAAGCGGACATGGAGGATAGTGGGTTCTAACAGGCTGGTTTGGAAGCAAGGCTCTGCGTTCCTGATACTATTTCATGCTTTATGCTACCAAAAAAGGTGAGAATGCTGGATTGGAATCAAATGGGATCACGGCCAACGGCCGTCGACTTGTTCGCCGGCGCGGGTGGGTTTTCTCTTGGTGCAATCAGATCAGGCTTCGAGGTTAGGTTTGCCGTCGAGAACGATAAATTCGCTGTTCAGACTTATAAACGGAACATTTTGAATGCCTTCGGCAAGACCAATCCTGTTGTACTTGACGGTAGTATACTTGAGTACGTCCCTACAGAACTCGCGGGCGTACATTTCCAAGATAGGTCGTGCGATTTGGTGTTGGGCGGCCCTCCATGTCAGGGATTTTCCACACACAGAATTCTGAATGCTGGCGTCAACGACCCACGCAATGAGCTAGTTCATGCATACTTTGATTTCGTTAAAGCACTGAAGCCCAGGGTTTTTCTTATGGAGAACGTTCCTGGCATTTTATGGAACCGTCACAAGCCTTACCTGGACAAGTTCTATGCGGAGGGCGAAAGGGCTGGCTACGATGTTCGCCAGCCAATTGTTCTTGATGCGCGTGATTTCGGTATTCCACAAAGGAGAAAGCGCGTTTTCATCTTGGGTGTTCGACGCGATGTGCATGTCCCGCCAAAATTTTCTTGGCCGCCACGGCAAACGCACTGCGATCCAGCGAAAGTGATCGGTAGTTTGGAGCCTTGGATAACTTGTAGCCGCGTCTTCGATCCGACGTCTGAAAACGATGCAAACAACATGCACATGAACCATGGCGTCGAACTCATCCAAGCTTTCAAGAACACACCAGTTAATGGCGGTAGCAGAAAAGATTCAGGAAGGCTGCTAGCATGTCACAAGGGCCACGATGGTCATAAGGACGTCTACGGTCGAATAGATCCTAGCAAACCCGCGCCCACGATGACCACCGCGTGCATCAACCCGTCGAAAGGCCGATTTGTACACCCAACTGAGCATCATGGAATTACCGTAAGGCAGGCCGCGAGAATCCAAACATTTCCTGATCACTTTGTGTTCGAAGGCGGCCTGACCGCAGCAGGGCGTCAAATTGGCAATGCTGTACCCGTCGAACTGGGCAGAGTTCTGACCAGTGAAATCATAAAACATTTGATTGTGAGCGATTCACGCAAACTGGGTGTTGCCCGAAAATATTTCGAGCCAGCTGAAAGAAGTGAATTTCAATGATTGAAACACAAGCATTTCGAACCCAAGCGCGGACAGTCGACCATTTGGGTCGAGAGCAAATTGCAGATTGCCCCACCGCCGTTTCAGAGTTGTGGAAGAATGCATATGACGCATATGCCCGGAACGTAAGTCTCCACATATTTGATGACCCTGAACCTGTGGCAGCTATTTTCGATGATGGCCACGGCATGAGCTACGAAGAGTTTCTCAACCGGTGGCTAGTGATTGGTACCGACTCGAAGTTCGATAAAGATGTGTCCGACGAGAAAGACAGGGACGGCCTAAAAAAACGCTCCAAACAGGGACAAAAAGGCATCGGACGTTTGTCCTCGGCCAATCTTGGACCTTTGCTATTGGTTGTAAGCAAGCGGAAAGATAAGAGCTTTGTTGCAGCACTCCTAGATTGGAGAATATTCGAGAACCCCTATTTAGTTCTATCAGACATCCAAATTCCAGTAACAGTTTTCGAAAAAAAGAGTGAGCTTCGTCAACTGCTTCCTGCGCTTTTTGATAGCCTTACAGACAACCTATGGGGATCACCTGCTGAGCCAGATAGGGCTAAGCGCTTGAAGGTTGCTTGGGAAACATATGACCGGGTCATGCAGGAGGCTGATCCAAAAATCAAAGCTCCATCCAACCAGATAGCCGGTACCATCATCAACGCTGTATTCGAGGATAAGCACTTCGAACCTTGGTCGGTTTGGAAGGGCGAGAAAGAGCATGGAACTGCGCTTATCGTTTCTGAGATCAACTATGATCTTCGAGCTCAGCTACCTTCGATTGATCCAGAAGGAAATGTAAAAAAAATTAGGGAGTCATTCTTCGCAACGCTGTCGGCTTTTACCGATCCTTATGTTGATCCAGAGGCTTATGAACACAACGCTTTCGACCCTGATTTCACCTATGAGGTCAAAACTTGGGTCGGTGAAATTGGAAAGCCTGTCGTTGAAGACGAAAGAGAAGTTATAAATCGGGCCGTTACACAAGAACTAGAGCATGTCCTGTCGGGAAATGTGGATTCTCACGGGATCTTTCGTGGCCAGGTAAAAGCCTTTGGGGAATGGCGCAAACTCGGTTCTGAATATGTCATCTACCCACCGAAAGACTTCAAACTGCCCCAGGGTCCCACAACTTATGTGGGACCATTTAGTATTCACGTCGCGACATATGAACGAAGCAGAACCAACTCGAATCTGTCTGATGCAGACTGGGCTCGGTTCGAGTCCCTTGCAGAGCAACACGGTGGCTTCCTGCTGTTTCGAAATGGCCTTAGGGTGCTACCTTATGGACGCATCGACAATGATTTCTTTCAAATCGAAACCAATCGCAGCATTAACGCTGGCCGGGAATACTGGAATGCACGCCGGATGTTTGGTCGCGTGGCGATTTCGAGAGAGAATAATCCAAATCTTCGAGACAAGGCGGGCCGAGAAGGGTTTATCGACAACCGCAGTGCGAAAGCTTTGCGGACTTTGGTAATGAATATTCTGAAGCGCGCCGCCTATGAATATTTCGGGAGCAACTCGAGCCTACGCAAGGAACTACTGCCAGAAATACAAGCGAGAAACTTCGCTGAAAAAGCTGAGGCCGCACGACGGGAGCTTGCGAAGACGAACGCTCGGAAGTTTCGTGGCCGGCTAAAGAAAAACTTGCCATCTCTCATGGACTTCTATGAGAGCACAAGCCAAATTGTGATTGAAACATCGATTGCAAACCAACAAGAGCTAGAGGATGCCCAAGCAACAATAGACAGTTTGAGCGAGCGCTTAAGTGATCTTAGGTTATCGGGAGCTCCCTCTAGACTTGGTTCGGTAGAGGAGGACTACCGACGTTTCAGAACGCTGTATGCCGAAATGCAAGAACGTCTCAAATTGTTAGAGGGCAAGCGCGCGGCGGCAATTGAGACAATAAATCCTAAAAAGCCTGAGGAGCTTGCGCAAAAGCAGTTAAACAGTTATGCGAGCCGGCTTCAATCGCGACTTAGGAGTTGGCGCAAATCAATCGACCAGTTGCAAGAGTCAGAAAGAGGTCGTGTGGATGCTCTTTTTGACGAGCGCAACAAGATCTTTCATTCGCTGGCGATGCCACTTGTTGAGCAAGTTCGATTGAAGCGCCTTGGTCTAGACGAAGCGCTCGAACAAATGAAACTATTGCAGGCGAAGCTAGACACGGAAAACGAAGACACCTTTCAATCCTATCTGGACACACTCGAGGTCATGAGTGAGAACATCAACATTGAGCTCATTGCACGACAAGGGATAGCGGACAACGCTGCGCTTCGCGACGACCTTAATCAGCTAAATCAGGTAGCACAGTTGGGCGTAACAGTCGAAATTTTGGGGCATGAATTCAATAGTAATGAGCGCATGGTCCGGGAAGGCATTCGACAAATAAAAGCAGCTGGAGATGTATCTGGAACTCAATTAGTTGAAGACGGCTTTGAGGCGCTCAGTCAACAACTCGACTTCCTCTCGCCGCTCAAAGTGTCGGGCTCGCGTACTAGACGAACTCTAACAGGCCAAGAAATCATAGACTATTTGAAGCGCTTCTTCGGGGTTGTTTCAGAAAGCCGAGGGATCAAAATCCATGCGTCTGAGGGTTTTAAGTCCCTGTCTCTGGAGGAACAACCCTCTAGAATTCTGCCGGTCTTTGTCAATTTGGTGAACAACAGCGTTTATTGGTTGGTAAATTCTCTTACTGAAAATCCAGAAGTGTTTTTCTCGTCTAACGATGGAAAAGTTATTGTGTCTGACAATGGGCCGGGGATTGATCCATTGGATCAAGAGAGTCTCTTCAAGATGTTCTTCACACGCAAATCGAGCGGCGGACGTGGCATTGGCCTCTATCTATGCCGCGTAAACTTGATGGCAGGTGGCCACTCCATTCGGCACTTGAATGAGCTTGAACAAAAAGTTCTTAGTGGCGCAAATTTCTTAATCGATTTCAAAGGAGTTCGCTTTGACTGAAGCGGCCACTTTTTCAAGCTTGATCCACGAAGCATTCATTGAACCACTGCGGTCGGTCCTGATAGTGGATGATCAGTATCCGACTTGGGAAGAAATCTTGAATTCGAAGATGGAGGGCGGCGCTCAGAACAAAGCCTTAGAGGAGCGTTCAGTTGGCAAGGAATGGGTTAAGAAAAACCCGAGCGAGCCGTTGGCGATAATCAAGGAATTTAGAGACCAGAAGCCAGGGTTTGTTATTGACATACACGATGCTCTGGCCCCTACGCCTGCTGAAGTAGTGTCAGGCACAAGCCCTCAAGAAAGTGCGTCTGAATTAGCCAGTCATCTTCACCAGTCAGACTTGCTTGTCTTGGACTATAACTTGGAAGGCGATGCCGGTGGATTGGGTGGCGCGAAAGCAAGAGAAATTCTACGCATGGTGCTCGCGAACAAGCACTTTAACCTAGTTCTTCTGCATACTGGAGAAGATGATCTAGACAAAGTGATGACTGAGTGCCTTATTTCATTGATGCAGAGCTGCACATCGCTGTTTGACGAAAAAGTTCAGCAAGGGCTAGCTGGACTGGATGAAACGCTCGATGAGCTCGAAGTTGAGGGTACTTTCGACCGTTCCAAGCTGAGGGAATTTTTTCCTGATGATTTATATTTAGCCATCAGAAACCCAAAACTGGCTTCCCGCGACGTTTTTGGTGAGTTCATGCAGGGAAAGGGTCTGCTTGCCGATCTGCACGGTTGGGGTGATGGCATTGGGTTGAAGGGCGGGCAACTGCGCTCGTTCGTAGATTGGGCAATCCGTGAAAGTGAAAGGCCGCGGCTCGATGAGTTCAATGGTGCTACCGTTGAGGGACTAAGCTGGAACGCGAATGCAGACCAAAAGTGGCTGCGTACGTCGAAGGGTTTTGTCGCATTTGTGAAGAAAGGACCCGGTGACTTGTTGAAGGAGCTGCAGGAAGCATTGGAAGACTGGAAGCCGACACCATCGAGACTGCTTTCTGCTAAGTATCGATATGAGCTCAACAGCGTCGGTGTTGCTGCAGAAGACAAGTCACTGGCTAAGGCTAGCGTGTTTGCTCAATTTTATGACGGCATCCGGGAGCCAACGAGAGACGGAGTTCTTCCAGAACAAGCAAAACTATCCCGCGAATTTAAGCTGAAGGAGCATGTCGCTCGTCAATCCGAAGCTATTGCCTTCCTCATCGAGGATGAGATTGTGAATTTTGGTGAGAAAATCGTGCAGGCTGACGAAGCCACTGACGATACCTTTGCATCCCATTATGGAGTTGATTTGAAAGATGAAGGTATAAAACGCGATGCAGTGAATCAATATAACAGCTACGTTTCAACACTTCCACAAAAGGCAGGCGATGCACAGTTGGACAGCGGGCATATACTAAAGCAAGCAAATGGGGATTGGTGGATTTGCGCTACCCCTGCATGTGATCTTCAGCCCGGCCAAAACACAATCGCCTTCGGCGGAGATGGCCGAAGCCTGCGCCCCTTTACTGCTATGCGCCTCGTTCCGATCAAGGCGGATGATATGGACAGCGACCACATCAACAGTGGCTCCTATTGCTTCATAGAAGATCTGGAAGCCAAAAAAGTCCTTTGTTTGGGGCTCCGGACGACCGCTGATGAGACAAAGCCAGCCACGCAGAAAGTTACTTGGCGAACTTTTGTGGCAAAGAATCAAGGCTTGATCACTGGCGGCAAATGCACGGTAATTCTACCACGATTGGGCGACACCAAGATTGAGTTGCCGGAAGAAGATCTCACTTTAGTGGCGAAGCTCAGATATGAATATGCTCTCAACTTTATTCAACGGGTTGGGTCTAGCGTATCACGAATAGGCCTTGGTTACGCGTCTTATCCAAACAAACCTGCCACGGAATAATCACTTCAATGCCTTACTCCCCGCTCCGTATCCGCTTTCAGGGCTTACCTTAAATTCAATGTTCGCATGGTCATGGCGTCCGTTCCCTTCTGCAGAAATCGTACGAAAAACTCTAGCGACAGGCGTAGCGAATGTCAGTTCTAGCGAATCATTTAAGACTACCGCGCACCTGCAGCGAATGGTTCCTTCCCGCCCACATTGCTCATCGCTGCATCTGCAGCATCCATCTACCACAGATCGTCGAATCGATGCGCCGCGGTCCGCGTGTAGTGCGCTGTGTGGCGGGGATCCCGGTGCCCGAGGTAATCCTGGATCAGACGCAAGTCACGACCCTTGTTCGCAAGCGCAAAGCCGCAGGAATGGCGCAGCATGTGGGGATGGACGCGGCCGAGGCCGGCGCGATCACCAGCCTTTCCAATGATATAATTGACCGCCTGCCGCGTGAGGGGCTGCTTCCGCTCGGAGACGAACAGCCAAGGGAGCGCATCCTCCCGCCGAGCAAGCCATCGCCTGATCGCGCGCAACTCGTCGCCGGCAATGGGCTGCTCCACGTTCAGCCCATTCTTCAGCCGTGCTACCCAGACCCGTGACTGGGCGAGGTCAACGTCCTGCCGACGCAACGCGATCGCTTCGGACACGCGCAGCCCGTGGCGGAACATCATCAGGATCAGGACGTAGTTGCGGATCCCGTGCCGGCCGTTCTTGGTTGCGGCGAGGAGCCGGTCTACATCCGGCTGACCAAGGTAGTCCCGTGCCCGGACATGAGCATCGGCTGCACGGTCGTCGACACTCTTGACACTTCGCCGGTCGGACATCAGTTGATCACCCCTCGCAAGTCTTTTGGCTGGCTAGCTTGGACCGCAGCAGCTCTTTACACTATGCACGTTGTGTAAAGAGTTCTCGGCGCAGCGCTGAACTGTTGGTCGCATACGTATGAGCAGCTATCTCGCCGACGCGCGGCAAATGTCTGTTTTCACGTAACAGCCTTGAAGAGCTTCGAGCGATGCCAAGCAAGATTTGTACGGTGCTTATCGGTCAACAAAATCGATTGGTCCCAGCGAAGCTCTGCACGTGCCATGTCGCTTAGGGCAGGAGAAAAAAGGGGCTGGCCACCGTCGTCGAAGCTCACGAGCCCACGGTCGAACGCGGCGTCCCAGAGTGCCGAGAGCAGCAATCCGTTGTGGATATCCATGCGTTCGGCGTCGCTTTCGCAATCCTTCCAGGGAATAATGTGCGACGCACGAAGAAGGGGCTCGTCTAAGATGCCCGTCAGTGGACAGCGGCCCTGCCAATACTCGAGCAGTCCCGACCGGAACACGTCCTGCCCGATGCGCTGAACGACCAGCCGTTCGGCCTCGGTGCTCGTCGGCAGATCCTTCACCTTGGCGTGGAACTTCGCGAGCGGCGCGTCGGGAAGGCTGGCCGCAAGCTGATAGACCCGGGGCATCTGGGCGTAGAGTTCGCCGAGTGTCGCGAAGGCGTAGCGGGCCAATCCGGGCCCGCCGGCGACAACCCCGGCAAGCCCTAGTTCCTCGATCACCCCCCCGTGGTCGATGGCGAGCAGCCAGCCGTCGGCAGCGTCACGCGCCAGCCAGATCGAGCCCTGAGCCGTCGTTGAGCTGTAGTGTCGCCACCCATCGGTCTCGCCATGCGTCCGGCGGAACCCGTTCTGGAACGCGACCTTGTCGCATTCCTGGCGGGTGACGAAAGACTGGGGCGCCTCGACAACGGCCATGGTCAACCGTCCAGCCGGTCAAGCAGCCCGGCCCGCATATCTTCAAGGGACGGCAGCACGTCCTTGTCTCGGACCAGCGCGCGCACGTCGTCTTCAAAGCGCTCGAGGAAGACCGAGAATACCTCGCCCTCGTCGTCTTCGGCCGATGCTGCCATAAAGGCCTCGACCATCTCGTCAGCCAGATTGGATAGGTCGCCCGCCGGGTCGATCAGCGCGTAGCAATGGCTGGCGATGAGGTCCACCGCTTCGCCCCTGTCCGACAGTACGGACCAGATTATCCCCGAGCCTTCAACTTCGTAGCCGATCACGTCGCCGCGGTGCGGACCGATGAGGTCGAGGGTCCGGCGTGACGCGCGGCTGTTCACCTCGTCGAGGACGAGGGACACGATCCCGTCAATCCAGATGCTGCCGAGGCTTTCCTCCTCGTCGCTGTCGTCTTCCTCCTCGAAGGCTTGCGCGCTCAGAAAGACGAGCGCGTGCCTGGGAAGCTTCTCCACCTCGGTCTGGATCGATACGCGCACAACGTCTTCGAATGCGCCCGACAGCGAGCCGAGGCGAACGTCGTCCCAGCCCATGTCGTCTTCGAACGGCCCCTCCTGCAGCGACCAGCAGTACTCGTCCCACAGGTGGCGGGCCGCGACATCGCCGAAGGTGTCGTTGGCCGATTGAGAGCGCAGATCGTTGATGACTACCCCGGCGATCCGGGCGACTTCGGTGCGGGCAAAAGCCTCCGCGGCCGACTGCAAGCGCGAGAGCCCGTCCCGGCTGACCTCAACACGATCCTCTGCCATTCTAGATCGCCATGGCGCTGGACTCGCTGTTCGCCTCCAGGCGGTCCCAGGCTTCGAGGATTAGGCGTTGAGTGCGGAATTCGTCGAACTCGCGTATCTCGCGGTTACGAAGCGCCTTGAAGGTTTCGACCCCGCAGTCCTCGCCGAGCACGTTGGCGGGGTCGAGAATGTAGGCCAGCTCGTCTTTGCTCAGTTCATATACGTCGCGCGCAACGAGGACATCGATCTCAGCCGCCACGATTGCTCGTCGCTCGGGATCATCAATCACGTCCTCAACTGTGGAAAGAATCTCTGCATCGACAGCAGTCTGACGGAAGCCGGCCATCTCAGGTCCAACTGCGCAGAGTGAACAAACTCGGCGGGCGATTTCCCTCGCTGACTCTGTCGACGCAAAATCGCGAGGAAAAGGCAGGCTGTCCATGATCGTATATGACATGGTTAATGAAACCTTCTTCCGAACGAGATAGTCCATCGTCAGAGAATTCGCGATGCCAAGCCAGAGCAGTGTGTATAAGTTATCACCATTTATGAATTCTATAGTTGGAACCTTATGCCCGCTTACACAAGCCGCTGGCAGAAGGGCCGCTATTAAACCACGTTGGTTCGTCGGGCTTGCCACGTCACCGAAACCAATCCGGCATCGATCGATGCGTCCTGCGAGCTTATCAGGGGTCTTTTCGCGCAATATGCGCCACTGGGACTGAATGCGCTTGTCCGGATTACCGAAGGAATAGTCTTCCCATACGGCAGACCGGCCGCGACCGGAGACGTAGCCCTTTGCGCGGTAGTCGTAGGCGTCGATCATCCTGCCTTCAAAGACTGGCAGTCCCTCGTCGCCCTCTGAGAACAATCCCCGATCCGTTCCCATATCGACCTCGCGCATGTAATGCCGATAGGGCAAGCCTTCGATCTCCTCGCCGAATTTCTGATAGAGGCCATACATCCTGGAGCAGACGTCCACTTCGTACTGCGACGCGAACTCCATGACGGCCACAGCGTCCGACGAGAACTCCGATACCAGGCTGACTGGAATCTCCAGCCCGCGCCCGGAGACCACCTTTTCCAGTTTCTCCAGCGTGTTTACGCGGAACCATGCTGGGAACCGCTCCGTCTCGCCGTCCTTCCACGCGACGTAGAGACAGAACTTCATTCGCGTATCGATTGAGGGGAACCAGATGCCTCGCGTGTTCTCAAAGCCGGCCAGTCGGTCCAGCCGGAATGCCGAAAAGAGTTCCTGGCGGATCGCGGTGGCGTTGGCGCCGTTGTAAAGCCCTTCCGGCACGAATTGCGCCGCCACGCAGCCATGGCGCGTTGCCGAGAGCGCGGTCTCGACAAACATGCGGTAGACGTTGAAGTCCCCTTTTCCAAGGTTGCCTTTGGCGAACAGGCGATAACGCCCGCTCGACTTCATGAAATGGACCGCGGAATAGAGATCTGCGCAGTACTTGTCCCACTTCTGCGCGATCACCGGGTCAGAAAGTAGTTCCGCATATGCGACCTTCTGTTCGTCCGGCGAGAGATGGCGCACGTTCGGATCGTACACCGAAAAGAATTCTTTGTAGTCGGGACTCATCGTGTCCCACGGCGGATTCCCGAGCACGAGATCAAATCCGCCGTTGGCCATGATGTCAGGGAATTCCAACGGCCAGTGGAAGGCTCTCGCATCGCGGGCGGCATCAATGGCCTGCGCAAACAATGGACCGAAGGGCTGAACGCCCCGCAGCCACTCCCACAGTGTGCCGCTGGTCGGAATGGTCTCCGCACCGCGGCGCGGCAACCCATCAGGGCCGGCGTGAGGTCCGCCCTTTAGCTTCGGAAGCAGGAACGCGGACACATAGAGGTCACAGGACATCTCTAGCTGCCACGCGTCTGCCCCCTTGGCCGTGATCGCTCTGAGTCTTGCGGATTTTGCTTCGACCTCTTCGACGGTGTCCTCAGGCATCGCTCGAAGGGCCTGGAAATCGCTCAACAGGTCGCGGGCCCTGCTGAACCCAAAGCCCGCAGCTATTCTGGACTTTTCATCGCGCTCGCGCTTGTTTTTCTGCGAGTAGTATCTCGCTACGTCCTTGTCGTCGTTTCCAATGGCCTTGTAGGCGTCGTCGGGGATGCCTTCTTCCAATACATTCAGATCGAAGACGCCCAGCAGTGCGTCGCCGCACCGAATCTGCGCGTCGAAGAAGCCAAGAGGAAGGCCGGGATCCACCGTTTCGATCCAGAGTGCGACCTTGGTCAACTCAACCGCCATCGGATTGCGGTCCACCCCAAAAAGGCAGGAACGCGCCACGTCTCGCAGCGCATGACGGAAGTCAGCCAGAGAGGGTGTCCCGTCCGCACGTATCCTCGCTAGACGGGTCGCTAATCGCCTCGCTGCGGCAAGTAGAAAATGCCCGGAGCCGCAGGCGGGATCGATGATTGATAGCCCTACAAGCGCGCTCGCCGGATCTTCTGCTGCCGCTTCGGTCTTATCCAGCAAGGGATCGAGTGCGGTTTCGAGCAGTGCTTCGACCAAGCTGTCGGACGTATAGAACGAGCTTGTTGTTTTCCGCTGATTTCCCATCTGCTCGGCCGCCTCGGAGGCGAAAACCAGCGTCTTGCCGTCATCCCCCAACTGTGGCTGGAGTTCGAGCAGAGACTCGTAGACGGAGCCCAGTTCCTCGGTCTCCATCGCGCGCCAGTTGACGGGGACCATGCCGGTTTTGTCGGCGAGCCAGGAGAGGCGGTAGAGCGCCTCCATGAAAGCGCGGTTCCGCAGGCGGGCGGTTTCGAGGTGGGGCAGCATGTCATCGGCGAAAAGGCCGCCGAGCGCCGGGAGGGCGAGCGCCTCCTGTCCGTGGGCGAGCGCGCGGAAGACGATCTTGATCCCCTCGTAGCGGTCGTGGTGCTTGTCCCAGGTGGCGGCGCGGTAGCACTGCTTGCGCAGCGCGGCGAGACTGTAGCCCTCGGCGTAGAGCGCCCGGGCCTCGGCCTTCGACGTCGCCGGGTGGAGCAGGTTCCGGTCCTCGGCGACCATCAGGAAGATCAGCCGGTAAACGAGGCGGAGGAGTTCGTTGAACCAGGTTGTGAGGTTCACCTCACCGGATTTCAGTTTGGCCGCGAGCTCGGGGTTGGCCTCGAGGAAGCCCGAGCCCAGCACCTTGAGCGCGATCTGGACCTGGTCAGCCAGGCGGTCACGCGCGGCCTCTCCCTCGCGCGAGCCAGCCTCGCGCCACCGCTCGAGCGGGCAGTCGGTGGCCGGGGTGTCAGCGGCGCCGAAGCGTGACCGGTGGATGATGAGCCAGAGCGCGGCAAAGGACGCAATGTCCTCGGTCGAGAAGATCTGGGCGAGGTCGGCTTCGATGTAGGCGGGGCGCGTCAGGGACGCGTTGTCCCGCATGAGGCGAAGGTGGGTGCCGTTGGTGACGATGCCCCATAAAGCTTCCTCGGTGTCGTTGAGGTAGTCTTGAAGCGCGAAGGCGGGCGAGCGGGAGCGGTCGACGGACAGGGTCGGGCTGCGGCGGTCCAGCGTCTCGCTCGGCGGCACAACGACCAGAGGCACCCGGCCGCTAGCTATCATGGCGAGCGGCGCAGTGGCTGGCGCCATGTCGTCAAAACCGAATGTCTCCTTGAAGAAGCCGGCCACAAAGCGACGTGTTGCGTCCTGGGAGGGCGCCTCGAGCTTTTCGAAGGCATCGAAGTGGGATTGGCCGACGCGGAACGCCGTCGAGATTTCCTCGCGGATCGTGAGGCCCTTGCGGACAGCATAGTCCTCCGGCGCCTGTTCCGGTGCGTCCCGCTGGTCGATCTTGGCGATCATCGCGGGCGCGATCAGGTTGCCCTCGAGGCTGAGCGAAGGCCAGGCGGACATGTCGGAGATCGGTTTGCGCGCCATGATCACACCTCGCCCGGCATGAGGACGAACAAGCCGATCACGTCAGGCGGGAGAACCGCGTCGACGCTGACGCGGGAGATGGATCCGGCCGCGGCACGCAGCCGAGCGTGATCCTTGACGAGTTCCACTGCCCTCTGCTTGACAAAGTCCGCCAAAGGTCCAGCAAGCAGGACGGGCAGGTCCGCCCTAGCAGCATTGATCATCCGATCTCGTGCGATCGCCGCGAGGTCGGCAGTGGCCGGCGTACTGAGCATGTTGCGGACGTCTTCACCGGACGTCACGACGCCCTTGCCCTGAAGGGCAACCAGCGCGGCTTCTTCGGCTAGGAGTAACCGCTCCTTTCTGGCGTGGATCGTGAGCTTGTACCGGACTCGCAGGAGGGCGACGCGCGTCATCGCCGTGACCGCTGTTGTCGGCCATGCACCCACGCGGCCAATGCCGAGGTCCGGAAGCGCCTCCTGATCCAACGACGCCTCGACAAGGCTTTCGGCGAGCGATGCCGTCAGCGGATGTGTTCTCGTTAGGAGAGACGTTCCAGAGGGAGCCGGCTCTGCGGTGGCGAGCTTGACGGATTTCTCAAGGCCGCGCTGTTCAAGCTTCTCCTTTAGGGTCTGCTGGAGCGCGTGGACATGAGCTACGTAGAGGTTCCGCTTTTTCTCTAGTGGGACACCGAACCGCGACATCGCGCGCTCAATGAAAAGCTTCGTATCCTCGGGCGAGCCGAGCAGGCTTCTGACCTTGTCCCACTCCGGCGCTACTTCAGCAGGCTTCATCGCGTTCTGGGCGAACCTGGCGCGCGATTTCTTCTCGTTCTCGCTGGCATCGCGCCAGCGCGCTTCCATGACCTTCGTGCCCTCCTCGAGGCGAAGGTCGAGAGAGAGCTGCTTGTGCCCACCACGCCGGAGCATCATTGCGGACATCAATGCGTCTGTGACCGGTCCACGCTCATCAGGTAGCGGAACAGTTACACCAGTGGCCTTTCTAATTTCCTCGGCCTTTCGCAGGATCACATCGAGGACCGCGCCATCGATGGCGCTGTCAGGCGAAAACATCATGATCGAGCGAACCAGCTCGGCCGGTTGGCCGAAACGGTCCACCCTTCCTTCACGCTGTTGATGTCGGGTCGGATTCCACGAGAGATCGTAATGAATGACCGTGTCGAAAAGCTGCTGCAAGTTGATGCCTTCCGAGAGGCAGTCGGTCGCCACCAGGATTCTCTGCGCACCTTCTTCCGCATCCTCCAGCGCCATTACGGCAACACGATCGCGGCGTTCGTCCGGGGTCAGCTCTCCAGTTACCGACTCGATGATGAGCTTTGGGAAAGCTCTCCGCAGGCCTGACTTCACGTGTTCGGCGGTGGCCAAGTACCGGCAGAAGACGACCGGGTTGGCACCAGCCTTGATCAGCGGTTTGAGTGCACCCACGAGGGCATCGAGTTTCGGATCTTTCGCTTCAACCAGATCGCCAGCCTGATCGATGAGCGCACGGAGTGCGGGATCATCCGAGAATGCCGTGCTCGGTTCGATGTCCACGGCATCTTCGTCGTCGCCGTCTTCGTCATAGATCTGAGGTTCGAGACGGTCTGCTTCGTTGGCGGCGCGATTTCTCAGCGCACTCAACGCCGCGGCGGGCGAGGAACCGACGCAGCGCATGAGAGCTAGGGTGCCCCAGAACGCCAGGCGCTGATCCCTCTTTTGCTCTCCGGCTTTCGAGACCACCTCGAGGCAATAGTCCAGAACGGCTTCCTGGAACGCCAAGTGCTCGGACGAGAGGCGGTAAGCGTGCTCCGTCGTTTCATGTTTCGGGAATGATCGTTCCTCGTGCCAATCGCCCTCTACAAGGTCCACGCGACGCCGCTGGACAAAGTGCCTCGCTAGGCGCTCTCGATATTTGGCGCTGTCGAAGTCCAGCGTGGCGAACTCCTGGTCAATCAGTGAGAGCAGTCGTGCAAATGCTTCCTCGTCGCCCGAATGCGGTGTGGCCGTGAGCATGACGAGCCGGCGCTCGGCGTCTTTCGCGAGCCCCTGTAACAACTCGAAACGCTGCTGTTTGCCTTTGTGGGTGCCTACACAAGCGTGGGCTTCATCAACGATCACGAAGTCGGGACAGGCCCGCCCGAACCCCTCCCGTCGCTTCTCGGCTTTGATGTAATCGAGGCTAACGACCGTGTGGGGGTAAGCGTCGAAAAGGGTCTGAGCGAGCGGCAGATTTCGCTCGAGGCGTGCCGCTGTGCCGGAAGTCACCGCGACTGCGTCGATTCCGAACCGATCCTTAAGCTCGATGATCCACTGATCCACGAGGTGGGGTGGGCAGAGAACCGAGAATGCATCGACTTCGCCACGGTCCATGAACTCCCGCAGGATCAACCCCGCTTCGATGGTCTTGCCGATCCCGACATCGTCAGCGATCAGCAGACGCGGCACTTGAAGCCTGAGTGCCATGAGAAGCGGCACAAGCTGATACGTCCGTGGTTCAAAGGCGAGTTGCGCGGCGGATCGGAAAGGCCCGGCGCCGCGACGAAGCGTGAGCCGGAGTGCGTCCGCTAAGAGCGCAGCCTTGGCTTGCACTGTATTGCGCGAGTCTTCTGGGAGATCGAACCGCGCTGCTTCGACCGACGCGATTTCCAGCGTGGGGTCCAGGACAATGATATCGTTCTCGTTTCCCGACAGCGGTCGAAGCGCAAGAATCCCTGCGCGTGGGGCTGGGAGCGCCACCCATTCGCGACCTCGGGCCCGAACCAAATCGCCAGGTGAGAAACTCAGCACAAGGATTACCCTTTCAATAGATCAAGTAACTGTTTGGGGACGCCAGCCTCGGCCGATGCTGGAAGAGCGACCAATTCCCAGCCTTTGTTGGCTGCTTCATTGGCCATGTCTGCGGAAACCGCCTGGCTCGTTGCGGCGACATAGTGCCCGCGCCATACGAATTCGGCTTCCGCACCGGCAAAGCTGAGGCCGATGGTGTCGACCTGCGGGAGACTAGCAGCCTCAAACGCTTTCAGCCACGGTGACGACGCGCCGTTTGGCGTCGCCCTCCGCTCAAGGAACGTGCGACCGCGCGCAAGGTCAACCAACAGCTGGGTAACCTCATCGCTGCCGCGGTCGATCTGCTCATGGTCCGGCTGGTTAAAGTACGACAACAGGCAGCGGTAGCACCCTCTAACGCAGGCATCGTCTGCCTTCTCGGTCAGCAGGCTTGCGTCTCCGCTTGCAACCGCCGCGTCGATGTTTTCGAAGTGCATGAGCCCGAGGGCTGTCCGAGCGACCTCGCTGATCGCTTCTGGATTATCCATCAGGCGCGTAAGAACACCGGCCCCTCCCTCCGTGGCTTCGTAGGCAAGGATGGCGCGGCGGTTATCGCGAGCTGGAAGCGGCTCGCTTAGGATCTCGCCTTCTTCAAGCTGATAGACGACCTCGATCCCCCGCAAGAGCGCATGTTGAACGGTGGTGATCGTGCTTGGGTCAAAGTTTTCCGGTTTCTTGAAGCGGAACAGAAGCGCGTTCTTGCGGTCCCTGACGATCGGCACGATCCGGACTGGCTTGACTACATCGGGCGGAGCGTCGGTCTCCGCATCCTCGTCCTCAGATTTTGCCCAGTAGCCTGTACGGGGATCGATATTGAAGCCGAAAACCGTCTGGTCCTTTCGGCGCTTCAGACCCTTGTTCAGACGACTGATCTCGGCGCTGTTGGCGTATTGCAGTGCGAGCAGAGAAGTCTCGCCACATTTGAATTCCGCGTTCGTGACCTGCAATTGATCGTCCTTCTTCGGCCACGAAAATACGGTCTGGATGTCGAAGCCCTGTCGCACGCGCTCTTCATCGTTCGCGGTGATGCGTTCAGTGGGGGCGGCTTCCACATTGTCGATGCGGAGCGTGCGCTTGATGGGCACCTCGCCTGCCATGTGTGCGTCGCAGCCATGGCAGCGCTCGACTTCTCCTTCGTGGCAGGCTCCGCAGTTGGCGCAGATGTAAATGTCTTTGGTCGCGAGTTCCGATCCGTCGCCCTCGCGAACCTCTGGAGGGAGCTTCGCTTTTATTACGCGATAGGCGCGACCTTCGTGGTAGATCAGGCTTCGCGGTCCAAATTCCGATATCGCAAGAAAGCGCGCGCGAGAGAGGAACGAGCCGGTCTTTCCCTCGCCGGGAACGAAGGCGTAGAGCGGCAGGCGTGGGAAATTGTAGCCGGGCAGGAAGCCCTCCGTCGCGAGGTAGCGATACGAATAGAAATCTGATCCGTTCGATGCCTTTCCTTGCTCGAGGATCGCAATCTGGTCGCTGGCCTGCATCTGTGCCGCCTTGATCTTGCGCCGGTCGCCGGCCGAGAGACCTGTGATTTCCGAACGGGCGTTGGCTTCGGCCAGCTGCGTGCGTGCTGAATTGTAAAGCTCGCGCCAGCGATCGAATGCGCGGCCAAATTCCTTCGGAGCGTTCATTGCTACTTGAAGCACGAACTCTTCCGGGTCCTCCATCCAAACGGGTAGCGCGCCTTGATCAGCTGTCAGGATCTGTTCGAGTACTCTTTGCATTGGAGCGCGCGCCCGGGAGACAAGATCGGATTTGGAAATGGTGGTGAGGATCTCTTCCTTCAGCGGATATCGGTCGCCACCAAGGTCGAGGATATCCGGGATATCCGGTTTAAGAGCGAGACGGCTCTCAGCAAGCCAGACCGCATGCAGGTGCGAACGCACCAGTTCTTCGTTCGTGATATCCAGCGCAGGCGGGCGCACGACACCCGCCACCATGTCATTGCGGCGCTCGAAGAAGTACTGATCGTGGGGAGAACCCGATGCGCAGTACGTCACCACTACCGCTGCCTGGCCAGAGCGGCCCGAGCGGCCAGCACGCTGTGCGTAGTTGGCGGGCGTTGGGGGGACGTTCCTGAGATAAACCGCATTGAGCGCCGAGATGTCTACCCCAAGCTCCATTGTCGGCGAGCAGAACAGCGCTGGAAGGAACTGTTCGGATTCACCGGTGGTCTTGATTTCGGTCCGATATTCTGAGGTGCTGAGGTTTTTGAGGTCGTCGTCTTCGTACCTGAACCGCCACTCACGCCATTCGCGCTGCCTTTGGGAAACCTGCGCGGTGTGCTCGCGTCCCTCCAACCCCCAATAGGCGCTGTGACCCGATGCCAGATCGTCCGCAATCGATGCGTAAAGGTCGTGGAAGTATCGGTTTCCCCGCTGGCTCTCGTCGGAAAGCGCGGGGCCGGGCACAAGGCGGACGGCAGAGGGCGTCAGCCGCCAGCCTACGAGATCAGCGTCGAGCTCAACTGGGACAATTAAGCCCTCATCGGCGAATAGCTCGAGCAGGCGCGAGAAGAACTCGAGGTAGTCGTCCCTCCCGAGCTTCGTGCCCAACACGCTCTTTTTGTTAATGAGGCGCGCAATCCGCGAGTTGTGGCCAGCGCGCAGGAGGGTCTGTTCCTCCCGAAGTCCCACGGCGTTCTTTCCAGGCGCGCGTAGGAGCAGCGAAGATCGTCCGCGCGGGTTCTCCTTGACATCTATCGCCCACGGAGCGCGCAACAGCGACCGTGATTTCTGCGCGACACCGTCCAGGACAGTCAGGTCGAGGGCTTCCGTATTAACGGCCAACCCTTCGAGCATTGCGCCCAGAACGGCCTTTAGCAGGGTGGCTATCTGCTCTTCGGATTGATCGCTGAGTTCGGGCAGGACTGTCATCAGCCTTTCCCGGTCTGATGCCATGTCGGCGACTCCGACGAACTCAACATCGAGAAGTTTCAGAACAGAGAGACTGGGGTTCGTGTAGCGCCAACCCCTGCGGAGGTCAGTCCAAACTCGGTGAGCCAAGACCTTTGCAAGCGCACGCTGAGCGTCTTCTCGGATAACGGCACCAGCCGATGGATCGAGCATCCAGTTGGCACGTGCCTCTTTGTTTGCGGACGTAAAGCCAAGGGCCTTGACGACGCAGAGACCAAACTCATCCTCGGTCAGGCCCTCGGGCCCTGCTGCAGTTATGGCCCGCAGAATGGCCCCACGCAGAAGGCTCACGAACAGAAAGTCGTTGAAGTGGCCGGACTGAAGGGCAGCGTCTTGCCGATTGTCCGTGAACCCAAGCAGTTTCCGCTTGGTCTTTGGAACACCGCTCGTCGGCTTGTTCATCCACTCGAGAGCGCTGGACACGAGAAGGGTCGTCGCGGAGCTCCTACCTTCGCCAGAGAGGCCCGCCAGCTTACTTCGCTCACGCATCCCCTGGTTGGGCTCGTCCTTGCAGCAGAGGCAGAATGCAAACTTTCCGGGGATGAACCAGAACTCTCTCCCACCAGCGCCATGCCGGCCGTCTGGCGTCACGACATAGGAGACGGGCGCGCGCTTCTTGCGATAGGACCGCAGCCGCTCGACCCCGTTGCGCTCTTCAAGCCAGCTCTCAGGGTAGCCGCTCAATTCGCCATCGAAGGCAAAATCGAGATCATTGTCCGGAACTGGACAAAGATATCCCGCCACATCCTCGTCGTCGTCGGTTTCCAGCGGCGTATCGTCGATGTTGCGGGGGAGAACCCCGATGTGTCCGTCATCCTCGGTCTTGGTGACGACGTGGTATTCGTGTCCGCAGTTCCTGCAGAAGCGTGTTGGGTAAAGCCGGTTACCCGGAGCATTGGGATCCTCAAGCTGGCCCTCGAAAAGAACGGTGCGCGGCTTGTCCGTAAGCGTGGTAAAGATCTCACCAGCGCCGGAGATGAACCTATGCAATTTGAATGCGAGAAACGCTCCGTCCCCCGTCCCACCGCGCTGATCTTCGGGAAGGCTTACCAGTGTCAGGAAGCCTTCTAGCTGCGTCCGACACTGCCCTGCTTCAATCCCGCTGTCGTCGGCTAGTCGTTTGACGGCCTCCTCGAAGGGAACAGGCTTCTTTCGCTTCAGCTCCAGCCCGTCATCGAGTCCGAGCGCAAGTTCCGCCCATACCGCGAGCGGGTGCTTCCTGAGCTGCTCGTCGTCCAATTTTGTCGGGAGAGGCTGTCGCACTACATCAGCGAGTGCGGCTGTTGCATGCGCAAGACTGATGGTGTCGTCAGTAGCTCGCTGTAAGGATTCATCTATTACAGCATCCGGACCGATCTCAGAGCCGAAGAGCCTGGTCGCGACTTTGGCCACGGCGACCGCTCGGCTTTCTTCGGTGCCTTCTGAAGCCATCGTTGCCGAGGTGCCTATGCAGATCGGAGCCTTGTCAGGGGAGCAGCGGTCGCGCAGCCGCCGAACGAGCACCGCCACATCCGCGCCTTGACGCCCTCTGTAGGTGTGGAGTTCGTCGAGGATGATAAATTCAAGACCGGTCGCGTTCTTGACCACCTGGGCGTCTAGGTCGTCTTGTCGGGTCAGCAGAAGCTCCGCCATCATGTAGTTCGTGAGAAGGATATCTGGCGGATTGGCCGCGATCCGCTGACGCTCCTCCTGGCTCTCTTGCCCCGTGTAGCGTTTCACAACTGGCTTTAGGGCGTCAGGAAGCCCTGACTGTCCGATGAACTTATCGATCTCCTTCATCTGGCTGTTCGCCAGAGCATTCATTGGATAGACGATGATCGCGCGTGTAGTCCGAGGCTTCCCGGCGCGTAGAGCGCGAATGATGGAATCGACCACTGGCACGAAGAAGCATAGCGATTTGCCAGAGCCCGTGCCTGTGGTGACCACATAGCTTTTGTGCGACTTCGCCTTGGCGATCGATTCCGCTTGGTGTCGATGAAATCGTAGAGGTGTTTCGCCAAAGCGGAATACCTTGCCGGTTCCCTCGTCTAAGTCGCCGGAGAAGACGAGATCGTCCACCGTGGGGCCTGAAAGATATCGCGGGTTCAATGAAAGGAGAGCGTCCGGCCAGAACCGCCCAGCATCGTACTGCTCATCTATTGCCCGGCTTAAGTCATCCGAACGTATAGCGCTGAAAGATCTTGAAAAACGTTCGTACGAATTAACAAGAAAATGATTGAATTCGAATGCTTTCATGCGCGGTCCTTCGCTTCAGCGTGGGTATTTATTGCGAACTGCAGCTGAGGTTCGCGCCGGCGGGGGCTACGCTGAAAGCCCAAGCACTCTCGAAAATCACTATATGCTGCATAATACCTGCTCTTATTTCTCAATTTCACCGAGAACAGTCGGGTACTCTCCGTCAGCGGTGGAACGAAGCTTCTCGTATGCTTCGATAGACATCACCACGACGACGGTGCGCCCATGCTTCGCCACGGCCACTGGTTCAGTCCGCGCAAGATCAATCAGTCGACCGAAGCCATACTTCGCCTCTTTCGCACTGAGGACATGCATACGGAGGTTACCTCAGGACCATGGATAGCGGCCAATTCGGCCACAAATGTGTCCACCGTTCAATGACACAGGAGGTAAACCAAAGGTAAACTTTTGCTACGCAAAAGGTAAGATCGATGCGCTTACTGGATCTTGCCGCAAGCAATTTCAAAGACTTATCTATGCGGCAGAGGAAAAACTATCTGGCGTTTGACACTTCCACAAAGCACTGATATCACTGGCTTCTTGGTCGGTTTTGTCTAAGGCAGATTGGGCCTTAGACAATTTGCGGCGTCCCGAAAGATGCTTCCCAGTCGCTTCTCTCCTTATGCCCCTGTGAAATCTCGTTGAGGTGTCGCCGAAGTGACACGCGGCAGAAAGCAAGAGGGCCGCAGCGAGTGCGGCCCTCTTCGGATGTTTGGACGCTCATTCTTTCAAAAACCTGCCGGTCTCCAACACAGAGGGTTCAGGGCTGAGAAGCCGCCGCCTTTCGGCGCGCTTCGTGTAGCGCTCGATTTCCTTCAGCGTCTCATGTCCGCTCCACGCAGCGATCTGATGAATGTTCGCGCCACGCTCGGCATGAAGAATCATCCGGCTCTTCCGTAGCCCGTGAGACGTTTTCCCCGCGGGGACGTTGGCCATTTAAGCCCTTTCCGAGAACCACTGCGAGGCGCCCTTGCGGGAGCGAGCTTTGCCATGCACCGTCAACATGAAGGTTCCGCTGCGTTCTCCCATATGAACCCGCGCCGGGTTTGCCGGAGACCGTTTGCTTCACTTTATGCGACCATATCGAGCGCGGCACGCTGCGCATAGTAGTTGGCTTCGGCCTCGACAGGCGGGATGTTCCCGATGGGTTCAAGCAGCCGGCGGTTGTTGAACCAGTCCACCCATTCGAGGGTCGCCATCTCAACAGCCTCGAGGTTTTTCCAAGGACCGCGACGGCGAATGACCTCGGTCTTGTAGAGGCCATTGATCGTTTCGGCCAATGCGTTGTCGTAGCTGTCTCCGACGCTTCCTACTGAGGGCTCGATGCCAGCGTCGGCCAAGCGCTCGGTGTAGCGGATGGAAACGTATTGGGACCCGCGATCGCTGTGATGCACCAGGCTGCCGTCACCATCGGGGCGTCGTTTGTAGAGTGCCTGCTCCAGCGCATCCAGAACGAAGTCCGTCTTAGCCGACCCTGACACCCGCCAGCCCACGATGTGGTTGGCGAATGTGTCGATCACGAAGGCCACGTAAACGAAGCCGGCCCAGGTCGAGACGTAGGTGAAGTCGCTCACCCACAGCACGTTCGGTGCCGGGGCCCGGAACTGGCGGTTCACCTTGTCTTGCGGACATGGTGCCGACATATCGCCTTGCGTGGTCTTGATGACCTTGCCACGCACGGCCCCACGCAGCCCGATCTGGGTCATCAGCCGCGCCACCGTGCAACGGGCGACATCAAAGCCTTCCCGTCTGAGCTGGTGCCAGGCTTTGCGCACCGCCGTAGACTTTGAAGTTGGCGTCCCAGATCCGCTGAATCTCGGGACGCAATGCTGCATCCCTTTGTTGTCGCGCCGACGCCTTGGATGGATCGGCACGGATGGCCAGGTGCGCATAATACGTCGATGGGGCGATCGGCAGAACCCGGCAGATCGGCTCGACCCCATAGACGACACGATGATCGTCGATAAACCCGATCATCGCTTCAACGGGCGGTCGAGCTCCGCCTGAGCGAAATAAGCTGATGCTTTGCGGAGGATCTCGTTCGCCTGACGCAGCTCACGGTTCTCGCGTTCATGCAGCTTGATCCGATCGCGCTCGTCGCTACTCGTGCCACCCGCCGCAGCACCGGCGTCCTTGGCGGCCTTCCTCAGCCAGACTGCAAGCGTCTGCGGAATACAGCCGATCTTCGGTGCAATCGCCGCTATCGCGGCGCCCTGCGTTTCATAGGAACTCTGGTGTTCCAGCAACCATCCGCACCGCGCGGGCGCGAACCTCAGGATGAATAGCGGTTGGCCATCTTGCTCTTTTCCATGACTCTCATCCTTCTCAGGTTTCAAGTCTCCGGCAAACCGGCGCGGTTCAATGGCCGCGATGGCGAGGCGAAGATGCTCGAGATCTTCGGCTACCGCGAACGCCGGCAAGCCTCTGTCGAATGGCACCGAGACTTCACTCCCGGTTTTCTTCTGATGAAGACAAGCCAACCATCATCATCGACATTCTCGGGGCCAAGACCGACGGAGTCCGAGATCCGGCAGCGGCCCAGTATTGCAGCTCGAAGGCCATGCGTTCTTCGGTGCCATACTCCCAACGAGAGCGGTACTTGGAGATGTCCGAGAAAGTCCACGGAGGGTAGCCCGGCGTGGCATCTACTTTGAGCTTCTTCACCCCTTCGGTGGGCTTCGTGATGATCAGACGCCGTCCGAGAGCGAAGTCTCCGAGAGCGCTCCAAGACTTCAGACGCTCGTTGGCGGGATTTCGCTACCATGCTATCCATCTGGTGTCGGATGTGTTCGGGGCGCACGCTTGCGAAAGCGACCCTGCCGACGGCGCCATCGTTCACCCGCCAGAAGTCGCTTCATGTCACGGCGTCGGACATCCTGATAGGACTCAGAAAGGCCCCGGAAGTCGTGCGAGCGCAGGTACCGGGCAACGATATCGGCAACAGAATTTGGCTTTACCAGCTCTACGACCTTCGCCCGGCTTGGCTACCCCTTGATTGCAGGCCGCGAGGTAGGCGGCCGGGAAGTCTGGGTGGTCCTCGGGAAGATGGGCTGGCAACTGGATTCCCGTGCGCGGTGGTAGACGTACTTGATGCCGCTGCTTTCGTAGCGCTTCAGGCCTTTCAGTTTCATGCCGCTGCCTGTTCTGGTGGCCATCCGGAATGCCACCGCCGCTTCGTCGATTTCGTTCTCGCATGTCTTTTCTCCATCGTATTCGAGGCGATCGGCGTAATCGTCGAGATCGCGGAGGTCCCAGAGGCGGTTTCCGCCGGACCTTTTCGATTGCAGGTCAAGGCTGCGAAACTTGCTCTCGGACACGGCCGAGGTATCTTGCAGCTTCACGTGCCTGCATCAGGCGCGGCGCATAGCCGTAGCTCTGGGACATCAGCACTCTCCCCGGGGGGGCGATGATGCGCGACAAGCAAGGAAGGCGATCGAAGCTTTCGGCCCGACAGCTTTCTATGCGCTCCATTTTCCCCTCCACGATCGGGTTGGTTGGTTGGTCGAGAGCGGCTTGCCGCTCTCGGGAGGGAGATCGGTTCAGCGGCAGATAGCGGATGGATTTTTCTTCTTGGGGTACACCCCCGTTATCGGTGGCAGATCTCTGTCAAGATGCGTGTCGATGGAGCAGCAGCAAGGAGATGGGTGTCGACACGCCCGCTCACGGTGATCCAGCCATGAGCTTGGGTCTTGCGACCCTCAAGACGCGGCACCCCACGTGGTGCACCGCGGATCTTTTATCGGTGAATCAGGTTTTCAGCCTCTCGCGTGGCGTCGAGCGCAGAGATGGTCGCGAGGACGAGGTTTGACAGAAGGTCGAGCTCTCCGATCACTTTGCCGAGCTTTCGCGCGGCGGGATCGACATGAAGCAACTCGTAGCCCGCCTCGTACGTGATCTGCGTCGCCGTGCCAGGATGTGTAGGTGCCCGCGTCTACCCGATCTTGGAGCGTTGTCCTGAGTGCGTCGAGCTCGTCCAGAATGCTCAGCGAAAAGAGCCGCGGCGATCGAGCCGACCGACAAAGGTTCGGGCGATGGCGCGCCGTTCTGGCGGCAGATGCGGGATCACGACGTCGTGGACCTGTGTCGTGACGATATGGGCCTGCATCAAAGCGATGGCTGCTATCCGCGAAACGAGATTTCGGTCATCTCCGTATCTGCGATGAGATTGACCAGCGGCGGGAAGTTCTTGAGAGGACTCGGCATCATGCGGCGGCCCTCCCCGTATCGAGCAACGTCTCGGCGACGACGGCCTCTTGGCAGGACGTCAGAGCCGCTTCGAGACCGTCCGCGAGCAAGCAGATGTCTTCGACGACAGGGCTTGCTGGATCGATCAGCGCGAACTGGGCAGCTTCGATCCGCGACGGATCTTGAACGTGCTCGAGCATGAGCAGGTCGAGCAGACCGGCGAGCGCTCTCATCGTGCTGCGCGTCGGTAGCTGCGGCGCGGCCACGCCGTCCAGCGCCGCTTGAGCGAGGCGCAGACCGGGTGTGGCACCCAGCAATTCCGCGGCCGTGAGGAGGCCTTCGCGATGCTCCTCGACGAAGCCTCTAAGCTCGTCGAAGGCGTCCGATGACGCAAGACCGGTGTGCTCGGATGGTGGGATGAAATCGAACATGAGAGGATCTCCCTCGGGGTTTCCGGATCAGGTCCGGGTCAAGAAGCGTTCGATCTTCCCTCTTCGTCTTCCGTCTTTCTCCCCGGTGCGTCTTTCCGTTTCGGCTCTCGCAGAGAGGAGCCGAAACGGAAAGACGCACCGAGGGACCATGCCACTGCGCGCGTCACTCCCGCCAATTTGCGATCTCGGCCGAAGGCATCGCGATGTGGTCCTGGCGCTCGGCGCCGTCATGTCGGGAGAGGTCGGGGAGAGGGCTTGCCCCCTCCTCGCCGGGGCCGGGGAGGCCCGAGCAGCGGGGGGCCGGGGGGAGAGTGCGGAACGACTCCCCCCCCGGCCGCCGGAGGCGCGGGAGTGCGCGCAGCGAGCTTCCGTTGGCCGTCCGCCCAGGACCGCCTCCCCGGCGCAAGGGGCCCTCGGAGAGCCGCGCGTAGTGAGCCCCCCCGGAGGGGAGCGTCTCGCACTACGCATAGTCGGACACTATGCCTGATACGCGCGCCTGCGGCGCGCGTCGCAGACATTCCCGGAGGGGCACCCTTTTTACCTATTTCCCCGTCGCCTCGAACAAAGGAGATGGCGATGGAAGGATATCAATTTGCGCGCCTGGAGACATTTTCCGTCCAGGGCGCACCCGGCAGCAAGCCGACGAAGATACGTAAGAACGGCGCGCGGGCATGGACCGCCGAGGAGGTTCTTAGGGAAGCGGAGCGTCATCCCATGGCCTCACTGCACGTGAACCCCGGTTGCCCCCCGCCGCAGATACTTCCGGGCACGGTGGGATCGTTCGCAGCTGTGCGGGCCGAACATGACAAGGCTGCGGCTGTAAAGGAATCCTACATGCGGAAGGGCAAAGACGGGAAAAAGAAGAAGGCCTGGCGGAAGCTGCGATCAGATGCCCGGACGCTCTATTCCTCCGTCGTCTCGCTTCCGACACTTACGCGCGACGCACTCGTTGATCCGGCTCTCGCCGCCGACTGCGTCGCGCTTCTCACTGAGGCGATGCAGCACGAGCAGAAGACCTTGGCAGCTCGCGGAGGTGTGCTCCTGATGGGGGTGATCCACTGGGATGAGAAACATGTCCATGCGCACTATCTCGCCGTCGCCCCGCAGGCTGGACGGGCCGACGGCCTGCATCCTGGACATGCTGCGAAGGCCGCCTTCAATGCCGCCCATGTCGACGCCGGTGACACAGATAGGAAAGCTGTCGGACATGGGGCGAACAGGGCTTACTGCGAGGCCATGCGCGGCTGGCAGGACTCGTTTCATGCGGAGGTCTTCGACGGGGCCGGACTTCTCCGGTATGGGCCGAAGCGCCATCGGTTGAGCCGGGCGGACTACCAGAAGGCGAAGGCCGCGAAAGCCCAGCAGGCTGAAGACGCTAAGCGCAGCAAGATCTTGGCGATTGAAATCTCTGGCCAGGAAAAGCAGCTCGCCGCAATTGTGAAAGAAGCCGCCGAGAGCGCGCGACACCTCGCGCGCGAGAAGGCCTCGATGGCTGGAGACAAGGTAGACCTCTTGGTCCGCGAGCATGAAGTCGCGTCGTTGGCCGTTCAAGCACGCGAGGAGATCTCGCGCGGCCAGTCGGTCGCTTCGACCGCAGAGGCACGGATCAGGGCGCTGACTGTCGGGACACGGGCGATCGAGGAGCGCCAGATAGATTACCGGCCAGGGGATCGGGACCGCCGGGAGGGCCTTACTTTCGGACCCGCAGCGCCTGCCGACAAGAAGGAGCGTGGCAAGCTCAAGGACGCGATCCGGCCCGCCTTCGACGTGTTGGTCGGCTTTGCCAGACGGGTTTTCCGTCTCCGTCAGCGAGAGGAAGCCCATGCAGAACTGGAAGCGGAGAGCGAGCGACGGGCTTGCAAACGGGACCATCAGGATGCCGAGACGCGACGCCGCGCCGGGGTCGTTGCGGCGGCCCTCAGAGCCAAGCAGAAGCCGGTGCCGGAGCCGCTCGAGGCAGTAACGGCCGGAACGCCACCTACAATGACCGAGGCGAGCTTTCCTGATGCATGGTCGATCTCATCGGGGGCGAAGCCAGATGAGATCCGGGAGCGCCTCAACAAAACAACCAACCTTCAGCTGCGAACGGCGTGGATGGCGACCCGGGACGCCGTCCAACTCGCTGACGGAAACGGGTCTCTCCGGGATCGCTTCGCGCTCGGCCTGCGTGTGATCGAAGCGAATGCCGAAGATCGAGGCTTCAATCTCGAAAGTGGTCGGCAGACTCTCGATACGGCGAAACGCCCCGAGGTCGCGGCATTGCACCGCGACGAGTTCACTGGGCCTGTAAAGGTCGCCAATGCGGCCAAGGAGCGCCAGCGGGTTCGCGGATCATGACGAGAGATGCCGAGACGGTGGCGCCTCGGCATCTTCATATTACGCTGCGTCCTGTTCGCCGTCGGGATCATCTACTCGCTTCGCGCCGCCGTCATCGTCTTGCCCGACGACCCGGTCGTCGCCGGAGTCGGGAAATAGAGGCATTTGATTGTCGTCCTCCACGGCATGCGCTGCGGAGCTGTCTTCGTTGGATGCGTGACTATTGCCCTGCGAGGCGAAATCCTCCCGCCCAAGGAGACGACCTTCGAGTTTCGCGATGAGGACCTTGGCCTCCATGAGCTCTGCCGTAAGCGAAGCGACCCTCTCCTCAGCCTGTTGCGCGCGTTCCACGGCAGCCTCTGCCTCGGCGACGGCACCGTCACGCTCGTCTTCGACCAGTCCGATGTTGTCGAGGGCTTCCGCTTTCTCCTCCTCGACCTCGGCGAGCTGGCTGGCGTGCGCACGCCGTTCGGCAGCTGCGGCCTCGTCGGCGCAGCGCCACGCCGCCTCCCAAGCGGACGCGTAGAGGTCGAGAACCTCTTCGGGCATGTCGGGTGCCGCGCGCGACGCTTCGGCCGCGGCCTTCTGTTCGGCAAGGACGATCTTCACGATCGGCCCGATGTCGCGGAACGATCCCTTTGTGATCTCCCGCACGGCGGCGTTGGTGGGCTTTTCGCCCTTCGTTTGGATGTCAGCGACCGCCTTGCGTACTTTCTTCTCGAGGGCGGCGTTGGTCTTCTTGATAGCTTCGGTCATTCTTGGCACCTGCTCGGGTAATGGTAAGCGCCGGTAATACCGTCTCGGCGCTACCACCCCGTACCGAGGTGGCAGGAAGAATGTCGGATCGTCGGTCGAAGGTCGGAAACGCGACCGTCAGAAAAATTGGTATTATGCGCTCAGACGCTGTCGAACCATGTGCCGTCGATGCGAACCCGCTCGACCATCTCCGTCCCGACCCCGAGCCCGTTCTCCTTGAGCAGGTCGCACAAACGGTCTCCGTCGATGAGGTCGATAGCGATGGCGCCGTCCCTGGTCGCCTCGTCGGTCGCGGCCGGGGTGTAGTGGCTCGTGGTGATAAAAAGCCCCTTGTCGGCCCGGCCCTGGAGCGCTCCGCGGAAGTCGCGGATTTCCTTTGCGCCGACGCTGCCTCTCCAGCGCTTGCATTGGAAGTAGACCTGGAACGAGACGAGGTTCACGCGCAGGACGCCGAGCCCGTCGATGCCGCCGTCGCCGGTCTTTCCGCGGACCTCGACCTTGGTGAAGCCAGCCTCGCGCAGAAGCCGCTGTGACAGCCTCTCGAAGGCATCTGGCGCCATGGACCCGAGGACGGTGAGCAGCGCGGCTTTCCAGTCCTCTTCGTCCGCCGGCCCAGCATCCGCGTCTGCGATAACGACATCCGCATCGCCGGAAACTTCGGCCGCTTCCTTGGCCTTGCGCTTTTGACGCGCCTTCTCGCGCTCCTCAGCCTGAACGGTCTCGACGATGGCAGCCGCGGGTGCGCGATCGTGGATGGCGCTGCCGGCCTCGGTGATGGCCCAGACACCACGTGCCGAGTTCTCGACGGCACCGCCTCGCCGAAGGTAGGTGCGCGCCCAGGCGAGGTAGTAGTTCACCTTCAGGCGTTGATCATTGTTCGGCATCGGGATCGCCTGTTCGGCTTCGGAGAGCCCCTCGAGCTCGATGACGGTCTCGTCGATCTCCTGGATGCTGCCCGACCCGCCGAGGTGCCGAAGGGCGTCGAGCGTGGCGACCATCATGCCAGCGAGATCCGGCAACCCCTCTGGCTCGATGATGAAGAGGCGGTCAGATGGCATAGCGGCCCTCATCGGTCATTTCGGCCATGCCGAGGCCTGCCAGGGTCTCAAGTAGCGGGGCGACAGTGGTGGCGCGGCCGCGGGTGAAGGTGCGGGCGACGGTTTCGGCGTCGGCCTCTCCGAGATCCTCCAACGCCTCGCGGACGGCGGCGATCTGGGCCGGAAGCGACTTCGGCCATGGGGCCTTGCCGGTCTTGGCGGCGGCGGCGATCTCCAGCTTGCCTTGCTTCGCCTCGGCGGCGCGGCCGTCGGGGTTCTGGTAGTCGGGGCGGAGCCAGCGGACATGGCCGCGCGCTTCCTCGGCGGCGCGTTCGTGGTTGAGGGCGACGAGGTTCATCAGGATGTCGTTTTCGGACAGGTCGGCGGGCCAGCCGTAGGCCGCAGTTACGGCGGCATCGATCCGGTCGTGGATGTCCTTCAACAGGCCGACCAGCCCGTCCTCGTAGACCTGCTTGTCCTTCCCCTCGATCACCTCGCCGGCGCGGAGCTTTTCGAGGACATTATACATCTGGGTCAGCGTCAGCTTCGGGTGCTGCGCCTGCCGCTCCTTGCGATGCGCGTCGAGCTCCTCGCCGAGCTGGCGGAGGGTGGTGCGCTGGGAGGGGGTGAGGTCCGGGAAGGGGAAGGGGTCGAAGCAGCGGGACTTGTTGTAGCGGGGATCGTTGCCGACTCCGAGGCGGCCGCCGGCGGCGAGGGCCCATGTAACATGGATGCGGCTGGATAGCGTGGCGAGTGCGGCCGCGTCGTCGAGAGAGATCGCGATGAGCATATTGTCGGGGATGACATCTGCTTCGAGGAACTGGAAGCTCCGGTGTTTCGTCGTCTCAACGGTCGCGACATATCGGGTGAGCCCTTCTAAAGCCGGTCGCATAGCGCGACGAGCTTCTCCGAAGATCCACCAGTTCTTCCGATATCCGTCGCGCCTGTTTTGGTCTCGTTCTGGCTTTACGTTATCAATGACGTGCTGGAAGACGGCCGGATACTGCGTGCGCACGTCCTGCTCAGACAAGCCGAACAGGTCGATCACCATGACGCCGCGCGGTGAAGCCGTCAGGTCGCGGCCGTTGCGATATGGGCGAATGTGCCGCTCCAATCCAGGCGATGAGCCAAGCCCGAGAGCTTCGGCCTGAGGCGGCGAGACGATAAAGCCCGCGCCATGCAGCTTCATTCCCGGTGACGAAAGACCATCGTTTGCAAGCAATGCATTCGTGCCACCGACATCCGCCCCTATCCGCAGATTTGAGAACACCAGTCCCATCTCGGCCTTCAACTCGACCTGCCGCCCCTCGGCCTCGTTCCGCTCACCGCTTTCGGACACCACAGTCACCAGCCGCCCCGGTCGGCTGCCGGCCGCTGCCACAGTCATTCCGATCCGCACCGCCGCGCCGTCCACCGTATCCACCCAAGGATGGTCCGGGATTGCAAAAAGCAGCGACAGGGGACGCTTGGAATCGCCCAGATGCGGCTCCAACACCCGTCGGTTAAATGTCTGGCGCAGCGAGTTCGTGGTAATCAGGCCGAACCTCCGCAACCCGGTCTGGCCGTCGAACGCACGGGCCTTCAGCGCCGCTTTCTCCCACCAGAACATCACCAGATCAGCGCTCTGCGGCATCTTCGGATAGGCGTTCCACAGCGCCTCGACATAGCCGTCGCCCAGCGCCTCGCGCATCCGGCTCGCCCCGATGAAGGGCGGGTTGCCGACGATGAAGGTGGCCTCGGGCCACACAGCCGGGCGGGGGTCGGCGTAGTCGTAGATCTGCATCCGCGCCGCGGGGTCCGGCACCTCCTCCCCCGTCGCCGGGTGGCGCATGGTTGTCGTGCCGTCCCAGCGGGTCACCGGCGCGCCGTTGTCGTCCATCCGGGGCGTGCGGTCCGTCCATGTGAGCACGGCGTCGCGATGTTCGATGTTCTTGAAGTCGCGCAGGATCGGCTCTGAAGGCGCCGCCTTTCCGTGGGTGCGGTAGTGCCATTGCAGGTAGCCGATCCACAGCACCAGCTCGGCCACGTTGGCGGCCCAGGGGTTCAGCTCGATCCCGAGGAACTGGTGCGGGTCGACGGTATATCCCGCAAGGCCAAGGTTGGCCTGCGTCTCGCCCAGCTCCTCCATGGTGGCGACCACCTCGCCTTCGAGTCGCTTCATCAGCTCGAGCGCGACGTAGAGGAAATTTCCGCTACCACATGCGGGGTCGAGGACCGTGACCTCGCAGAGCTTGCGGTGGAAGCTCTGCACCTCGCGCAGCGCCTCCTTATCCTTGCCCTGGCTGCGCAGCAGGTCGGCGGCGGCCTGCACGCTGCGCCAGTCGGCGCGCAGGGGCTCGATGATCGTCGGCATCACCAGCCGTTCGACATAAGCCCGCGGCGTGTAGTGGGCGCCCAGTTTGTGCCGGCTTTTCTTGTCGAGAGCGCGTTCCAGCAGCGTGCCGAAGATCGCCGGTTCGACCTGCTTCCAGTCGGCCTCGGCTGCCTCGATCAGCAGGCTCAGCTGAACCTCGGACAGGGGCAGCGCCGAGGCATCGCGGAAGAGTCCGCCGTTGAAACGGAGGAGCTTCGCCATGAGGACCGTCGAGGTGCCGCCGGTGTTCATCGTCTCCCAAAGCGATTGGAGCACCGGCGCGGCCATCTCGGGCTTGCCTCGCAGTTCCCGCAGCTTGTCGCGGAAGGAATCCTTCGGCAGCAGTTCGACGTCCTCGGCGAACATGGTGAAGAGGCATCGCATGAGGAAACGGGCGACATCCTCTCCCTCATGGCCCTGGCCCTCGAAGCTGCGTCCAAGCTGAGCCAGGTGGTCGGCGATTTCGCGGGTGACCCGTGCCGCGGTGCGCGAGGGATCGAGCGAAATGGGATCGGACCAGATGGTCTTCAGACGCTCGCGGACCTCGTCATCCCGGAGATCTTCCAGGGTGATGCGGTAGCGGTTGCCATCGGGGAACTGGGTGTAGCCCTGTCCTTGGCCGGAGAAGTCGGCGTAGACCTCGATGACATGTGCAACGTCGACGACCAGCAGGAATGGTGGCCATCCGTCCTCCTTCGAGATTGCTCGGGCATAGCCGTCCGCCTGGTTTCGGGCGCGTAGCATCGTATCTTCGAAGCCTCGCGTGCCTCGGCGACCATGCCCCAGTTGACCCTGGGGGGCGTCCTCAGCCGACAGGAGGCTGAGCTGCTCGGATTCAGCCTTCGGGCCAGCGCCCTGCTTCGCCTCCATGACGAAACACTGTCGGCGGTAGAGATCTATCCGCCGCCGTCGGCGTGTCCCAGTGTGGGTTTCGGTGACTGGGCGTTCGAAGCGGTAGTCGTTTGTCTGGCCATCGCTCTGGGCAGGTTTCGGGCGGTCGACCCCGAGTATGTCGCAGAGCTCGGACGCGAAGGTCTGAAAATTCGCGATCTCGCTTCCGCCGGATGCACGCCACCGCGTAATGAAATCTTCAACTTGCAATACCCGTCTCCCCACTGGAGAGCAGATTGCACGCAAGGGCTTGAATCAACAATGCCATCTCGAGGGCAATTTGCACGGGGAATGCGAATGTCATGCGTTTCCGCTTCGTCGTCGGACGGTTGCGGCGGCGTGGCTGGTGGCTGGTGCGGGGGCAGAATAGCTGAGGAGCGGGGCTCCTCAGCTTGCGCCTTCGGCAAGGCATAGCCCCCCTGTAGCGGGCACGGACCAGTCTCATCGTACCGGCTCGATTCTTGGCTATCAGCAACGATGCCGGCCCGTTTCCGTCTGAAGAAAGTGCTCCGGGAAATTCCGAGCGCGACCCAAGGCTGCCGCCGTTCCTGGTCGTTCTTCTCCAGCCACTCATTGCGGGCGGCGGCTCCGGCATCATGCCGACGCGCGCGCTGTCTTCGCGCTTTGCGACTCGCCCGCTCTTCCGGAGGCATAATCTGTTCCAGCCCGAGAGCTTCGGATGTCCGCCCGGAGATGCCGAGCAGTTCTGCGATCATAGCTCCGGAGTAGTGATAGCGGCCGTCGCGTAGGGGGGCGGTGGATCTCGGAAGTCCCGCCTGGCGACTGGCGAGCTTCGCCACGGCCCTCACCTCCGCGGCCGGCAGGAACGGTGTCGCCGAGGCGGCTGCTGCCATGACCCTCTGCTCGACTTCGGCCGGCGTCGAAGTATGCGACAGGCTCGTAGCGAAGAGGTGCAGCCAAGTGTTTCGGAAGCCCTCAGGGACTCTGCCGCCCCAGGCGTAACAAATGCGCTCGAGATCGCGCTGAACGGTACGAAATTTGGCCCGCGGCGTCAGGCCGCCGGGTGTCTGTTTGATCCCGGCTTTCTTCTTATTCTTGGTCGCTTCCTTGCTGGATCGTAGCTGCTCACGCGTTGGTCGTCCTGCGGCAAGATAAATCGCATCTGCCAATGCGTCGAAGCAGTAACGTCTCAGGGAGCCGCCGATAACTGCGGCCTCCTTCCCGCTCTTCGAATTGATCGACCCGGGCAGACGCGTGACACGAGCGGCGTCCCGGCACGACGGGTCTGCACCGTAGGCACGGAAAAGCGCGATCAGGGCATCTTGCGCTGCTTGCCAGCGAGGTAGCGCTCGGGCCGGCATCTCATCGATCAGCCAGATCGCTCCCAGCCCTCGCCCGGTGAACAGCAGGATACTCGGTTCCGGCAGGCCAAATTCAGAAGCCCTGGCACTGATTGCGGAAGCCCAACGACCTGTGTCCGCCAGTCGACTCGGAACGCGATCAATGTCGAGATCGAGGAAGAGGCCGTTGAGAGCTGCAAGTCGATGTTCTGAGCGTGGTCCGTGGAAGCGATGCAACGTGATGTAGGCGTCGTGGTCGAGCAAGGGTTCGATCCATTGCGGCGCATCCTCGACCGAGTAGGTCTTCGTAAAGATCCGGTCTCGGCAAGCCTTTACCATGATCGAAGTCTTGCCGACGGAACCAGGCGTATGAAGAAGCCGCACGTAGTCCGCTGGTGAAAGGGTCTTGGTGACGGGAGTGTTTAGATCGAGACTTGAAGGCGCGAGGTGTTCCATTGGAAGGAACTGGTTCCACGCGGTTCCTCCTCAAAACGCGTTGCGTAAACCCCCTTGGTCTATCAGTTTTAGCCTACTTCACACATGCAGATTGCCCGGTGATCGCGGATCGCGGAAACCGAAAATTTGACGCTCTGTCGAGGGCCAACAGATCCGATAAGAGCGCATTATTCGGCATGGGCGGATGCGGAAAGTTCGCCGCGGGTGTGACAATGCTCTTTCCGGCGAGGTCATGTCCGTGGAGGTGAAGTATTCGGAACCTTTGAGTTTCTGTAAGTGGACGAAGGAGGCTTGAACGAGAACGATGCGCACCCAACTGCTTGAAGTGAATAAGGGAACGAAGCATGATCAAAGAGGTGGATATTAGGCAGTGGGCCGACCGAACCGAGGCCAGAGCGCTACTTCCTGTTCTCGTACGCAAGATCATCCGCGAAACGACCCCGACGCTCACCTCCATTCGGTTTCCCGGAAACGATGCTATCGCGTTGCCCGGCTTGGATGGAGAGACGATGGCAGATCTGGCAACGCTCTGGGTGCCTAAGGGCACCGCTCTCTGGGAAATGGGGTGTAATCAAAACCCAAGCGCTAAGGCTAACGGTGACTACGACAAGCGCACCGCAGAAGTCGCTGCGGAGGTTCGGCACACGAGCCATTTCGCCTTCGTCACACCACGTCGGTGGTCCGGCAAGGCCGCTTGGCTGCGGGAGAAGCGCGATCGAGGCGAATGGGGTGGGGTGCTTGCTTGGGATGCGGTCGATCTCGAGACTTGGCTCGACGAAGCACCAACTACGCGTCTCTGGCTGGCAGAACAGCTCGGGTTCACTCAACATGGCTTGGCCACGCCGGAGGACTGGTTTCGGGGATGGGCCAGCGCTGCCACGCCGAACATCTCCGTTGGTCTCGTTGCGGGAGGACGCAGCGCACAGCGAGATACATTGGTGGAGAAGCTGCGCGCCGGTGACCGCATAGTCCCCGTCGTCGCCGACGGCAGGCAGGAAGCCGTCGCGTTCTGCATCGCGGCGCTGCTGGAAGCGGATGCTGTCGATCTTCTTGACCGGATGACGATCGTGACCTCGCCCGAGGCTGTGCCCGGCGCGGGGATCGGCGCGAAGCCCATTTTAGTCCTCGACCTCCCCGGCGGGGAGAGCCCGGCGGCGTTTGACCGGGACCGGTTTCAAGTCATCCGCCCGATGGCTCGCGGCGAGGTGCCTGAGCGGGAGCCGCTCGAACTGCGCCATGTTGGTGCCGACGCCTTTCGCACAGCCCTCGAAAAGATGGGACTGCCAGAGGATACAGCGCGGAGCCGGGCGCTTGAAGTAGGCCATTCCGTAACGGTTCTTCGGCGACGCTTGGCAGATGATCCCGCTGTCCGGCAGCCGCACTGGTCTTCGAAACCTTCGAAAGCCCGCCTCCTGATCCCCCACGCCCTCGTGGGCGGCTGGGTCGATGGCAAAACGTACGATGACGCTTCCTTCTTGTCCCTATTGGGCGAGACATCTGAGGCAGAAGCTATCCGCGCATCCGCAACGCTCTCGCAAGGAGAGGACGCCCCGCTTGTAAGGATCGGCGCCGTCACGACCACTGTCTCTCAAGTTGATGCCTTGTTCGCGATCGGCAGGCACGTTGAGCGAGCGGACCTCGATCGGTTCTTCGTGCTGGTCGCTGACGCCGTGGGCGAACGCGATCCGAAGCTGGACCTGCCCGAGGATCAGTGGTGGTGCGCCAACATCCACGGCAAGTCGCGAACCTACTCCGGTGCGCTCCTCTCGGGCTTAGGCGATACGCTTGGCATTCTCTCGGCATTCGGGAATGTCATCTGCGGCGACAGGCTCCAGATCGATCTGCGCGGCCGGATCGACCGCCTCGTTCGCGACCTGATGTCCGACATGACCCCAGACGCTTGGATCAGCATTCGGCCGCACCTCCGGGCCTTGGCCGAAGCTGCACCTCATGCATTCCTGGATTGCGTCGAGGCAGATTTGGACCGTCCCGCCCAACCGATCTCAGCGATCATGCGCTGCGTCGGTACGCCGGGCCTCTCCCAAGAGTGTCTGCGGACCGAACTGCTGTGGTCGCTCGAGGCGCTCGCTTGGTCGCCGCAGCACTTCGCGCGTGCAGCCGAGATCGTGCTGCGGCTCTGCACTTTCGAGGCGGAGGACAACTACGCGAATACCGCTCCGAATACAGCAGCTGCGCTGTTCAGGGACTGGCTGCCCTCTACGCTGCTGGACGTAGAGGCGCGGATGGATGTGCTACAGCGGATCGCACCTCGTCACCGTTTGGCGGCCATCGGGGTCTGCGCCTCGCTTCTGCCTTCCAGACAACGCTCGGGCAGCCGCACGGCGATGCCCCGTTGGCCGAACGCGGTGGAAGCGCCAAGGTGGGGCACCAATCGGGACTGCTGGATCGCGCAGCGGGTCGCAAGCGGGCTGATGCTCGACCTCGCGCCGCTGGCGGAGGCAGAGTTGGGGAGGGTCCTCGAGGTCTGCGAAAACCTCCACCCCGACGACCTTGTGCGGCTTGCGGCTGAGGTAGGGCGCTGGGCCGAAGCGGCGAATGACGGGGCGCGGGCGGCGATGGCCAAGGTTCTCCACTCGGCACAGAGCCGATTGCGGTTCGCGCTCCGCCGCGTAGGGGACGACCCAGAGGGGGTCGCGCATGTAGAAACGACGGGCGAGGCTCTGAAGCGCATGACGGCCTCGGTCCGTCCTGTCGATCCTCGCGAGCGGCACCGCTGGCTCTTCGAGAACCACCATGTCGGCTGGGTTCAGCTCGACGACGATGAGATCGAAGGTCGAATCGATTGGCGCGAGCGGGAGGCAAGGGTCGAGACCCGCCGCCGTGACGCCTTGGAGGAGATAGAAGCGGGGCATGGCCGGAACGCCCTGTATCCCTTTGCGCTTAGTTTCGATGATCCGACCGTCGTAGCGCGGACGCTCGCGGGATACGACGCGCCGGATGACCACAAGGTCAACTGGGCGGCCTTGGCGCTGGAAGACAATGAGAGTGATCGGAGCAATCAGTTCTTGGCGCAGATACTCTTCATCCCGGACGATGAGGAACGGTTGGCCCGCATCGTCTCATCGCTCGAGGACGGCGATCAACTCGCAACAGAGGCTTCCCGCCGACGACTCGGGCGGGTGCTTCCGAATGCTCGCGCGGGATGGCGCCTCGCCGAGCGGATCGGCGGACCTGTGCGTATGGAGTACTGGGCTACGGCAAGCATTACCCTTTTTCGGGAGGATGGGGCGGCCGAGGGCAAGTTCGTTGCTCGCCGTCTCCTCGAGGCAGGACGCGCCCGCTCCGCTTTTTCGGCTACCCACTACGAGGTGGATGCACTCGCGCCGGAAACTTGGTTGGAGATCTTGGAAGCCATTCTGCGTGGCGATGAACCCGACGGTCCCATCCCTCAACGCCACGAGCTGGAGAACGTGTTCAAGTTGCTCGACGACGCGCCGAACGTCTCCGACACCCAGATCGCCAGTCTCGAATGGCCATTCGCGAAGCTCTTGGAGAACTACGGTGCCGGCTCGGGCCGACCAGCGTGGGCAATGCACCGTCTGATGATGGCGGACCCGTCGGAATACGTTGGGCTCTTGCGATGGGCGTATCCGCGCAACGACGATCTGCCGGAGCCGGAATTCGACGTGATCGATCCCGATCAGAGAGAGATGCGTGCGACGACAGCCTACCATGTACTGGCGAGTTGGTCCCAGATTCCCGGCACCCGCCCTGATGGCGCGTTCGACGGAGACGAATTTCGCAACTGGTTTGCGCGCATGAGAGAATTGGCCACGGAACACGGCCGTCTGGGCGTAGCTTGCGTGCGCCTCGCCGACTGCCTCGCCCGCGTGGCCAAGCTGCGGGGCTTCGACGATTGGCTGCCCGAGGTCGTTTTTGACGTCTTGGACCAGCCGTCGGCCGCGCAGCTGCGCGAGGCTATGTGGTTGGCCGTTCACAACGCCCGCGGCGTGACGAGCCGCGGTCCTTACGACGGAGGCGCCCAAGAACGAGAGCTCGCGAAGCGGTACCGTACCCTGAGCACGCGATGCTGTAATTCACATCCCCGCGTTGCCGCCATGCTGGAGGAAATCGCCAAGAGCTTCGACCGCGATGCCGAGCGGGAAGATCAGCAGGCGCAGTTGTCAGAGCGGTGGCACCCGTGACCACCTGCGGTCACAACTCGTTCCCCATCTCGAAGTCCGCTTCGGGGAAGCTGGGGCATAGCATTTGAAGGACTTGCAAAAGTCCGCGATGGGCCGGGAACGGGCCTTCGGCGTGCCAGATTCCATTGGTCGGACTGGGGCGAATGCGTACGAATTCGGTTGCAAGTCGAGCGGCTACGGTCGCCGCGGGCTGACATCCCGTGGGCTTTTTTGGCCGTCATCGGCAAGTCTCTCGCGACCTTGCGTGACGTGCTCAGAAGCTTCTTGAGAACTCTTCTTACTCTGCACAATTGCAATCAGTCGGTCCACGGCCTCAGGATCGTGTGGCCTTTTGCGCACGTAGACTCGCAGCACGTAGGCTACGAAAACGAGGCCGATAACACTTGAGACCACGTAGAGCGAAAGGAAGGCGATTTCGAACGAGGTCATGACCGAAGATTCCAGACGTAAGAAAGGTGTCATCTCTCGACCCGTCGGGGCAAGCGTTAAACTCAATGCGCCCTTCGCGGTCACGCGAACTGAGGCTGGCGAGGCCTCCGCGATCCTTGGCCATGGCACCGACAGTCTGCGATCGAACTCTCGTCATGGTCCAGATAAGCCTTGACTGCTTTCATGCCCCGGATGATTAGACATCGGCCTAACTAAACCATTGGAAAGCATAGAGCCTGAATTTTGTCTAAGATCCTGTAAGGCGCTGAAATTGCTGATTTTGGGCAGTCCTCCCCAGCGCGAATTGGATTCGCCAATACCAAATTAGGTGCAGCGCGTCTTTCGCGTGCATTCAGCCTTGCCAAGCCTTTTCGTCTCTTCCTACGCTGGGAAGATAGGATCGACGGGTATCTTGGGGAAACTCCTTCATGCGATTTTGTGGCCGCGCCGATGAGATGGCGCAGATCGTCGACCGCTGGCATCGTGCGAGCAAGGTCGAGGCGCCGGAACCACAGCTCGTTATCCTGAAGGCCGAACGCGGGGTGGGGAAGACCCGGCTGGCGCTGAAGTTCTATCGCTGGCTCAGCGAGACCGTGGATGGGGTCGGACGCGAGGGCTACTGGCCCGACGGTGTCGAACTCCTCGGCCGCAGTATCGACGTCAATCCTGATCCCGATGAGTGCCGCTACGACGTGCCGATCCCATATCTGTGGTGGGGACTGAGGGCATCTGACAAGACGGTCGAGAACGGCATCGCCGGCGATGCGATTGCAACCTACGACAAGTTCCTCGCCCCGCATCTCGTCGCTCTGACGATGCGCGCACGGATGATGCAGTCCGGGAAAGCTCTTTTCGATGTCTGGCGTAATGTCGCAAAGGGCGAAGCTGCCAGTTGGAGCGGATACGACACCGTAATCTCGGTCGGTGAAGGTCTGCTGAAAACGGTGGGTATTCTCCGAGGCACCCTCGGGTCATCCGGCGGCGGCGCACGCGAAGAGGCGGGCAAGCGGTCGATGAGCCGTGTCGACGCGGTGATGGAAGATCTCGAGAGCATCTTCAATCCGCGGTCCTATACCTACGCAAAGACACCGGGCGTGATCTTGATCGACGACGCACAGTTTTCGACTGGTGATCCGGGTCTGGCGGTATTCGCGGAGCGCTTGCTGCATTCCGCCATGACGCAGTCCTGGCCGGTCTTGATTCTGGTCACGCATTGGAGGCGTGACCTTGCGCCGGAGTTCATGAAGAACGAGCGATCCTTCGCAGGCATTCTGCATCACGGGCGCGCGCGAACGCAGGCGGACAATGGCCCGGCGGCTGGTCTGCCAGGTGGCTTTCTGACTGCCAAGAACACCCTCGAGATCGATCTGCCGGTCGTCCCGGACTTGTCAGAGGCGTTACAGGATGCCTTTCCGGGGCTCCTGCCGGAGCAGGCAGCAGCCTTGCTCGACCACGCAGGTGGCAACCCGCGTCACCTCGAACAGATCATCGCCTTCCTACGGGAGAACGAAGACTTTTTCGAGGATTTCGATCCGCAGGCGGCACTGACCGAGGAAGGTCTTGCCGAGGCGCTGACCGAGACCCAGGACATCTTCAAGGTCGTCATGCGGCGGCTGCGAGATGCGCCTCAGGACGTGCAGGAAGCGATTTGCCTTGCGAGCCTGAATGGCGTGCGCTTCGTTTCCGAAACGGTCGACGAACTCGCCCGTCTGCACCTCGGCGAAGCGCGCGGCGAGGCCCTCGCGAAAGCCAGCAACCCATACAGCATGGTATCGGCAAGGCGTCGAGAGAAGGTCTCGGAGTTCTCCGAGCGGCTGTTCTACATGGTGGCCGAGCGTCGGCGTAGATCTTTGAAAGCGCTGGCGGATGAAGATGCCCTACGGTTCTCACTGAAGGCAACACTGCGTGCTCGGCTCGAGAACGACAGCGTGGAGGGGCGTTGTTGCAGAACTCTGTCTGCGGGCGATTCACAGCGTGAATCCAGTTGGTTAGACGGGCTGCATGAGCAAGCCTTCCCCCGCCCGCTACCGCACGACGAACTGGTCCAGCTACAACGCTGCCTTGCGCAAGCGCGGCTCAATGCTGATCTGGATAGACCGGGAGATGGCTTGGCTGGCGCCGCATAAAGGTCGGCTCGGACGTCCACCCGTCTTCTCAGATGCCGCTATCCAGTTTTGTCTGTCGGTCAAAGTTCTCTTCAAGCTGCCCTTGCGACAGACCGCCGGTATGGTGGCCAGCCTGCTCCGGTTGGCGGGGCTGAACTGGTCCGTCCCCGACTTCAGCACCCTGTGCCGCAGGCAAAAGACCTTGGCGGTCCAGATCCCGTATCGCTGCTCCGATGGCCCGCTCAACTTGCTCGTGGATAGCACGGGCATCAAGTTCCTCGGCGACGGTGAGTGGCAGGCGCGCAAGCATGGCGCCCAAGGCCGTCGTCAGTGGCGCAAGGTGCATCTCGCCATGGATACGGCCACTTCCGACATCCGGGCCGTCGAGTTCACTCCAAGCCGCGATGGCGACAGCCCGATCCTACCCGAGCTACTCGGCCAGATCCCCGAGGACGAGCAGATCGGCACGGTGACCGCCGACGGTGCCTACGACACACGTCGCTGCCATGCTGCTATCGCCGACCGGCAAGCCACACCGATCATCCCGATCCGGAGAAACGGGCGCGCCTGGAAGGAAGACGGCCCGGCAGCGAAGGCGCGGAACGAGACGCTGCGCGCCACGAAGCATTACGGCAGAGCATTCTGGAAGTACTGGACCGGATACCACGCACGCAGCCGCGTGGAGGCGAAAATGCGATGCCTCAAAGCATTCGGCGAACGCATAGCCGCAAGAGACCCTGACCGCCAAACCGCCGAGATCCACATTCGCGTCGCACTCATGAACCGCTTCAATGCCCTCGGCACTGCCGAGATCGTTCGCGTCGCATAACCTCAGCGGGGGAAGGGGAAGTCATGCCTCAAGCGTGAGTTCTGCAACAATGCCAATACCGATCCTCCCCGCGCTAGCGCCGCTGTGCCGCTTGGATGCGCTCATAATCGGCGTCGCCCTTGTCCTGCACGCGATTGCGGTTGTCATCGCGTACCCACACCTTGCGCCACAAACGAGCCGAGAGGGACGGGCGACGCTCTTCGGCGGGGCGTACAGACTCTTGGTGCCGCGAGTGCTCGCACGCGTCAGCAATGGCGTCCTGTGCGCGGGCAGTAACCGCCGTTTCCGGCGTCGGTGTTCTCGAGGGTCATACTGCACCGCGGATCGCGACGTGGTCCACCCGGCTTGCAAGCCGTTAATATAAATTGCCATTCTTGTCCGAATTCGTGGGGCACATCGGCATTGATCTGACAGAATTTATTGTGGTTTTTGGCGGGCCGGTAGGGACTTGGATCCGGTGATTGGTCTTCGGGCTGGGATCTGGATCTTCTCGGTGGTCGAAGGGGGGAAAGCGCACTTTCGCTACAAGCAAACGGGACCCCACGGCCCGTTAAGCGTCAGTGCTGGGGTAGTAATCCGTTAGAAATGGACGGAAACATTAAATGCGAAGACTGATCGCGGACCGCGCAGACTGGAGAAATCTTACGTTTCATTTGTCGAGCGACAGCCTATCTTGCTTCGTGAGATTTAAGTTGTAGAGAGAACTTTCTCGCCCAACCTTGAATCGCCGGGGGTTGAAAAAGAATAGATAGTCCAAGATATTTAGTTATTCGTTCGGCAAGTATGGATCCGCAAAGTGCAAAGCCTGAAATGAAAAACAGCGCAAGAGTTCCGGACGTGATGCCTAATTCTACCAGCATCGCAAAGCCAACGGCAATAAATATCTGGTGAAATAGAAATACCTCCAGGGTACGCTTACCTAGCCAGCTAAGTTTATTTGCTCCCCATGTCCATTCGCAGATCAACCTCGCGAGACCGAGTGCCATAAAGATCATGGGGATCGAATAGATGAACCTGATAAGATTCACATTAGTGGTTGCGATTAAGGTGTCAATCAGATTTACCGCGAACCAGCACGTTACCCCAATCCCAAATGAAACGAATGCATTCCGAAGTCTTTCAAGAGATGAGACAACATTTGGTGCGAAAAGATATCCAGTGAAGAAGCTTAGAAGTGCGTAGTCAGGTAACTGCTGAACGAAAGAGTTTGCGATAACAGTAGGTCCGAACTGAACCAGTATCATTAAACCGATGTTGATTCCCGCAACAATGGAGACCTGATGCCTTCGCCGAAAGCTCGATACTAAACGTATTATGAGTGAAATGATTAAAATGGCATATACGAACCATAGATTGCTTATGGGGTCCCAAAAAAGTCGACTCCAATGATGCAAGCCATCATACTGTGGATATAAATCGATCAGGCGTTCAAGTCCAAAACTTATTAGCGTCCAGGCAAATATAATCCAAATAAGGACCCTAAACCGGCTTACGGCGACCGTTCTCCAAGGCTTCCTCAAACCCCAATAACCTAAAACCCCTGAGCAGAAAAAGAACAGAGGCATTCTTAAGTCTAGTAAAAGGTTTGTATTCAGCCACCTAACAGTTTCGTTGATAGGACCAATAACGGATGCAGTATGCGAGGAATGTAGAAATACAACCAAGATAATTGTTGCACCTCGTGCTAAGTCTAGCCATTCGACTCTTTTGTTTACTTTTCGCTCAAGGTGAGCGCTGGTACTGTCATGGTTGGACACAGATTGGCTCAATAATCATTGTAAAATGCAATCGGTTACATTTTATAGACTTTGAGTTGATCTGTTGGTCAACAGCTAACTAGCGTTATAGTAAATTACTATGTACGGATGTGTTGTGGGATTAAATACAACCGTAAGATAATCAGTTAGGTAATTCGCGGGGGTAGAAGGTCTACCGGCAAGTCTGTCGAGCGACATAAGGCCGGATAATCAGTTCCGGCCCGAACTGCAATTGTGAGTAGGATAGACTGGGTTGAGGTCAAAGCAGACAATTACAACCCGGTTCGGGCTGCAAGAGAGCGAATCATGCTGGGCCGTCGATGGCGAAATCTTCCACTTAGCTTGTGAGCCAGTGATATGCATTGCGTTCCTTGTCCGCTTTACCGGGACATATGGGCCTGTATTTTTAAAGTATTTTCGGTTTTGTAGATCCCGGCTCTGTTGCGCAAATGGCGTGAATGGCGAACATCCCCTTTCCCCCGACGCACTTATCCTACAGGCTCGGTGATGGGTATGCCGAGCGCGGTGTAACCGTTCAGCACGGCGGCGCGGACCTTGAGATCCGCGACTTGGGAATCGAAGTCGCGTGCCATGAGGCTCTGCCCCAGCAGCTTCACGCAATGCATCTTCGTCTCGGCGCGGCTTCGGCGGTGGTATCCGCTCCATTTTCGCCAGATGGCGCGGCCAAGGTATTTCGACGCGCGCAGGGCCCGTTCCGGGCGATGGCTTCCATGGCTTGGCGTTCTTGTGCGGCGGTATCACGGCGTTTGCGCCCCGGTCCGCGACCGCGTCGTGGCATCTGCGGGTATCGTGGGCACCGTTCGCGGTGACCGACCCGATCTCCACGTCAGCAGGGATCTGGCCGAGCAGTTCGGGCAGCATGGGCGCATCAGCAACGATGCTACCGGTGACCTCCCTCTCGGCAGATTTGCTTTGAAAATTGCCTGTCGGGCAGTGGATGGCCCGAATTTCCAGTGTGTGCTCGTCGACGCCGATGTGGATCTTGCGCCAGAGACGGCGCTTCGCGCCACCATGCTTGAGGGCGTGCCACTCGCCTTCACCTTCGGCCTTGATGCCATTCGGCATTGTCCTTGGACCAATGGCGGTCAATGCCTCATTGTCGATCAACATGTTCAACGGGCCTTGAGAGCCACGGTCGGGAATGGCCACGGCCAAGGTCTTCTGACGCTTGCTCAGCGTACTGAAAGAAGGCACCGTCCAGGTAAGCCCGACCAGTTGTAAGAAGGTTTCAACGAACCCGGTCTTCTGCCGAAGGGCTATGCCGAAGAGCACCCTCATCGTGAGGCATATCTGAATTGCGGCGTCGCAATATAACGGCTGTCTGCCTCGCTTGCCGGTCGGCGGAGGCACCCAGGCCATGTCCGGATCGAACCAGATGGTCAGGGAGCCACGCTGCTTCAGCGCTTCATCGCAGGTTGGCAAGTTCTTGGTCTTGTAGCTCGGCGGGGTTGGTCTGCTCATGCGGCCCAGCTACTATGCTGGTTCGCAAGATGAATCCCTCACCCCAGCCTTTGCGCAACAAAGCCGTTCGATCCCAAGGCAGCGATCCGCCGATTAGGGTTTCAATTCTCGGCTCCATTGGAACGCGGTTGCCGACAAAGCTATAGTACTAGGCTGACGATTAAACTGCGGGACCAAATAAATCTGCTTTCTACCGAAAAATAAACCGAATGCCGTATAAGGGCTGAATCACAACCACCATTCACCTGATATGCAGTTCGCATTCCGGTTTTCTTCCCGTAGAAAAGTGTGATGCTACCACGCTCGTCGCGCGATCAGCCGACAAGGCGCGGGAACCGGCGGAGACGATCGTCCTAGGGCACGTTGAGAATTGCCTCAGGCGGACCCTGCTCGACGATGCGGCCGCCCTCCATAAAGAGAATACGGTCGGCAATCTCACGGGCGAATTGCATCTCGTGGGTGACGATCAGCATCGTCTGGCGGCGCTCGGCGACGCGCCGCATGAGGTCCAGAACCTCGCCCACCCATTTGAGATCGAGCGCCGAAGTCGGCTCGTCGAAGAGCATCAGGTTCGCGCCGATCGCCATCGTCCGGCCGATCCCGACGCGCTGTTGCTGCCCGCCCGACAGCGCCGCGGGATAGCTGTCGGCCTTGTCGGCTAGTCCCGTCGAGCGCCCGACGTTCCGCGTCAGCCTTGGGGTGGCCCTGTACGGTCACGAGGGCCTCCATGATGTTCTGCTTCGCTGTCATGTTGGCGAAGAGCGCGTAATTCTGGAATACGAACGAGGTCGCGCGCTGCAGGGAGAGGATCTAGCGACGACCGGCACGGGCCGCGTCGATCTATACCTCGCCTACCGCGATCTTGCCCGCGTCGGGACGATCGAGGAAGTTAAGGCAGCGCAAGAGCGTGAATTTGCCCGTCCCAGAGGGGCCAATGACGACTACGAGTTCGCCTTCGGAGATGTCGAGGTTGATCCCGCCGAGTACCGTTGTCTCGCCGAAGCGCTTGGTAAGGCCGTGCACCGCTATCATCGCGCATAGGCCCTGTTGAGGCCAAGCTCAAGTTGCTTCTGGCCCTGGTTCAATGTCTCGACGGTGACCCAGTAGAGGATCGCCACAACGAGGAACGCCTTGAAGTAGAGGAAGTTGCCACACGCCTCCTTCTGGGTCGCGCCCATCACCTCGGCTACGCCAAGCGTAAAGGCCAGCGACGTTCCCTTGATCATGTCGATGAAGTAATTGACGAGCGTGAGAGCGGCGATGCGACCGGCCTGGGGCAAAACGATGCGGCGCATCATCCGGCCCTGCGTCATGCCGATGGAATGGGCGGCCTCCCATTGCGAGCGATCAACGCCGCTAATGGCGGCCCTGATCGCCTCGGCCATGTAGGCAGAGAAATGCCGCGTCAGCCGCATAATCGCCGCCGTCACGCCGTTAATCTTCGTTAGGAAGGAAAGCATCTGCGGCAATCCATAATAGAAGAGGAATAGCTGAACGAGAAGCGGCGTGGCCCGAAAGAAGCTGATGAAAAGCACGACCAGCCAATCGAGCCCCGGCACGCGGATCACACGCTCGACGGCAAGGAGCGATGCCAACACCATCGCTACCACCGCCATGAACAGAGTCAGCGGCACATAGCCCAGGATGACGGGCAACAGCCCCAGCATGTAGTCGAAGTCGAGCGGGCGCATCGTTCAGTTCAATTCGAAAGTGAGATCGTGATGTCGCTGTCGAACCACTTCTGGGAAATCTGCGACAATGTGCCGTCTTCCTTAAGCGTGCTCAGCGCCTCTTCGACGCGGTCGCGGAGTGCGCGTCTGGCCTCGTCGTTACGGAATGGCACGGCATTACGGAATGGCACGGCATTGCGGATTTCGGAGAACGGCTGGCCGGCATGGTGAAAGGGGCAGGGGGCTTTGCTGAATGACCTGGGTGGACGAGACGCAATCCATGACAAAGGCAGCTACGCGCCCGACTGCCGTGTCCTGTTCGATATTTAGTTCGTAAGTCCTTATGTCAATCTCATCCGCGAAGAGCAGATCGCGTAGAAGCTGCTCGAAATTCGAACCGAGATTAACCGCCACAGTCTTGCCGCGCAGGTCTTCGACGCTTCCGATCTCGTCGTTGCCTTCACGGGTCACAACCTGCGCGCCGTCGATGACATAGGGCTACGTGAATGCATACGCCGCTTCGCGTTCAGGGGTGATCGTGATCTGGTTGGCGATTGTGTCGATCCGTCCGGCCTCGAGTGCGCCGATCAGGCCGGACAAGGTCATCGTTTCGAACGCGATGTCGAGTCCGGCTTCTCCGCCCACAGCATTCATCACGCCGACCTCGAAGCCCTGCAACTCGTCCTGGCGCACGAAGGTAAAAGGAAAATACCCCCCGGACAAGCCACCGCGAAGCGTGTCGTCCTGCGCGAGCGCGGCACCTGCCTAGCCTGCTGCAAGTATCGACGTGACGGCAAGCGTTCTCAGCATGGTGAAGCTCCTTGATGTTTGAAAGACGGAAGTGCGCCACCGTGCCGCGAGTTCAACTCGCCGCGTCAAGATATGTGCGTATGTCCGTGGGGCGAGCGCGCGACCCGAACAGCTTTCGCATCGCGGGCCATGGAGGCGACTGAATTTGCTTTGAAGGCCAGCCGGTCAGAAGGCTGTTCGGAAGTCGGGCAACGTTCCGCTACTTGCTTCCGCACTCGAGATGCGCGGCGGTTCGCGGGGTCGGGTGTCCGTTTCCCGCTCATCCGGTCGACGAAATGAGACTGTCGCACGGATGCGCTAGCGAACCCGATCAGCAACCGATAAGAGGATCCCGGCACACGATCCCGAAGCGGGTGCCGCGACGCGTCGATCGTTCGGGATGGAGAGACGGGATCGTGGCCGGACAAATATGTCTTGATTGGCGAAGCGTCCGCCGCGTCGATCCGCAAGGATGGCGCGCTTGGTATCTATACGATGCCGGGCGGGATACGAAATTCGCGAATCGCCCTAATATTGGGACGCCACGTGCCGCCATATGGCAAACCGGCAAGTTCGTGCCGTTTTCTCGGTCGGAAATTTGAACTCATCGGCTCGATCCACACTTTAACCCCCATTGAAACAGCACACCGTTCGTAGATTCATGAAGAAGCGCACCGCGCCCCTATCCCGAAGGCATTTCCTTGCGACGGCATCGTCCCTTGCGATCTGGCCTGCCATGTCCACGCTTCCTGCCATGGCGCAGGATGCGCCCTCAGATGAGCGCGAAAGCTTCAGCTTCGCCGCGCTGACAGACAGTATGCGCGAGGCCGCCAAGGCTCCCTACGAGCCACCCGCGCCGATCGAAGGTCCATGGGCCGCGCTCGATTACGATGCGTACCGGCGCATAAACTTCGACACCGACCGGGCCGTCTGGGCCGGCGACGATGCCGTCTTCCAGCTGCATGCCTATCCTATGGGCTGGCTCTTCCGCGAGCCGCTCCGGATATTTGAGGTGACGGACGGAACCGCGCGGCCGATCGAGTTCACCTTGGACGATTTCCGCGTCGATCCCGGCGTGGCCGCGGATCTGTCGGGTGAGAACGGCCCCTCGCTTCCGGGCGTGGCAGGATTCCGAATCAACACCCCGCTCAACGATCCTTCGCGGTACGACGAGGTCGTATCGTTCCTCGGGGCGAGCTATTTCCGCGCGCTTGGTCGCGGTAATACATATGGGATCAGTGCGAGGGGTCTTGCCGTCAACACCGCGACCGGTCGAGACGAAGAGTTTCCCCGGTTCAGCGCGGCATGGCTCGAGCGGCCGGCACCGGGCGCGGAACAGATCGTGTTCTACACGGCTCTCGAAAGCGCATCCGTAACCGGTGCCTTCCGCTTCGTTCTTAGGCCTGGCGAGACGACCGTGATCGACGTCACCACACGTCTCTTCATGCGGCAGGATGTCCGGCAACTCGGCATCGCGCCGCTGACGTCGATGTATCTCTTCGGTCCGTCCGATCGTGGGGGATTTGACGATTACCGCCCCGCCGTTCACGACAGCGAGGCGTTGATCCTGACAAGTGCGGGACAGACGAGCTTCCGTCAGCTTGCAAACCCTCCCCGGCTTGCCAACTCCTACCTCGCCGCCCGAAACCCCCAATCCTTCGGTCTGGTCCAGCGCAGCCGCGAATTCGATCAGTACCTCGATTCCGGAGCGCATTACGAGCGCCGTCCCTCCCTTATCGTGGAACCGGTCGGCGAATGGGGGGCAGGCAATGTACGCCTGATCGAAATTCCCTCCGAGCTAGAGGTAAACGACAACATCGTTGCTTTCTGGGTGCCCGAAGCAGAAGCACGCGCGGGTGACGAACTGTCGTTCGACTACAGGCTTTACTGGGGAATGGACCCTGCCGGAGCACGATCCGACAAGGCGTGCGTTCTTCGGACGACGACCGGTGAGGGAGGTGTGTCTGGCGTCGCGAACGCGAACGGTCACCGTAAGTTCGTCATCGATTTCCAGGGCGGCACGCTCGGAGAGATCGATGACCCCGAGGCGGTCACTCCATCGGCATCCGCAACGAACGGAGAAATTGCAGAGGCGGTCTTGTCGCGGATCGACGGCACCGACATTTGGCGTCTCGTACTCGAGGTCGACGCGACCTCGGGGCAGGCAGTCGAACTTCGAGCCGATCTCCGGGCGAACGATGTGCCCCTGAGCGAAACATGGTTGTACCAATGGCAGACAGAATGACTCCCGAGGATTGGAATATACCCGTCGCGGATCCGGCCGAATGGCTTCCGGCGGACGCGCCACGCGAAATGAGGCTTCAGGTTCTGGAGCCCGCCGACAAGCGCGGTGCACCATTGCTTTCGCGCCTGCTCGAGCGGCGTGCCGATGCCTGAATCGGTGCGCGATGACCGGGCCACAGCATTGTGTCGCGGTCTCGCACTCGGCTTCAGTTTACTGAGCGCGGTCGTCGCCGCGGCGCTTCTGGCACAGTCGGTCGCGGTAGATGGCTTGCAGCCGCTCGACTTCGCGGCGATTCTGCTGATCCTTCTTACGACCGCCTGGCTTTCATGGGGTGCCGCGCAATCCTTCGTGGGATTGTTACCGCACCGCGCGGGGCGGGCGGCATCGCCGCGCCCGGGACCGATGCCGCCGACCGTTGTCCTGCTGCCGATCTGTAACGAGGATCCGGTTGCGGCGATGACCCGGATTTCGGTCATGGATGCATCCTGCCACGCCGCAGGTCTCGATGTGCATTTCGCCGTTCTTTCGGACACGAGGGATCCGGCTGCGCTCGAACGCGAAGCCCGCGAATTCGCGCGTCTGCGGCAGCGTGATGGCGCGTCCGAGCGCTTTTTCTACCGCAACCGGACCGATAACCGCGGAAGGAAGGCCGGAAACATTGAAGATTTCGTTCGCCGACATGGCGCGGCTTACGAATTCGCCATCATGCTCGATGCGGATAGCCTGATGGAAGGCCAGACGATCGCGACGCTGATCTCGCGCATGCGCGACGAGCCCGACTTGGGTCTTTTGCAGACATTGCCGGTCGTGGTCGGAGCGCGGTCTCTCTTCGGCCGCGCTATGCAATTCGCGGCCTCATTCCATTCTCCAGTCTTCGCGCGTGGCCTCGCGCGGATGCAGGGGCGGACCGGACCGTTCTGGGGCCACAATGCGATCGTCAGGCTTCGCGCACTCGCCGAATGCTGCGCCTTGCCGGAGCTGTCCGGTCGCCCGCCATTCGGCGGCACGATCATGAGCCACGATTACGTCGAGGCCGCGCTGCTCGCCCGCGGAGGCTGGCGTGTCACGCTTGACGAGACACTATCCGGTTCCTTCGAAGAGGGCCCCGACAATCTTCTGAGCCACGTTCGCCGCGACCGTCGCTGGTGCCAGGGCAATTTGCAGTATCTGCGCCTTCTGAACGTGCCCGACCTGAGAAAGTGGAGCCGATTTGTTTTCGTTCAGGGCATTGCGTCTTACCTGATCTCCCTCTTCTGGGGCGTGTTCCTCGTCGTATCTGTATTGGCCACGATTACCGCGCCGCTGCCGAATTACTTCCCAGAGCCGAACCAGCTCTTCCCTGTCTTCCCTGATGATCGCACACGCGAATTCGTGGCGCTCTGCATTGGGATTGGCGGCCTGTTGCTACTGCCGAAAATCGCGATCTTCGCCGAGGCGGTCGCGACGCGGCGCGTGGCGTGCTTCGGAGGTGCGGCGCGGGCATTCGCGTCGGTTCTGTCGGAAATCTTGCTGTCTTCGCTCATCGCGCCGGTCCTGCTCATGTACCAGTCGCGCAGCGTGATCGAGGTCCTCTCGGGCCATGACGGTGGTTGGCCGGCCAATCAGCGGGGAGAGGGTCGTCTCACCCTAGCGGAAGGATGGATCGCGGGACGCTGGATCGCGCTTACGGGACTCGCAGTGGCGACGGCCGTCGGTTGGTTGGCACCGGCATTGATCTGGTGGCTTCTGCCGGTCTGTGTGCCGATGATGGCGGCCCCAATTCTCATCTGGGCGACGTCACAGCCGCGGGCGAGGTCTCTTTTCCGTGTTCCGGACGAAATCGACCCTGCACCGGTCGTGGCGGCCTATCGTTCGGAGATGGCCAAGCGCGAGGCGCATGCGGATAAGCCTGACCAAGTTTCTACGAAAGCCTCGGATGTCGTCCGGTCCTGACACGGAGCGACGCAAGATCGTCGCCTTTCCCTCGAAGCTGCCGCAACGCACCATCCGCGATCCGCGGATCGATGTGTTCCGTGGCCTTGCGCTTATCATGATCGTGATCGACCACATTCCGGGGAACCCCTACGAACGGTTCACGCTCAGGGCTTTCGGGTTTTCCGACGCGGCCGAGGCATTCTTCCTCATGTCCGGGATCGCGGCAGGTATCGCCTATTCCGGCGGCTTTCTGAAGCTGCGACAAGGGGCGGGAACGATCGGCGCCGCAGTCCTGCCACTCTGGCGTCGGGCCTGGACGCTCTATCTGGTCCAGCTGTTTTTGACGATATGCGTGCTCGGGATGTATGCGTGGGCGGCCGACACGTTCCTCCGGTCGGAGTTCCGTATCCAGCACAATCTCGGCCTCATCTACAGCGAAACCGGCTCGGCTCTGACGGGGCTGGCGACGCTGAGTTACCAGATCGGCTACGTCAATATCCTGCCGGTCTACATCGTCTTGCTGCTTTTCGCGCCGATCGCGCTTTGGGGGGCGATGCGCGCGCCATTCGTGACGCTGGCCCTGTCCGGTGCGCTCTGGCTCGCGGGTGGATGGAACAGGTGGAACATCCCGAACGATCCCGGCGGGGGCGGATGGTTCTTCAGTCCTTTCGCCTGGCAGGCGATCTTTGTTCTGGGTCTGGTGATCGGCGTCAGGCACCGTGCTGGTCGTCGGCTCGTGCCCATATCCCGGCCGCTCTTGTGGACTGCGATTACATTTCTTGTGCTTGTGCTCGCCTGGAGGAACATCCCGGCGCTCGGAATATATCTCAATCACAAGATGGCGCAGCTTGGCGCGATGGGCGTGCCATTCAACGTGGTCTCGCACAACAAGACCTATCTGGCGGCTCCGCGGTTCCTGCACATGCTCGCATTGGCTTATGTGGTGTCCTGTCTGCCATGGATCACGCGCGCTTGCGCATCGCGCGGGGCGGCGGCCTTTCGCCTCCTAGGGCGGCAGGGGCTCGTCGTGTTTGCTGGCGGCACGATCCTCGCCATGGCGTCGCAAATCCTCATGGACGTTGAACCCGACGTTGCGTGGCTGGGACTGGTCCTGCCAGTCGCCGCTGTCGCGATGCTGTTCGTGATCGCCGGACTGAAGGACGGATGGACGATCTTTCGCGCGCGAAAAGCCCCGCCGGAGGAAGAGCGCGAGAGCAGTGTCGCCGTCTCGAAGTAAGAGAAGACGCTCAGCCGTCCGGTGCAAGCAATCCGAGGCCGCGAAGATAGATCCCTATTCCCGTTTCGAGCAAATCCTCGGGCGGGTAGGGTACGTTCGTCCCCGGAGAATTCCGGGCAAAGAGCTCGACGACACCGTGTGACATCGCCCAGATATGTGCGCTGAACATCTGCGCAGGAGGGCGATGTGAGGCGGGGATATGCTGTGACAGATCACCCGCGGCCCGTTCGAGAACGGCATTCGCGCGCGTTGCGATCTGGTGTAGGTCGGCATTCCGTTGGACGTTCACCCCGGATTCGAACATCGCGACGTAATGTCCGGGGTGCTGCCGCGCGAAGGCGAGATAGGCGCGACCGGTGGCCTCGAAGGAGGCAAGCGCCGAGGGCTGACCGGTCTCGTATGCGCGTTCCATTTCCTCGGCAAAGATCTCGTAGCCTTGGCGGGCGCATTCCGCGATGATGTCCTCGCGCCCTTGGAAATGACGATAGACCGCAGCCGGCGTCACACCGGCTGCCTTGGCAGCCTCGCTCAGGGTAAATCCCGTCGGCCCCTTTTCCTCGATCAGTTCGAGTGCCGCATTGACGAGGGCCTGAGCCAGATTTCCGTGATGGTATCCGCGCTTAGCCATCGTCGTTGACAGGCCGGGGGCGCGTCGCGCGGCGGCAAAGGGGCATGATGGGAACCTTCGATGCGGGTGCCGACATACCTATGGCGATCGGGATCTCAGCGCAATCCGGCGCGCTCTGCGGCGCGGTCGATCGCAGCGACCACCTCTCCCCGGGCTACCTGGTGCGGCATGTGACCGATCCCTTCGAGCCGCGTCAACCGCGCGTTCGGCAATTGCCTCGCAAGCGGTTCGGCATGGACATCGAGCGGAACGATGTCGTCGGCAGTGCCATGCACGATCTCGACCGGAATCGTGATGTCGGGATAATACTTGGACATGGCCACGACCTGCGGCCTGAGCGTGTTGACCTGCCTGATATTGGCCCGGAACGAAACCCGACGCAGGACGAGCGGCGTGCCGATATAGTCGAGATACCCGTTGGGGGCGTCCTGCGGACGGAAGACATCGGCCACGCGGCTTTTGACCATTGCTGGCGTCACGAAGGCTGAGATCAGCGGGACCGCTACCGTTCCACCGACCCGCGAGCCGTTGACACTGTAGAACGGACCGAGTTCTCCCTCCCACGGTTGGGATGCACCGGAAACCACGACAAGGGCCGCGGGATCGTGCTCGATCCCCCAAGCGAGTGCCACGGCACCGCCATACGAATGGCCGAGGACGATTGGATTCGAGACCCCGATCTTCTCTGCCGCCTCGGAGAGAAGCGCGGCCTGGGATTGCGGCGGTTCGCCCTGGTTCTCCCAAGCATCGGCGAATGTCGATTTCACGTCGGTATAGCCGAGGCCGGGGCGGTCGAAGGCCGTAACGCGATACCGGTCCTTGACCATGTCGATGAAGCGGAAGGTGAATTCCCTGAGATTGGCGGACGCCCCGTGGAGAAGGACGAGATCGGGGCCCGATCCCGCCTGAATGTAATGGACACGCCGTCCCGCCACCTCGACAAAGGAACCGATCGGGGGAAATGCCCGCTCTGCCTGTTCCTCGCGCGCATCCGCGCGACGATCGACGACTCCGCAGCCACCGGCGACGAGAAGTCCCGCGAAGGCGAGTCTAGCAGCCAATCTCTGAAGCATCATACGGCACCGATTGATAAATTTCGTTGATCCAGTTGCCATATAGAAGATGGGCATGTGACCGCCACCGGTTGAGCGGTGGCATCAACGGGTTGTCATCCGGGTAGTAATTTCCTGGGACCGTGACGGGAATGCCGGCTGCAACGTCGCGGTCGTATTCCTGTTTCAGCGTGTCGTCGTCATATTCGAAGTGGTTGAAGATATAGGTCGCGCGGTGGCTCGGGTCGGCGACGAGCGCGGGGCCTGCCTCCTCGCTTTCCAGAAGGGTGGTCAGCCCCGGAGCGCGGTCGATATCTTCCTGCCGCATCTCGGTCCAGCGGCTCACCGGAATGACGCAATCGTCCGAGAATCCACGCAGTAACGGCGAGGTCGGGTCGAGATTGCGGTGCCGATAGCAACCGAAAAGCTTGGAGCCGAGAAGATGCTTTGGCACGCCGTGGAAATGATTGATCATCGCCATCCCGCCCCAGCAGACGCCGAAGGTCGCGTGCACGTTGGTCTGCGTCCAGTCCATGACCTCGCGCAGCTCGTCCCAGTAGGAAACCTGATCGAAATCCAGATGCTCGATCGGCGCGCCGGTTATGATGAGACCGTCGAACTTTTCGTTCCGGACGTCGCGGAAGGGCCGGTAGAAAGCCTCCATGTGCGATACAGCGGTGTTGCGGGTCTGATGCTCGGACATGCGGATGAGCCGCAGGTCGATCTGGATCGGTCCCGCTCCGATCAGCCGGGCGAATTGGTTCTCGGTCTGGATCTTCATCGGCATGAGGTTCAGCAGACCGATCTTAAGCGGACGGATATCCTGCCGCATCGCTTCGGCCTCTCCCATGACCATGACACCCTCGTTCCTGAGGACGCTGAAGGCGGGAAGATCCGAGGGAAGTTTGATGGGCATGATCGGTCAGGGCTCCGAGAACCGGGGAGGGCCTGAAATAGACCCGCCCGGAAGCGATCTCAAGCGGTGGCGTCGATCCGGTCCGCGACGAGCGCCTCAAGCTCGGCTGCAGAGTTCACGCGGGCCACGTCGTCGGCCTCGATCGTCACGCCGTGCCGGGCCATCGCGGCATAGCGCGGCTGGCGGCGGGCGAGCGCACGCGCATAGGTCCATCGGACGAATTCGTCCGGTTGGATCCGCTCAGGGGGCAGGTCGGTCTCGACCAGATAGTCCCGCCAAGCCGTTTCGAGAAAATCCGGCTGGTAGTACATGGGCTTCGGGGCACGATCGAATCGGCGGACGAGTTCGGCGGTATGCGCCTCGCCCCCCTTGAGCCAGATCGGCAGTAGGTTCCTGCTTACGAGGTGCAAGGTCGGATCATCGGGATCGTCGGGATCGACGATCTCGCAAATCGAACCGGACGTGTCGCAGACGAAGTTGCGGTACCCGTAGATCCGTTCGGATCGTTCGATGAAGGGAACGGTATCGGCCATCGCGGCAAGTTCGGCCTGCCGGTGCTGGTTCTGACGCAGCATGTACTCGTCGAAAGGCAGCCCGCCAAGATCCGCGTCGCCGGGCTTACCGAGATAGGTCGAGAGTGGCGCGAGATTGTCGAAGGTGATGTTGCTTGCCACGTAGATCGAGTCGCTCAGCAAAAGCTCGCGCAACAGGGGGACCTTCATAGCTTCGCGTTTAAAATTGTCGGCAATATGCTCGCCCATGTAGCGAGTGCCGATGCGGTAATCGACGGAGTAGTGAAACCAGCCACCGCTCTCGCGGAGGATGTTCGAAAGCCGCGTCTTGCCGAGGCCCGACATGCCGAAGAGCATGATGCGCTTGTCTGGGGCGTCGAGCCAGTCACGTCCGGAAGCATAGATCATGACCGGCCTTCTAGCGCGGAGGTGCGGGGCTGCCTAGGGCACGCGGAGACACGCGGGGGTCAGAACCTGAAGCCGACGTTCAGCCCGAGCGAAATCGCACTGTTGTCGTCGAAATCCGCGATCTGCAGCCCGTTGATCTGGGTTCCCACATCCGCGTCGGTGATCCAGTCGTAACGCAGGCCGCCCGTTACCGTCACGCGGTCGGTCGGCTCAAAACTGCCTCCGATCGTCAGGGATTTGGTGCCATCGGTCGGAGCCAGGGGCGAGATCAGCGTATCTGTCAATCGCTCATATCCGAATGAGGCGAAACCGGCGAAGCGGTCGGTGATCTGACGGCCGATGCCGATGTTGAATTCGTAATTGTCCTCGATCGTGGTGAGCGAATCGAAGTTGCGCACACCATCGGGGGCCACGTCATAGAAAGCGGGCGACACGATCGTGTCACCGTACCACGCATAGCGGATATCGCCGAACAGGAGCGTACCGGGGGCGATGCCGGTCTGAAAGTCGAGATGGATCGCCTCGGGCGTGTCGACTTCGGTAACGGTGGCGGTGGTGAAGGGATTGACGGGCAATCCGAAGGCTGCGGCGGGCAACTCGCCCACACCGATGCCGTTGACCGTCTCGCGTGTGTCGAGATCGTGCGTCGTGCTGCTGATATAGGTAAGCGCTACGCGCAGGGCGATCTCGGGCCGCTCGTAGGCTGCGCCGATCACGTAACCAAGATCTCCGTCGGATTCGAACGAGCCTCGGTACCCCGAAAGTGCGCCGGTCGCGGCACCGGCCAAGCGCACATCGGCCTGGATTTCCTGGTACCGCAAACCGCCATGTACGCTGATGCCGTTGTCGAACTCGTAACGGCCAAGCGCCTGCAGCGCGCGGCTGTCGATGGTAACTGCAGTTCCACCGAGAGCGAGAGAGCCCTCTCCGCCGGGCGTTCCGATCGGGTAGGTGATGTTTGCGCCGTAGGGCTGATCGAAGGAAAGCGACGCCGAAATTCGATCGGTGAACTGGTACTTTACCCCCAGGCCAACCTGGCTGTAATTTTCCGCGACCGAGCCGCTGGATTGTCCGCCAAAGAGCGCGATGTCCTTGCCATCGATGCTTGGGAATATACGTCCGAAGCTGAGTTCGGCATAATTGCCATCTTCGAAGAGAAGCGTGACGGGCTGGCCCGAGCGGTCGAGCCCGATAGCATCGGCCGCAAGCGGCGCGAGCATCAGTGACGTTGCGGTCAGGACGAGCGTCTTCATCTTCTTCACCTATAAGTTGTCGGCGTGCCCATCACGTTACGTTTGGCGCGACGAATGCGGCAATGCCTAAACCCGCGTCACTTAATGCAAAGTGAAATTGCCCTGCAATCTGGCAACACTTGCTCGGGCTAGCGTCGGCTCTCGTACCAAAGGTTGAGGTAGTTCGCCCCGAAGATGATCGCTGCACCCACGAGGACGTAGATGTCGAAGGGTTCGGCATAGAACAGCATTCCGATCAACGCGATGAGGGGTAACCTCGCGAAGTCCATAGGAACGACAAGCGTGGCCGGCGCGACCGACAGGGCAGTCGTCAAGCAGAAATGGGCGGAGAGACCCGCGCAACCGATGAGGACAAGCCAAGGCGCGGTCGTGGCCGAGGGCAGCGCCATCCGCCCGTCATGGGCGGCGCAGATCAAACCGAAGATCGTCTGCGTCACCGCCAGCCAGAAGAGAATGCAGGTGATGCTTTCTGTACGGGTGAGGATCTTCGTGAAGACGATCGATCCCGCGAAGCCGATGGCCGCGGCGGCCGCGGCAATCTGGCCCGTGCCCACCCCGTCGATCATCGGGCGCGCAACGACGAGGACACCCACGAAGCCCAGGATCGCAGCGACGATCCGCATCCGTGTCAGCCGTTCGGCCAAGAGCAGCGGCGCGGCCAGCGCCACCCAGATCGGCGAGGTGAATTCGAGCGCGAAAACCTGCGCGAGCGGGATCGTTGCGATTGCGAAGAACCATAGATTCTGACCGGTAAAGTGAAAGAGGTTGCGGACGATATGCAGCCCCAGCCGGTCGACGCGAACCTGACCGAGCGTCCCGGCGGCACCGGCGATGGTGAGAACGAGCAAGACGCCGATCATCGAACGGTAGGTCATCAACTCGAACGTATCGAGTTCGAGCGAAACGGCTCGCCCGGCAACGGCCATCGAGATGAACGAGACGACCGCCCCGGTCATCCAGAGTGCCGCGCGGCGAACCTGTGCATCCGGGGTAGAAGTGGCCCGAGGTGGGGACGGGGTCCTTGTTCGCGAGGCGTTCATGCCACGCATCTGCTGTCAAAAGTGGCGGATTTGCAAGCTGCGCCGCGTCTGCGGCATGGTTGTCACTCCCATTCGATCGTGCCCGGCGGTTTCGACGTGATGTCGTAAGTGACACGATTGATGCCGCGCACCTCGTTGATGATGCGGGTCGCCGTCTCGCCAAGGAATTCGTGGGTGAATGGATAGAAGTCCGCGGTCATTCCATCGACGGAGGTCACGGCGCGCAGCGCGCAAGCATAGTCATATGTGCGCCCGTCGCCCATGACGCCTACGGTACGGACGGGCAGGATGGCGCAGAACGCCTGCCAGATCTCGTCGTAGAGGCCGTGCTTGCGGATCTGATCGATATAGACCGCGTCGGCTTCGCGCAGGATGGCGAGCTTCGGGCGAGTGATCTCCCCCGGACAGCGGATAGCGAGGCCGGGACCGGGAAAGGGGTGCCGCCCGATGAAGGACGGCGGCAAGCCGAGCTCCACGCCGAGCGCTCGTACCTCGTCCTTGAAGAGCTCGCGCAGAGGTTCGACGAGCTTCAGGCCCATCTTTTCGGGCAGGCCGCCCACATTGTGGTGGGACTTGATCGTCACCGACGGGCCGCCGCTGAACGAGACGCTCTCGATCACGTCGGGATAAAGCGTACCCTGCGCCAGGAACTCCGCTCCGCCGATCTCGCCCGCATGCTTGTCGAAGACGTCGATGAAAAGACCGCCGATGATCTTCCGCTTGGTCTCTGGGTCCGAGACGCCGTCGAGTTTCTCAAGGAACAGTTCCGATTCGTCGGCATGGATAAGCGGCAGGTTGTAATTGTCGCGGAACATGCCGACCACTTCTTCGGCCTCTCCCTTCCGCAATAGGCCGTGATCGACGAACACGCAGGTGAGTTGATCGCCGACGGCCTCGTGGATCAGCATGGCCGCGACCGACGAGTCGACGCCCCCGGATAGCGCACAGATCACGCGGCCGTCGCCGACCTGTTCGCGGATCGCCGCGACCGCCTGTTCGCGATAGGCCCCCATGGTCCAATCGCCCGTGAACCCCGCGATGCGCACGAAATTCTCGAAGATCGTCCGCCCGTTCGGCGTGTGATGCACCTCCGGGTGGAATTGCACCGCATAGAACCGACGGTCGGTATCCGCGATGACCGCAAAGGGGGCGTGGGGCGAGGTCCCGCAGACCTCGAAGCCGGGTGCCATCTCGGCAACATGGTCGCCGTGGCTCATCCAGACCTGCTCGCGACCGTCGTCGAACCAGCCATCGAAGAGGTCGGTACGCGTTTCGGTCGGCGACACGAAGGCCCTGCCGAACTCGGCCGTGCCTTCTCCCCGCTCGATACGGCCGCCGAGCATCTGCATCATCACCTGCTGTCCGTAGCAGATGCCAAGCACTGGTACCCCAAGCTCGAAGATCCGCTTGGGCGGGCGGGGTGCCCCCTCGTCACGGACGCTGGCTGGGCCGCCCGACAGGATCACCGCGCGCGGCGCGTATTCCTCTAGGAAGGCGTCGGTCACGTTCTGGAAAGGATGGATCTCGCAGTAGACGTTCACCTCGCGCAGGCGGCGTGCGATGAGCTGCGTGACCTGACTGCCGAAATCCACGATGAGAAGTTTCTCGTGGTCGGCCTGATGGGCGGGGGCGATGACGTCGTCGTTCATGCTGGAGGCTCGTAGTCCAGCGAAGGCGGTCGCGCAAGCGTGGCCGCGCGCATGCGGGGGGGGGGCGGCTGCAGGGCTTGCGCCGCCCCCGAGATCCTAGCCAGTGGCAGCCTCACTGGCGCAGGCGCGTTCGCCGAGAAGCGCCACGAGCACCTCGACATGCCGCGCGAAGCTGTAGCTCGCCTCGCGTGCCTTGCGCTGTTCGTTCAATCGGTCCTCCAGCACCAGGAGCGTGTCAAGATAGGTCTGCCCGTCGACCGGCGCATGTGCGCCGACGATACGGGAGAGAGCGGCGTCACGGTCGTAGTCGACGAGCCCGAAACGCGCCGCGCTGAGAAGCAGGCGAGGACGGCGCAGGGTCGCGAGCCGGGTTTGGATGTCGGACATGCAGGTGCTCCTTCGCTGTGATGCGACGAGCTTTGACACAACCAAAAGATGTGTTGCGTCCAGGTGACGCGTTGCGAACGGCGGTCACGATTTGCGTTAAATATTTGTAAGCAATGGTTTGTAAGCAGCCATCCTGTTAACCTACTGCTAACCAATGCAACCGAGGGTTGTATAGTGTGCAGAAGGCCATGGGGAGCCCATGGAATAAAGCCGAATGGCTGTGCTGAACTGGGGGAACGGACACATGACGACGAGCGCTAGCGACCAGTTACCGGATTGGGTACCCGATACGGCACGACTGTATCTCAAGCATACGGTGGGTGGCGAATCAATCCGGGCGCTGGCGCGGCAATCGAATTGTCATGCCTCGACGGTACTGAGGCAGATTCGGCGCTGCGAGCAGCTTCGGGACGATCCCCTTATTGACCATGCGCTGCAGCGTCTCGGACGGCAGCGAGCGGGTGCTTCGGCATCCCGCGGGACAAGTGGAGCCGTTCCAATGAAACATACGAAGTTCGAAGACACGCCGAGCGAGGAGCTGATCGCCAGCGAAGCCCGTCGCATCCTGCGCCGGCTGAGCGAGCCCGGTGCCTGCCTCGCCGTGGCGCAGGGCATGGAAAAGGCCGTCGTCGTTCGCGAGAACAAGGACGGACAGACAGTGCGCACTGGCACCGTCGATGCTGAGATCGCCGAGGCCATGGCGCTCAAGGGATGGATCGGCACGACCGGTTCGGGCCGCGTCGCGCGTTATCATATCAAGCCGTCCGGCCGTGTCGCTCTCAAGGACATGCTGAGCGAGATCGAGGTGCCGGCCTCCGAGGCCGAGGAGGCGGACCCGCGCGGCCTTCGCTACGGCACCGTCGAAAGCCCGGTGATGATGCTGGCGCGGCGGCGAGACAAGAATGGCGAGGTGTTCCTTACGGAAGACCTCGTTCGGGCCGCCGAACGGCTGCGCGAGGATTTCGAGCTCGCCCGGATGGGCGATGGTGGCGGTGAGCAGAACTGGGAAGAGATGATGGCGCAGGCCGATGCGCCCGAACTCGATCCGGGAGTGTTCCACGGGCCGGGCGTCGAGGCTGCGCGTTCCCGCGTTCAGGCAGCCATGCAGGATCTCGGTCCGGGCCTCGGCGATGTGGTGCTGAGAGCCTGCTGCCACCTCGAGGGGATGGAATCGATCGAGGCACGCATGG